>NZ_CP121196.1:945452-1260603 GCF_039994875.1 Telmatobacter sp. DSM 110680 | reverse complement strand
GCCTCGCCGACTCAAGCCAGATGATTCCCCTGATGAATTGCGTGCAGAACGTTATCCTCGGCACTTTCGGAAACTCGCTAATGATGCCGTTTATTATTCCGCAGGACTTGGCTGAACAACTCGGTATCAATCCAAGTCAACTGCAACAGGCAATTCTTGACTACCAGCAGGACGCGTTTATAGCTCCCCAATCCACTGTTGCACTGCCAACGCGCGGTGTACTTGGTGAGGCCGTATTGGGTCATTGCGCTTCCGCAGAGAAGATTGATCTCACGCGCTTCTGGAACTGGCAGGATGCGCCTTCTGACACGGCACCTGGAATTGGCATGGTTCAATTGCCGACGACGGCGCCGTCGTTGACCACGGGAGTAACAGCGCCGAACTCGCTGACTAACCTTCCGCCATTGATCAACAGCATCATCACCGCTCCGCAGCCAAATACGAGTCTCCTCTCGGCGATGGGACAGCAGGCAGCGAGTCAACAAGACTTCAGCCCGAATTTTACCGGTCAATCACAGCTTTCGACCCTCATGCAAAACGGGCAGACCCTGGCAAATTCGGCACGATCCGACGCTCTGAAAACCTCCCAGACCATGGCCGTCCAATCCATGAACTCAATCACCGATCTGGCTAAGGCTGCGATGGGAGCTGGAAGCCAAGCCGCTGGTGGTGCTCAAGGGGCAAAGGGTGGCACTCCCAGCACTCCCGCCACACCGGCGACGTCCGGTGCCGGCCAGAAAGCTGCAACGCCTGCCGCAGGTAAGACGCCGGCTGGAGCCAATGCCGCCGGAAATGCGGCTCCCGCAGCGAATGCGGCTGGCGGTGCCACGCAAGGTGCGGGTGCGGCCGGAGCTGCAGGTGATGCTGCCGGCGGTGCAGCGGGTGCGAGTGGCGCGGCCGCAGGCGGAGGTGCTGCAGCCGGTGGTGGTGCGGCGGCAGCCGGAGACGCAGGTGCGGCGAGCGGGGCAGCTGGCGTCTTAAGCGAAATCGCACCACTCATCGCACTCTTGTAAACAAAGCAACAGAACAGCGAAAGGTCACTTATGAATGCGCCGGATATCACTTCTATTGCTCCGAGCACCGGTCCCTCCAGCGGAGGGACTCAAGTCTCCATTGCCGGCTCCGGCTTGAGCTCGGTCACGAAAGTGCTCTTTGGCAATACCGCTGCCCTTGATCTCCCTTCCGTGAGCGATAGCCTGATCCTGGCTGTGAGCCCGCCCTCGTCCACTCTGGGCAACACCGACATCACTGTCCAAACGCCCAACGGAAATGCGATCTGGTTTGACGCATTCGAATACACCATCAATGTGACTTCGATTTATCCCGCTTCCGGGGTAGTAACTGGAGGACAACAGGTCACTATTCATGGATCCGGTTTGACGCAGGTTGCTAGCGTACTGTTCAACGACACGCCCGCTTCAACCTTCTCCGCGACGAGTGACACCCAGATCCAAGTGACTACTCCACCCAGCAGTAATCCAGGAACTGCTGACATCTCGCTGCTCAATTCCGCTGGAAGCACTCTATACGTGGAATTTGGCGGCTATACTTATACCGCCGCTCCCGCAGCCGCTCCGGCTTCTCCTCCTTCAACCAGCCCCTCCCCTGCCCCGGCGACGGGTTCGCCTGCGCCATCTACTCCTGCACCAAACAAGAACACCGCTGACCCAAGTTCTCCGTCGCCGGCAAAGGACCCTCCGGCCAACACGCCAGCGAAAGATCCGGCGGCGAATCCACCTGCAACAAATCCCCCGAACAAACCCGCGGCTCCTGGAGATACGACGGGTGACGGATCGCAAACGCCGCCGCCCTCCGGACCGGCGAAGCCTGCATCTCCGGGCGGCGCCACGAATCCGCCGGCTTCCAGCACTCCAACGCCCTCAGGCGACTACATACCTCTCGGAAGAGTTCCAGTTCCCGACGGCAAGACCGGGCTTGGCGGGAGCGCGGGCACCGGAGCCGGCTTCGGTGTTGGCACCTTGATGGCGGGCGGAGGCGGCAGCGCCGCTCCCAGCAATCTGCCCTATTATGTTGATCCCGCGCTGACAACGCAGATCGTTCAGTCTCTCCTCACCATGGCACAGACCGCTACATCTCCCGACGCCATCGAAGCGCAGAACATGTTACTGCGTCGAATGGCTCTTGAGGGTGACGTTGTGGGCTCGCGTATTCCGCCGCCGCGTAACATCTCAGAGATCGGCGGCTATATCAACCTGCTCAGTACGCTGAAAGAAAATACGATGCGTGAGCAAACCCTCGCCGGAATCCTCGGCGTTGCAGGCCCGGCGCAACCCCTCGGCTGGATCACCAACACGCAGCCTCTTTCCATGGTTGCAATTCCCAATGATCGGCCACCGGTTGCGGCACAACACAGCTTCCCGCTCACTGTGCTGGTGCGCAGCGACTTCGTCTCCGCGGTGCAGTCAGCGCTCAAGACACTCCACAGCTACGGGGCAACGTTGCCGATGGTAAGCCCGTCTGTAATCATGCTGCCGCCCGGTGGCACTGGCTCGACCATACCCAACAATCTGCTCTTCTATTTAGGACGCATACTGAACATCTCGCCTGCCGCGGGACTTATCAATCCGTCGGGCGATCCGATTGCACTGCTCGCTCCCTCCGGAACGTCGATCAATTTCGCTCTGGTATCACAAGTGCTGAATGCAGCCACGTTCCAAGTCCCTGCAGCTGACGTAAATGCCGTTCAGTGCACACCAACCACGCAGACCATCATTCCTCTCAGTCAGTATCAGTCGGTGCCAATTGCCCCCATTCTCAGCGCAGCTGGTTATTACTCTGCTCAGCCATTTCCGGTGCCCGCAAACAGCACCTCGTTAGCGTGGGCCTCACTCTACAACACAACCGGATTGATAACTGGCCACACACAACTAGGCGATGAACTTTCGCTGCTCTATCGACAGGATCAAATAGCCAGTTCCGCCCTCGCTGCCATGCTGAGCTGGACTTGGAACGGCAGCACCTTCGCACCGTAGTTGGGTTATCTCTGATCCAAAGTTCGTTAAGAAAGAACTGGTCGAATCTTTGCTTCGTCGAAGCAATCCCGGTCCTAGTAGTCTCCGGAGTCTCAGACTCAGAGACAAGGATCGCATGCACGACAACCCTCGAAAGGATCACCATGGTCACGCTCATCTCAAAGAATTCTTCGCTGATTCAATTTCCGGGCGGCACGAGTGCAGGCCCGGTAGTGTTGCGGAAGACACTCACGATTTATATCGAAACCGGAGTCGCTGTTTTCGATCTTGAAGGAACGAACCCTCACGATTGGACACGCGATACGCTCACGTTTCCTGTAGGTCCCACTTTCGCCGCCGGCAGCAGCTTCGTCAGTGGCATGGCGTTGGGGAATCCTGCTTCGTTTTGGACACCCCTCAAAAACGTTCAAAGCACCCCCAGCAGCAGTGAGAGCTTTTCGATAACGGACGGTAACGGTAACCCGAACCTGATCAGCTTCGAGATTCCCGGATCATTAATTCCGCCGCCCATCGGATACGCGGTGGATTCGGCCACGGTGACCGCTAATCCCGGAAGCTCCCAGGCGCAAATCACTCTTGCCTTGGCTGTCTTTGGCAACAATGCTGCCATGCAACGGTGTAGCTATACCGCGTACATTGTCACCGGCGAAGGTGGAATCGTCGTCGATCCTCCGGTCGTCTCTAAGGGAGCTTAGTTATAGCCTCCCCTCGGCAGTTTGGTCATCAACCGAAGCTTTGCTTGCCTTGCATTTGAGATGGGAGGATTTACGACGACAAAAGCACCCGACAGCTTTTGGCTCAAACTCCTCCCGGAAGATCCGGCTCGTGGAAGGTAGGAATTTGCAGCATTGGCTCTCACTCTCTTTCGCTCACACTGTGGGGTTATTTGATTGATACAACGTGAGGCTTCCGCCCAAAGATGACGGCACACACTCGCTTCCAACGGAAACATCATTGTGGGTTTGATCAGGCACGACCTCTTCTTTTTTCGACGCTGACCTCTTCTTTCTGCTCGAAAACATGGTTCGATCATGGTTCGATTGCCTAAAAATGGGTGCTTGTAAACGCTTTCTGAGCCATCAGTGCGCTTTAGTTTCAATGAGTTACAAAATGGGAGCTAGTTGACACGGAAGAGGTCGCTGGTTCGAATCCAGTCGTGACCAAGATTAGATCCCAACCCATCCAGTCGTGCCTTAAGATCAAGCGGTTCCAAGTACGAACTCATCTTTCTCCTCCAAATCATGGTGCTTTATTGTTTGATTTTCGGGGCCGATTATCAGATTGTGTAACCCTAATGCTTGTGAGGCGCGCCGCTCCTCCGATACCTACCGCTGATAAACAACCGGGGCGATCCTGCTGATGGCATGCCGAAGCAGCTCCTGGGCGACTTTTACGTCAACTCCGTTCTGTCTGGGTTGCGTTGCGAGTCCATTGCGGAATACAAAACCACACAAAGCAAACAGCCGGATCTCACCGATCCGGCTTTCCCATAAGGTGTGGGTTTCGAGACAGGCTGGTGCCAACAAGGACTCTTGTTGAGATCGATCGAAAAAAGAAACAGATATGATCCGCGTGATTTGTTCTTCGTCAGTCTGCAAACGTGTCCGCGATCCCTTATTGCATCTTCAATGTGAGTTCGTTTGGGTTGAGGGATGGGTAGCGGGTGTTTGGCCTCCCCATCGACCGGAGTACTCTTGGATCGCTTCCTGCAGGACGGGAATATTTGCATCGGCATTCTTCCATTTGGTGAAAAATTCGTCATAGGCGTTTCTGGCCTGCGCGAATTTTCCTTCTGCGGCGTATGCGCGTGCTATCTGTAGTCGTGCCAGAGGACCAATGGGCGAGTTGAGTACGACGCCAGGATGGTCAATGATTTTCTGGAATTCAACTTCAGCTTTTTGAGCGTCACCAGCCTGCAGATCGGCAAGGCCCTTGATGTAGACCGGCAGCAGTTCGCCTTCGACACCAAGTTCATATGCGTCTGCAGACTCGAGTGATTTGATGGCAAGGCCCGGATCCTTTGATCTGATCGCGGCGGTGGCGCGGATCATGGGGAGAAAAAGGTACTGCACGAATGTATCGTCGGGATAGTCCCGGTCAAGTTGGGTAGCGATCGCTCGTACGCGATTGAGGTCGCCACTGATCCCGAAGACGACCGCCGCCCCACATTGAGTATCGCGATCTTTCGCGAAAGCTAGTGCAGAGTCGGCGGCTTTCCTGGCCTGCACGTCGTTGCCGAAGAATGCCTCACGCTGTGCCTCGTTGATTTCGTAACCTGCGGCGGTCCCCATTTCACCGGCTCGTTTCGCTGCCCCGACCGCTCGCTCCGTCAGATCGCGCGCTTGCTGAAGCTGGCCGGAAGCTGCGAGGGCACTCGCCTGGTTATCGAGGAAGGCGTCTTCGATTCCAGGTTCGCCGGAGGCCCAGTTCAACTGGCGTTGCATTTCGGCCTCGTCGTGCTGAAGATAGGCAGCGTCGTAGAGATAAAGGCGAAGCGTGGACGAATCGCGACTCTCAGACTGTGCCTGGTGTGCCACGGCACTGGCTTGATCAGGTTTGTTCATGTAGATGTACGCGTTAGCTAGGTTCGCGTAGGTCTGCCCGTCGTGGGCGGAGATGCTCACGGCTTCGCGAGCGAGTTCAAGACTCCTGTCGAATTTGCCCATCTCACTGTAGATTGCAGCAAGGTTGGTGCGCGGAGCTTCATCATTCGGGTATGTTGCGGCCCAGGTTTCGTAGACTTGGCTCGCCTTCTCGACATCTCCGGTTACGAACTGATAGTAGTGCGACTCGATATAGAGCCGTTCATGCTCACTGACGTGCGCGCGGAGTTCGTAGGCCTTGCGGATGTTGTCGGCTGCCTTACCAGTGTCGCCCAGATTTGAGTAGGCATTGCCCAACGCAGCATAGGCAATGGCAAAGGAAGGATCGAGTCGGATTGCCTTCTCGAAGGAAGGAATGCCGGCGGCGGACTCCCCCTTTTGAACCATCATCTGCCGACCGATGCTGTAGGCCTGGAGCGCTTCAAGGGAAGAGGTGGTCGCTTCCTCGATCGGAGTGTCGAACTTCTGGACCGTACTGAGCGCTTCCCCAAGACGAGCTCGCAGTTGGCCCGTGATGTCTCCTAGCGCTTTCAGCACAAGTTCTTTTCCACCGGCCGTGGTCTGGAGATCTGACAGGTGGTCGCCCGTGCGGCAGTTTACGGCCCGGACGCCAATTACGTATTGCGCGCCGAGCTTGGCGATCCAGCCGTTCACGACTGCCTCTCCGTCATTCCTCTGACATAGTTCCCGTGCCAACTCAGCGGTCATTGGGGTATCCGGCGGCTTGCCCATCAACTTTAGGGATTGCTGGAGACGAGCTTCGGGGATGAGCGTGAAATAGGGGGACTGTTCCAGTTCGGTCGCGATGGCTTCGTGCAGGGTGATATCGAAGACTGGGTCACCGGTATTGTTGGCGACTTCGGAGAGGAAGATGGCATACTTCGCAACCGGTGCCGACGAGGTCGCAGGTGGAGTCGCAACTGAATGGTTGGCGTGATAGTGACGGACGACAAAAAACCCTGCGACAAGCAGCATCGCAGTCGCGACGCCGAAGAGCCAGGCCTCGGCTGCCCCACGGGGAGTTTTCGGGGCCGAGAGAGGCTGGGAAGTTGCAGGCAGACGATTAGGAGATTCTTGAAAAAGCTGAGACGCGGCCGCCCCGGCAACAGTTGCCGAAGGCTGGGCGACCGGTTCAGCTCCTTTGGATCCGGATCCGGCGCGCGAGACTGTCCCGACGAAACGATATCCGCGGCGGGGGATGGTGTCTATGCGATACCCGTCCTCTGCGCTGAGTGTCTTGCGCAATTGTGAAATGTGAACGGCAACATTGGACTCCTCCACGAACGCGTCAGGCCAGACCGTGCGCATAAGCTCTTCTTTTTCGACGAGCTGGGCTTGGTGCTCCACGAGGACGATGAGGATCTCAACGGCTTTTCTCGACAGCGGAATAAGCTCTCCATCGCGAAACAGGAGGCGTTGCGCGGTGTCGAGCCGAAACGATCCGAATTCCCAAGTGACATCTTCCGGTCGACTCATAGGGCTGCCGAAGCGGTTTTAGGGCTAATTAAGGGTTTATTAAGGACTTTAAAAATCAGGATGCGGTTTTATTCGCATATCGGTCAGGCCAAGCCCGGGGACGGATGTCAGGTTGACCAAGTGCGCCAAGGATAGCACAGAGTCGAATTCAGGACGGGGCGGGTCAGGTATCCGAAATCAGAGTCAACGAAAAGTGGAGGGTAATCAAATGTTTCGTTCAAATCTGCATCACTCGAACACGCGGGCCTTCAGTTTCCTACGCAACGGATTCGTGGTCGTCCTTGCCGCGGGAATCTTGAGCACGGCGTCCCAGGCACAGTCAGGCCGTTTCAACATACAGCAAGTTGGAGACGCCCTGACGTCCTATGGAAAGAACACTGTAAACGACAATGGCAACACCTATTACACAGTCCAGTGCGGTCACGACTCTTGGAAAAGCAGCGTTATGGTCAGCCTCTCGCCCAACGGCAACGTGATCTGGTTGGCTCTGAACCTGGTGGAGCTTCCGTCACGGCTCTCGCCTACCGCGATGTCGAACCTGCTCAAGAAGAACACGGACCTAGGGCCGGTATTCTTCTCGATCGGCGGTAACTCGTTGCGAATATCCTCGCCGGTGCCGAATAGCGACATGAGCGAAAAGAAGCTCAAAGCCTATCTGGAACAGCTCGTGAATCTCGCGGTCGACAACCACGATCTTTGGGATACGAAGACCCTCGAAGCAACGTCGAGAGTCAGTGCGCTCACTCATCCGGGTCCCACCCTCGCGCTGGTTCAGAATGCATTCCGGCGGCCCAAGCCGCACACCGAGCAGCAGGCCCAGCAATAGCCAACCGACTAGAACATCGCGAAAAGGAGAATGGCAATGACGAACAATCGGATCGCAGTTTCAGTACTAGCCGTGCTACTGGCCGGCACCGGATGCCATGCGGCGAGCGGCTCCCAGATCACAATCGGCCAGCAGACCATCACCAAGGCCGCGCAGCAGAAACCGACCGTCGTCGGTGCCCAAACCACGTTCGGTCAGCAAACCGTCAACAAGACCCAGGAGCAACAGCCGACGGGAGCTAGTCCTACATGGGTTCGCTATACCGATAACGCCGAAGGGGCATTCTCGATGGATGTTCCAGTGGGCTGGCAGGTGGAAGGTGGAATGTACCGCTTTGGCTACTTCGACGTGCGCTGGATGATGGACATCCGCTCGCTCGACGGCAAGGTGATCATTCGCATCAGCGATCCTGACGTCCCGCCGTACGTGCTTCCTGGTCCACACTCGGGACCCGCAGGACATCCCGCCATCCGGCCCAACATGTTCCAGATGGTAGTAGACAACTACCAGGAAGCGAAGCCCTACGGTGAGTCGTATACGAAGCGTCGCTTTGCTTCGGTCTGTACGACCCTGATGCCCATCCAATCGGATTGGACGCCGACCATGCCACCGGCTTGGCATGAAATCGACACGCCGGTACGCATCACGGATGCCTCCCTCGCATTCAATTGCAACAGCTCCGACGGTCCACGCATCGCCAATACCTACGCGGTCACCGCGATCCATGGCCATGATGGCTTGTGGATGGTCGATGTCCTCATCACGGTACTGGCCACTCCGGACAAATTGCAGCAGGCCCGGAGCATGACCCAACATATGATCGACAGCTGGCAGGAAACGCCCCAGTGGAAGACCCACCAGGAACAGATGACCCAGATCGGCCTGGGACAGATGCAGGGGGAGTTCCAAAGATTCATGCAGCAGATGGCGCAGTATCACCAGGAACGTACTGCGGCCATGAACCAACAGGTGGCCGGTTTTGAAAGCCGGATGCACCAGCAGGCAGACCAGGTGACGAGCTTCGGCAACATCCTCACCGGAATCACAAACCTCTATGATCCGCAAACCGGCACCCAGTTCCAGGCCTTCAGCGGCCCCAAGGCCAACTACTACATGAATGGCCAGGGGGTGAAGATCAACTCGAACCTCGACCCCGGAAATGGCTTCCATCAAGTAGTGAACATGGGGCCGTAGAAGGGTCCATCGTATGGATCGCAGCGAGCCAAGTTCGCGCCATCCCGTTCGCTGCGATCCGGAAATCCATGAGTAACCACGGACAACGGCTCGGGATAGACGGGTCTCAACTCAGGAAAGATTCTCGCTTGACGCGAAATCGAGAAGGCACCCATTGAGCTGTTGAGGCCCTACCATAACGCACACATTATGGAACAGCCGGATCTCACCGTGCCGGCTGTTCCATAAGGTGTGCGTTGTTGGAAACTCGATGATCGGACACGGCCAGTGTCAACCACAGCTGCAAGCCTTCGAGGACGCATGGGGATTATTGGTGGTCTGCTTGAGCCAGTTTCTTTTCTCGACGGATGTGCTTGTTCACGTACATGGCGGCATCGGCGGCGCTCAGAATACTATCTTTGGTAGAACCGTCCTCTGGGTAGAGGGCAATTCCGATACTGGCTGAACCATGGACGACGTAGCCTTCAGCCGCAAACGGCTCGTCGAGAGAGCGCTCGAGCCGATTCGCGATCTCTTCTACCTCGGCGCGATTGCGGATTTTAGGCAGAAGGACGGCAAATTCGTCGCCACCGAGTCGAGCCAGCATGTCGGCGCCACGCAACTGATGTTTCATGCGGTGGGCGACTTCCTGCAGATAGAGATCCCCGACCTGGTGCCCGAAAATATCGTTCACCTGTTTGAAGTCGTTGAGATCGATGTAAACCAACCCAAAGATCGTTGCATTCTGGCGCGCCTCTTCGATCTGGCTTTCCAGGTAGCTCTCCAACGAGAATCGGTTGTGAATGTCGGTGAGTAGATCGAACTCGGAGCGGCGAACCAAGTCGGTGTAGAGGCGCCTGGTTTCAATAGCAAGGCTAGTCAGAGCTGCAGCCGCTAGGAGAGTTTCACGCTCAAAGGTCCGTTGTTTGGTGAGTGGATCGAACGCGGCATACATGTTTCCGAGCGGCGACCCGGTGCGAGCTTGGATCACCTCGTGAACGATGCGGAATGCATCGAGTTTTGGCGGGCAATTCCCAAGTTGTGCGCCGTCGACGACTCTGCACCAGCACGGCGCACCATGCAGCCTGAATGAAACCAGCTCTGTAATTTGCTCAATGATCTCAGCCAGAGGGCGCGAGCCGTTAATGTCTTCAAGAATGCGACTTCTCCGCCGCTCAATATACGCCATCGAAGCATTTTCCCGGCGTACTTTTCGTTCAATGACCCAGCCCCTTGCGCCCGCCGCAAACAGCAGCACAAGAAGTAGGCCCACCAAAAAGATGAGATTGCGAACGCTCAACAGTGAAGGGCCCGCGATGACGGAGATGTCGTCGAAGGATCTAAGCAAGATGTTGAATGGGACTTCCTGCTCAGTAGGATCGATTGAATTTGCTTGAACAGCCATGCAGATGCCGGTGACGCGGATTCTTGTCCCAACCGGAATCTGGATCATCGGACGAAGATCTCTGTCGATCGGCGGATGGCGATAAACCGCTGTGAAAAGTTTGCCGTTTGAGGTGAGAACAAATTCATCCTGCGAGCCCTCTCGGACCGCAGTCACAAGCTGCCCCTCGAAGGATACTAAGTCACTTTGATGGCCATCGGGGTCACCGCTGTTCCACGTAGCCAGTTGACGCCAGGTAGAGGGTTGGGGCTGGATCGGCTCGAAGATATTCGTGTCTTGAATCTTGCCATCAGTGAGTCCGAGAAATCCTTCGTGGGCGTCAGGAAATCCGGTCGCGTCTACCAAATCTCCAATCCGCAACGGAACACTGGAGCGCGTCGATATCCATAAGCTTTTGGCGCCATTCTGCAAAACGGCTCCAGAACCTGGCTGATAGTAGGTGAGCGTTCCTTTCACTCGAACTCTCTGCGACACATCGCGGACGTAGGAACTTGATAGCACCTTGTCCATCGGTGTGATAGGGAGAGAATCAGGGCTTCTTTCGGCAGGCTTCAATATCTTCATGTCTGCAATCGAAGGAACTTCAAGGAGTATTCCAATCAGTTGCATTTTGCTGTCGAACTTCCCTGATACCACTCCCGTGACTTGAACCTCGGCGTCCAGTACTCCCTTCAACTTAGTCACGTCGGTTTCCACGACTGTTGCGTCAATTGGTCCGCCATCCATCAGCAACTTCAGGTAAATGCCATGCATGTTTCCAAAATTGACGATGTCGGCACTGCGAACCGTGGCTCGGACGGAAACGAGCATGCAATCGCGCTCCGCACGAATCAGCTGTTGAAAGTCAGCGACCACTGGCTTGGGAAGTGGACCATGCCGAAGAACGGATATGCTGGTGCTGACAACGTCTGGGGTAAAACTATCCCGCGCTTGTCCTCGTATCAGCACCCGGTCGCCGGGATTTAAGTCCTGAAACGCTTTCGTCTCGACATAGATTGCATCGTCGCCATCTTGAACAAAGAGGTCGACGTCATTTTTGTTGTAATAGGTGACCGTGGCCTCAAAGGCAACTGGCAGGCCGCCTCGGGCCTGATCTTTGGTTAGAGTGCGGATGACATGGAGGGAGGTGATGATGCCAGCACCAGCCTCCTGGCCGCAGGCTGCTGGGGTCCATGCAGAGCTCAGCATAAACGCAAAGACAAGGGCCCGCAGGAGAGTGGTTCTTATCGAGCCTGCGGGATATGCGTTCGTAGCCGCCGATTCACCCATTATGCGTTACACTTCCGTGATCGTTCTTAGAATTCCAGGCAGAGCCGGGTGGCCGCCCCAGATCGTAACTGGGCCCGCTAATTGAGCCTGATAATACTCTCATCCCACTTCAGAAGATCAAATGAAAGCATAGGTTTAAACCCGCTCGTAACTTTCAGAACGACCGGTCAGGTCAACGTTTGATATCCCACAACGCACACCTTCAGGAACAGCCGGAACGGAAAGATCCGGCTGTTTGTTTTGTGTGGTTTGTAGGTGGCATTCTCGGAGAACGCTTGCGAAATGCCGATTTCTTGGATATGCAGTAAGCGATGCTCGTAGAGGCCGGCGGTTTATAGGTGCGCAGTCGACTCCGAATCAGGCGATCAGATCGTGGACCACGTTGCCTGCCAGGTCCGTCAGTCGATAGTCGCGCCCGCTGTAGTGATAGGTGAGCTTTGTGTGGTCGATGCCGAGCTGATAAAGAATCGTCGCGTGAATGTCGTGGACGTGCACAGGATTCTCGACCGCCTTCCAGCCAAAATCGTCGGTGGCACCGTAGGTAAAGCCCTGCTTGAATCCACCACCAGCTAGCCACATCGTAAATCCGTGTGGATTGTGATCCCGGCCATTGTGTGTCTGTCCACCCATGAAGGCACTCCCAACCTCGACCACTGGAGTGCGCCCAAATTCCGAGCCTGCCACAATGATGGTTTCATCGAAGAGCCCACGCGCTTTCAAGTCCTTAATCAACGCTGCGAAGGGTTGATCAGAGTCGCGGCCCGTCTTGCGGTGCATTTCAATATCGAAGTGGTGATCCCACGGATCGCCCTTGGCGTAGTAAATCTGGACCATGCGCACGCCACGCTCGATGAGACGCGCAGCGGTGAGGCAACCGCGGGCAGTACTACCTTCACCGTACATCTTGATAGTCGCGTCGGATTCCTTGCGAACGTCGAACACATCGGGCGCTTCTGTCTGCATGCGAAAAGCTGTCTCCATCGCGCCAATGGTCGCCTCGAGTTGGGGGTCGTGTGAACTTCCGGGAGTCGACTTTACGTTCAGCTCATCCAACTCCTTCACGAGATCGATCTCCTTCTGCTGGGCCTTCAGATCGAACCGATCATTGTGAATGTTGGAAATGAGCTGCAGGGGATCGAACTCCGATTTATCGATCGTGTCGGCAACATAAGTACCCTGATGCACGGGAGAGAGAAACGCCGACGACCAAAGCGGAGGGCCGACCGTCGTGGGGACGTCGGGGCACAAGACGACAAAGCCAGGAAGATTCTTATTCGTGGTTCCCAGACCGTAGGTAAGCCATGAGCCCATCGACGGACGACCCGCGAAATTTGCGCCGGTGTTCATCATCAGCAGCGCGGGCTCATGATTCGGAATCTCGGTGTAGACCGAACGGACGAAACACATATCGTCAACGCATTCGGCGAGATGAGGGAAGATCTCACTCACTTCGATTCCGCTTTTGCCGTATTTCTTGAAGCTGAAAGGCGACCTCATCAGGTTGCCTGTTTTACGCTCGTGCTGGAGATCACCCCCCGGCATCGGCTGACCGTGATACTTCTCAAGTGCTGGCTTGGGATCAAAGCTGTCGACCTGCGACAGGCCACCGTTCATAAAGAGGAAGATGACGTGCTTAGCCTTGGGCTTGTCGGTAATCATCCAGGACGGGCGATCGAGCGAACTCTCGGCTCGCGCCAATGATTGTCCGACCAGACTGGCGAGACTCAGATAGCCAAAGCCGCAACCCATGGTTCTGAGTGCGTCGCGCCTCGTGATCGCATTCGCCGAAGGCTTATGTATCATCTCTTCTCCTCAATCAGAGGTACTTATCTGATCAATTCACAAATTGAAACTCATTGGAGCTGAAGAGCGCCCGTGCATACTCACTCCAGGCGGTCACTGGTTTGCCTTCGACTGTGTAGCCGGGCTTCTCGGGCGTGGTCGTCATGAATTTGAGGCCGACCTGCAATTCTTCCGCCGAGGGCCTTCTCTGGAACAGATATTGATACGCCTTGATTATTCGAGCTTCCTCAGTCGATTCGCTATGCACACGCTCGGCTAAAACCCCTGCCTGCTTGTATACAAATGGATTGTTCATGAAGTGCAGTTGCTGAAGGGGAACATTACTTGAAAAACGCTGCTCGGCGGTGAAACTTGGATTTGGAAAATCGAAGACCATCAGGTAGTTGTTTAAACGGTAACGACTGACCTTGCAGAAGACGGTGCGACGGTCATTGTCCGAAGAGAAGTCGGTCGACGGCCCGAAAGTCTGTTTGAGATCAAGATCACCCGCTGCAAACAACATGCTGTCCCGTATCTCCTCGGCGTCGAGTCGTTGGCGGTTAAAGTGTGAATAGAGGCGGTTGGCCGCGTCCTTGTCATGCGCTTCAGGTGACTCCTCCACGGTGGTCTGGTAAACGGCAGAGAGCATGATCTGCCGCTGCAGCCATTTGATGGATTGTTTGTGATCGATAAATTCCTTCGCCAGAAATTCCAGCAGTTCTGGATCGGACGGCTTATCGCCCATAATGCCGAAGTTGTCCGGTGTGTTCACAATCCCTGTACCGAAATGCCATTTCCAAACGCGATTGACGATCACGCGCGCAGCCAACGGATTTTGCGCAATGTCAGCAGCAAACTCCAGGCGACCACTTCCATCGGAGTAGGCTGGTTTGCCGGGAGGACTCAGTACGGCGAGAAATCCACGCGGCGCGATCTCTCCCATCGAGTGCGGATTCCCGCGAATGTTCAGCTTGACGTCCTCGATCTTGGGTTTATCTGACATGCCGTGCACGTAGGGATAGTCGGCTTCTTTCAGCTCCTTTTCGAGAGCGGCGATGTGTTTTTGCTGCGTTTCGATGTAGGTTTGCCATTGTGGGCCAAGTCTTCGCGTAAGACTCCAACCGGTGAAGAACATTACGCCCGGGATGAACTTCTCTTCCATATCTCCGGATTGCGTGACGAAGAGATCGAGGTAAAGCTTGGCTTCGAAGGTAGGCAGCGCTTTCAGCTCAAGTTCGCAACCGGGACAAAACTGATCGAAGGTTTCGAACTCGCTTGGCTTTGCATCGAGCAACTTGTGTTTCGGCACCCCGTTCTTGGCGCGGACAACATCGTTTTCTTCTTCGATCTTGGCATTCTCGCTGTGCACTTGCAGAACGAGCTTCTGAAAAGCATCACCGAGTGCTCTCGCTTGATCTTCGGTACTCTCGGACGAGGCCGTCATCGCTTTCCAATCGTCGAGATACGGATAAGCATGCTGCTTGGGAAGGTAATCAACCCAGCGCTGCAAGACTTCGGGATCGAGATGCTTGCTCGCTGAGACTTCATCCACTGTCTTCTTTGGCTTGCCCAGTACGTTCCAGGCCGCAGTCATGTAATCAGAAGTCTGAATCGAGAGTGCCTCGGCAAGCTGTTTGCCGACCGCCGTTGTGTAGTCTCTCAGGTCTGCGCGCAACTTTGCGGCCTGAAGATTTTTCTTGTCCCAGGCGTCTACGGCGACCTTTGAAACTACGGGATACTCAGTGTAGGTTGAGTTCGCAAATATACTGACAACCTTGTAGTAATCCTTCTGCGGGATGGGATCGTATTTGTGATTGTGGCAGCGAGCACAGGCAACGGTGAGCCCCAGAAGGCCACGCGTTACAGCGTCTACGCGTTCGTTGCGCTCATCGGCACGGCCTTGAATCGGCTCAGCCTGATCCCAAACCCAAGGACCGGCGCCCAGATACGTAGTGGCGGTCAGGTTATCCTGGCGTTCGTTCTGATCCTTGAAAGGAAGTTTGTCGCCGGCGAGTTGCATCGTCACGAAGCGATCGTAGGGTAGGTCCGTGTTGAAGGCTTTGATGACCCAATCGCGATAACGAAACGCTCCTGCGAAGGGCATGTATCCGCGCTGCTTGGGATCAAGGCCACGCACATCATCTTCCGCGTAGCGGGCAACGTCTAGCCAATGCCGCCCCCACCGCTCTCCGTAGCGGGGTGAAGCGAGAAGACGATCGACCACTTTCTCCCAAGCATTCGCAGATTTATCACGGAGATATGAGTCGACTTCATCCTGCGTGGGCGGAAGTCCGGTCAAATCATAGGTGGCCCTTCGGATCAGGGTGCGACGATCGGCTTCGGGAGCGGGCGCCAGACCTGATGAGTGCAAGCCAGCAAGGATGAAGTGGTCGATGGCGGTGCGAGGCCAATGAGCCAAACGCGCGTCCTGGACTTGGGGCGGAGGCACGGATTTGAGCGGCTGAAACGACCAGAACTGGCGCTGCTTTTCGGTGATTGCACCAGTCCTTGCAGTGATCGAGGTGATGATCGCAGAGGTGGTGGAGGGCCACGGCGCACCTTTTTGCACCCAAGCTTCCAAGATGGCGACTTCGTCGTCGCGAAGTTTGCCACCTTTGGGCATCTTGAGCATGCCTGTCTGCTTGACAGCTTGGATCAGTAGACTCTTGTCGGGATTCCCCGACACGATTAAGGGACCGCGACCGCCACCTTGATCGAACGCACCCTTTGAATCCAACCGCATTCCGCCGGAGGCCTGGTCGGCATGGCACTCGTAACAATTATTGGCGAAGATGGGTCGGACCTTGTTCTCAAAGAAGTCCGTGTCAACTTCAGCTGAAACATTCTTCACGGTTGGCGAAGCAGCAATTGCAGCAGCTGCACCTTGTGAGGAATTAGACGAATCTTTCGCGGAGGCCGTTGGCGTTTGCGGAAGGTCGGCGCCCACGGCACCTGCCTTCACCCATGCTTCGAGATCCGCCACTTCTGTGTCCTTCAATGCGTACTTTGGCGGCATCTTCAGGTCGCCGTTACGGCGAACCGCCTGAATCAGCATGCTGGCTTCAAGATCTCCCGGAACAATGACAGGGCCGTCCTGTCCGCCTTTACGGATCAACGAGTATGAATCGAGTTGCAAACCGCCTTTAGCCGTGTCGTCATGACACTTCAAACAGTTACTTTGCAGGATTGGCGCGACGCGCTTTGCATAAAACTCATTAGTGCCGGGCGCGAGAGGGTCGTCGGACGCTGACACCTTGATCCCGGCGAACAGGACTATGCCAGCCACAGCAGTACACGTGCTTCCGAGGACTAGAAGATATCTCATAACGGGTGGAATACGGGGCCGGGGAGATCTTCGTCTCGAATCGTCAACGAAGAGTTGTACCCAAGAAGTTTGCCACGTTTGAACGAATCGGGGAACTCTAATCTTTACTTGGGCATACCTCGGGGTAAGTTTCTGTCCGGATGAGATTTCCGGGCTGGTGCGCCTGGTCCAATTTGTTTCGTATGTCTCAAAGACCTTCCATCGGAAAAATGTAGGTTATCGAGCGGCTCCGGTGGCACAATGCAAAGATCGATCCGCAAATTCGAGGGAGTCTACATGCACCGCCGTCTCGCTGCGTCCCTTCTAGTGATCACCGTTGCTTGCGCACCGCTAGGGTTATCTGATGAGCCAGCCACGAAGCAGACGGTCCACGACTTCTCTCTTGTAGATATCAATGGCAAAACAGTTCCGCTCTCCATCTACAAGGGCAAGGTGTTGCTCATTGTTAATCTCGCCAGCCAATCCACGTACCGCGATCAGATTGCAGCGCTTAACGATCTCGAGAAGCAGTACGCTGCCGAGGGCCTTGTGGTCATCGGCATTCCGTCATCAGATTTCGGAGACAAGGAATTGAAAGACGCCGCGGCCCTGCGCGAGTACTACAACAACACCGCTCATGTTGGATTTCCGCTATTCGCTCCGGCAAAGCTTCGTGGTGTGAACACAATTCCCCTTTACTCCTTTTTGTGTGATCCCAAAGCAAGCGTTCCCGGAGGAAATCTGCACTGGAACTTCACCAAGTTCATCATCGATCGGGAAGGAAAACCGCTCGCTCGCTACGAGGTCAGCGAGGACCCTGCCGATGTCAGCTTCCGCGTCAACATTGAGCTCGCGCTTGCGGGCAAGCTGAAGAAACAGCTTGCGAGGGAAAAGGATCAGACCGATGACGAGGACGAAAACTAGTTCCGCGATTTGTGGAGGACGCTTAGTGCGATCCCACGTGTAGTTAGGCCAACTCGGTTCCGGAGCATGAGCGATAGAAGCACTCTCTATCGCTCAAAATATCCAATCGTTCTGATTGATATAACAGCAGGCTTTCGTTCAACGATCAGGGTACCTCAGCGCGCTTTTGCTTCGTGCTTGCATTTCTGTTTAGATCGATTCGTTGAGCACTCGGTTCAGACGCTGGACGAAAGTGGTTGGGTCCTCGAGTGGCACGCCTTCGAGCAGAAGCGCCTGGTCGAAGAGCAGCCATGCCGCATCTTCCACCTTTGTGTTTCTGGTGTCTACGAGGAGCTTTCGAATGATCTCGTGATCGGGATTGATCTCGAGTGTGGGCTTCAGCTCCGGCAGGTCTTTTTGGCCCATGGCCTGCATCATCTGGCGCATGCGGGCTGAAGGCTCGTCTTCGTCGGAAACGATGACGGAGGGACTATCGGCGAGCCGCGATGAAGCGCGAACTTCTTTGACCGCGTCTCCTAGCGTAGCCTTGATCTTTTCAAGCAGAGGCTTGATCTCTTCGGCTTTATCGGGCGCGGAGTCGTCTTTGAGGTCTTCGGAGGTGGCGGACTTGCTGACGGCTTTCAGATCGATATCGCCGAATTTGGCGATGGAAGAAAAGACGATCTCGTCAATGTCGTCGTCGAGGAGTAGGACCTCAATGCCCTTCTTTTTGTAGATCTCAAGCAGCGGAGAATTGCGGAGCATGGACTCAGAGGTGCCGGTGATGTAGTAGAGCGCCTTCTGATCGGGCTGCATGCGCTCCTTAGCTTCGGCGAGTGAGGTGAGCCCATCGACCTTACTGGACTTGAAGCGAATGAGGTCGAGCAGCGTCTCCCTGTTGGCGAAGTCGCCGTAGAGTCCTTCCTTGAGCGGACGGTTGTACTCGGCGATGAACTGCAAGTATTTCCCGGGATCATTGGTGGCGATCGCTTTTAACTCGGAGAGGATCTTCTTGACACTGGCGGTCTTGATATTGGTGAGCACCTTGTTCTGCTGCAAGATCTCGCGCGAAACATTGAGCGGCAGATCTTCGGAATCGATGATGCCGCGAACAAAGCGAAGGTACTGCGGAAGTAGATCTTTGGAATCATCCATGATAAAGACACGTTTGACGTAGAGCTTGACGCCACCCTTGTAGTCGGCCTGGTAGAGATCGAGGGGAGCCTTGGCGGGAATGTAGAAGAGGGTGGTGTACTCGAGCGTGCCTTCGGCGCGGGTGTGGAACCAGAAGAGCGGGTCTTCCCAGTCGCCGGTGATGGATTTGTAGAATTCCTTGTAGTCGTCATCTTTCAGATCAGACTTCGGGCGCTGCCACATCGCGCTGGCAGCGTTGACTTGCTCGGTGGTACGAGTCTTGATGGATTCTTTCTTCTCGGCGTTCCACTCGCTTTTGTCGTGGGTGAGGAAAATGGGAAACTCAATGTGATTCGAATACTTCTTGACGATCTCGGTGAGACGCCAGCCATTTGCGTACTGTGAACCCTCGTCGTTGAAATGGATGAGGACTCTTGTTCCAGCGCTATCACGCGCATCGGCGCCGGGAACCTCCTCGATGTCGAAGCCGGTCTTGCCATCGCTGGTCCACTTAAAGGTCTTCTCTTCGCCGGCCTTGCGCGACACGACCTCAACCTTGTCGGCGACCATAAAGACGGAATAAAAGCCGACGCCGAACTGGCCGATGAGGTTCGAGTCCTTGCGTGCATCGCCGGAGAGTTGGGCGAGGAAGTTCTTGGTGCCGGAGCGAGCGATGGTGCCGAGGTGCGAGACGAGGTCCTCTTCGTTCATTCCGATGCCGGTGTCGGAGACGCTGAGTGTCTTGTTAGCTTCGTCAAGTTCCAGGTCGATGCGCGGCGGCTCGATACCCTTGCCGACGAGAGCTTTGTATTTCTCGTCTGTAAGGGTAAGGTAGCGGAGCTTGTCGAGAGCATCGGAGGAGTTGGAAATCAGTTCGCGGAGAAAGATCTCCGGATGGGAGTAGAGCGAATGGACGATGAGTTGGAGTAGCTGGTTTACTTCGGTCTGAAATTGTTGTTTCGACATGGCATCTTCCATTATCGCCAAAAATGGCAAAAGAGGTGAAGACCCGCTTAGCCGACGCTGCCATTCCGATCCGCCGAGTTCCGACCACGTGTTCGACGTGAATATTCCTCCCATCCTTATATAGTCGGCCGAGAACTTCCCTTGACCTGTGACGAGTCTGCTGGAGCGCCGCGGAAAAGGTCCTCCGGGGAGTGGTCCGCAGATATCCCAGGATCGCGCTATGGTCGTTGGTGCCGGAAGCTCACGAGACGAACGTGTTGACACAGCGCGGGTCTTATTGAGCAGCTTGATGTAAACCTCAAGCGGGAGATGAGCAAAATTCGGAACTTGCACAGAAATTCTGATTCCTTCTACGGCTGCGCTACACTACTCGCCACTGAACACAAAGAATCGGGTCGTTCAATCTTGATCAACCCGCAAGCAAATCGGATCTCGTAAACCTGGGGTTCAAAGCATGATCATGCCTGACAGAATCTGGATATTCACGTGCCTCACAGTGTTTCAACTCTTGTCGCCATTGGTTTGGTGCCAAAACCAATCCACCACGGAACAGCTCGCACACACGCAGTCAATTGGCGATCTGGTTCAAAGCGAGCAGGCTGTCAAGGCGTTGCCGGTCACGCGAGGGGGCCCGAATGGTTCATTCGCTCCGATCCATATTCTTTACATTCACGGGATCAACCAGATCGGGCCCGGAGATTCGATGCCCCTGCGGAAGAGCATTTGCAAGTACCTTCACAAATGCACAGTAAGCGACCTACGCCGCGTGTATGTCGACAGCGGAGCCTTTGCCATGGATGGTAAATGGCCCGCGCTTTTGTATCTGAATAATCCGATCTGGACATCACGCCAGGATTGGAATGCGTCGGCACCCTTCATCGACCGTTATGAGATCACTGGCAGCGGGAAAGTCACGATTGTTCTGGACGAGCTGAATTGGTGGCCCCTGGTATACGCGGTAAAGTGCAAGTTTCTTATCAAGAGTGACGCGTTGTTGACCGGGCCGGCCAAGGGGCTGCTGAATGTATGCCGGCCGCAAGAGACAAAGCCGGACCCCGCGAGTCCGGAACACTTTCTGGAATACCAGTGGCTCTCAAGTTCGGATCTTGCCGGGATTGAAGGCAAGCCTCGACATGCGGATGTTGTGAATCGCAACCTGAAAAGTGGGCTGATGGATTGGGGCTTTGGGGATGCTGTTCTGGCATTAGGACCTATGCGCGACATCCTGGCATCCGGCATCAGGCAAATGATGATGAAGTCTTTGGAGTTGTCGGGAGTCGATTTGGAATCGACGCAGCCATATGACAATGGCTCTCCGACTTTCTTTATCACTCATAGCCTGGGAAGCTATCTCGTCCTGGACGCTCTGGATACCGGAATTCTCGGAGCGCGTCAGACTGAGCTTGCGGATTTCCGGATCACTGCGAATGAGAAGCGCGCAGTCGACTATCTCTCGGAACATACGGTCGGATTTTATTTCCTGGCAAACCAGGTGGCGCTTCTCGGGCTTGCGAGACTATCGCTTGAATCAGACGCGCATGATGGCGCACCACCTCCGGCGGAATTGACGGCCGATCCGGCGTTGGGGATTTCGCGTTGGGCAACGATGAGAAAAGCTTATCTAGAGCGCCGATCGCCTTCGGCTCCCGCCCCACAAATCATTGCGTTCAGCGATGCAAGCGACCTTCTCACCTGGAGTGTTCCTGATATTGCCGGGGTCCGCGTAGTGAATATTCCAGTACGAAATTCAGGATTCAAGATTCCACCGTTTCTTGACGGGCCGGTTGGCGCCCATGGGAACTACGCGACAGATATTACGGTGTTCCGAACTATCTTCGAGCCAAAACAGAAATAGCTTCCAGTTATATCCCGGGCATTGATTATCAAATCTGATCGGATCATGCGATCCCATCCTTGCCGTGCTGAATCTGTGGGAAGGATGGGTATTGCTGCGCCGGTTCGAAAGCGCTACGGCTTCTTCTTCGGCGGCTTCTTGCTGGAAGGACTGGAACCCTGCGGCACAGAATCCAAGAGTGGGTCAGTAACGGTTGACGAAGCTGGGAAGGAGCTAGCTGGCTGGACTTTCACATTGAGGGTGACATATGTGACCGTATCAATCGCCTGATCGATACGGTCATCCGGCGTTCCTTTTGCATTTCGGTCCACAACATAGCCGTTCTGGACGATTAGTTGATCCATATTCTTTTGAAAGTCTGCTTCTTGGGACCTCGGAACAAAGACATAATCACCGCTAATCAAACGCATAGCGTTCGCGGAAATCAGACTGTTGTCCGCTCCTTGCTGCGTAACAGCCACGTCTCTTTGCGCCGAGTTGAGAAGAAAGTTCTCGGGATTTGCTTGTTCCACTTTGCCGTAGAAGTCGTAAAACGACTGCAAGGCAGAGACCGTGATACCAGGAAAACCAAGCAGTGGGCTCATGATTTTAGCCCCGGTGACAATAGCGCCCAGAAGCTTATGCAAAGGCGAGTTACTGGGGGTGCTTGTGATATTCACGCTCAGGTGGCCGGCACCTTGATTCAGAACCATGTGGCTCAGCTTGGGTCCGTTACTCTTCGATTGAGTTTGCGCCGCAGTCTGATTCCCCGTGAGAGCTCCCCAGTTCAGGTTCTGTTCAGAAGGCAGCTTGCTAGCCTTGTCGGTGAATATGGTGGCCAGTGCAGCCCACACGATTGGTCCGAGAAACTCGCTGCCAGACACGCGTTGGCAGGATAGGTGCAGCTGCGCGAACTTCACTTTCGCCAGCCTTGAGGAGTCTCCCTTTCCCGGTCGGAAACCGCTCAGTTCCATTGTTACCACCGCGTCTTCGTCAAAGGATGGCAACTCTGTTGGCTTGATGTCCTCCACCCAGCGAAGCCCGGACTTATCGCTGTAGTGCACGATCCGTGGGTCCCGCTCTTCTTTTGGAGTTTTGGAACCGCCACGAACCGCTGCGCCGGCGTAAAGAGATTTCCAGTACATCTCTCCTGCAGTTGGGTGTTGTGAGGGCTGATCTTCAATCGTGGAAATGGCGTGTGCGAGTTCGGAATTTGCAAGCAGCGCGGGCAGAATCCCAATTGCTGCAGACTCAGTCAAGAAGGAACGTCGTGACAATCCCATAGAAGTTGCTCCTTACTTTAATAGCAATTAACCATTACTTGTTGTTCGCCTGATGGTCATCACACTGTTCATCAAGTTATTGTTTCTCAGAACCCGATAATTCATCGCCGTTCGGAACCTCAGCACGCTGTTTATCTCCAGTTTCCCATGAGTACAAATGGAGCCCAGTAGAATGGGTGCGCAAAGCTTGTCAGTGCGTCGGGATTAGCGAAGTCCGATTTTGGTTTTATTCTGCCCATCAGCAGATCTAACTGCGCCTGGCGAAGCGCCTCCACCTTTGCGGTTTTGCCGCTCCCCGAGGACCAACGCCGATAAAAGTCGGCCATCAGTTCGCCGGTACTCGAGTCGCTCACTTCCCACAACGATGAGATTACGGACTTGGCCCCTTTCAGTTGCGCCGTCGTGCCCAGCCCATCCACTTCGCGACCATTGCCAGAATTGCCGCTGATTCCCGTCTCGCAGGCGGAAAGCGTGAGCAAATCCGTATGGCGCAGCGCTAGATTTCTGTTATCTCGAAAGTCTGCCACCGTCAGATGAAATCCCGTGCTTCCTTCGTCTTTGCTGGCGAGCAACAGATAGCTTTGACTGTCGTCCCCGGGCTTGAAAACAAAGTGGCTGGCGATGTGGACCACCCCGTGCCTAGCGCTCAGCTGGTCCTCCATCGCTTTCTCGGTAAACTGATTGTCAAGCAGAATCGTTCCCGGTAAAGCGCCGTTTGCGCCTTGCATCTTCGGGTCTCTCGCGACATCGCGGAGTTCGTTTGCCACCGAAGGAAGAGCTGGCAATCCCTCCTCATACTTGCGGGCTATGCCCATCGCGACCACGCTGAGGTTGGCGACATCCGGCTTGTCCTCGAGAAGCGAGATACTGGCAGGCGTAATTGTCACGGTGTTGTACTTCTCTACCATGTATTGCTTCCCGTCATAGAGCGCCGCTATCGGTATATAGCGCAATACGCCATCCAGTGACCATACAAGCGTCTCAGCCTTTGCCTGGTCGAGTTCCGTCTTTACCGGGCCAATCAGGATGTTGTACAGAAGCTGTGCCTGCGGTTTCGGATCGCTTAGCGGGTCGCGCAACACCCGTTCGAAATCCGCCACATCTTTGTTCAACTCTGTGTCTGCAATTGCAAACTCACGCGCCACTGTCGCTACCGGGGTGATCAGAATCACTCGGTAGTAGCCGTTGGACACCATCGTGTAGAGCGCAACGGTGTGAGGCGATTCCGCGACCTGCTCTTCAAGGGCGCTCACGTTTCCTTTCACGTCTGCCAGTTGCTTATTCGCCGCACTGTCTTTGCCGAAAAGCACATAAAGCCTTGCATAGTAGTCGTCCAGCGCTCTATTCGCCGCATTGAGTTGATCGGAGAGCTGCCGGAATTGCTGCTCTTGTTCCGGTGTGCGCGCGCTGTTGCTCTTGAGTTCCGCCCACTGTTCGCCCGCTGCCACAATCAGTCCGGTTGACTTCTCGTAATCCTGCTCTGCCTTCTGTTCTGCCGGGGTGAGTGTCAGCGCACTCAGCGCGTCAGTTGGCGCGCCACGCACATAGTCTGAATATTCCTGCTGCTTGAGCAAGTCGAGGACTTGTTGCGCCTCCGGCAGCCGGCCCTGGTTTATGAGCAGATCGGCGAGATCGTGATAAAAATCCGCCTTGGACGCAACAAAAGTGGATTGCAGGGATTTGTCGAGTCCTTGCATATTGCTGCGCACCTTTTGCACCAGGTTCACCGCTTGCTTCCCATAGAAGATGGCTAAGGCGGGCTGATCCTTGTGTACCCACATCATGCCGTAAAGGATGGGAGACAAGATGAGGGGATCGTTGACGGCTTGGGCGAGAGGCAAAGCCTGATTCAAATTCGCACGCGCGTCGGCGATGTCCCGTTTATCGAAGTAAACTCTGGCGAGTGCAGTGTGAGCGCGCGCCTCATTTTGTCGATCGCTCACCTGGCGAAGAATGTCGAGGCCCTGGTTGATGGACTCAAGCGCCTTTTGATCGTCACCCATTTTGTGATACGCCATACCCGCGCTCACCCGTGCAACGCCTTCGCCACGTCGATTGGCGACACCGGTTTGCAGTGCGATGGCCTGATCCAGAACTTCGACGGCCTTTTGTTTGTCTCCGAGTTCAACGTAAGCCGCGCCCATGTTGTTCAGCAGTATCTCTTCCGTTGCGCGGTCTCCCTTCGTCATTACGATGGGCAGCGCCTGGTTGTAGTAATCGAGCGCCTTCTGCCGGTCGCCAAGACTCTGATAAACCATCCCCATGTCGTTCAGTACCGTTG
Source organism: Telmatobacter sp. DSM 110680 (assembly GCF_039994875.1). Classification (GTDB taxonomy): domain Bacteria; phylum Acidobacteriota; class Terriglobia; order Terriglobales; family Acidobacteriaceae; genus Telmatobacter. The sequence continues at coordinate 1,235,371 of NZ_CP121196.1, read as the reverse complement.
CCTCGCCGCTGCGATCGCCCGCGGCGCGCAGAATGGGCAAAGCCTGGTTGTAGTAGCCGATCGCTTTTTCCTTCTCTCCCAGTTCGGACAAGGCAAGGCCGATGTTGTTCATCGTTAGCCCACTTGCATCGGCCATGTTCAAGCGCTGGAAGATCGATAGAGCCTCGTTGAAGTTTTCCAACGCTTTCTGGTTTTCTCCAAGCGCATTTTCGCCGGTACCCAACTTGTTCAGCGCTGTTGCCAGTATGCGCGGGAAGTTCGATTGGCGGGCAATGGCAAGAGCCCGAGAATAATAGTCCATTGCCTTCTTGTCTCTGAGACTGCCATAGATGTCGCCCATGCCGATGAGCGCCATGGCCTCGCCGCGCCCGTCGCCAGACGCATGGAAAGCATCGTAGGCCTGCTGCGCGTATTTGAGTGCGTTCGTTTGATCTCCCGCGGCGTTGTAGCCGGTGGCAATTTCGGCAAGGATCTGCGCCTCGCCGGAGTGGTCGCCGAGAGTGCGCCGGATCTCCAAGGCCTGGTTTGCGTAGTCCAATGCCTTCGCCGGCTGTTTCTGAGCGGCAGAGAGGAGCGCGAGGCCATTGAGCGCCTCCGCCTTACCGGCCGTGACATTTTGCGCGGTAGCAACGTCGAGAGCCCGCTGATAGGCCTGCATCGCTTGCTGGAGCTGACCGGCATTCCGAGCCAGGTTTCCCAGTCCGTTGAGCGCGGTCACGCCTTGCTCCGCATCCTGTGCCCGTTTTGCTGCCGCCAAAGCTTGGTTGTAGGCTTCGAGCGAATTGCTGGAGTTTCCGGCACGGAACCAAAGGTCGCCAATCTGATTCTGCAGTTTCGCCACAGTTCGAGCATCGCGAGCCGTAATTGCAGAATTCAATGCTGCCTGAAGCTGATCCAAACTGGAATTTTCATCACGCGACAGTTGCGAACCCGCAACCTGCGTACCCGACGCCAAACCACCGGGCGGCGGCAATGTCTGAGTGGTCTGGCTGGCGAGTTGCATGGGCAACAGGGCAGCTATGAGAGCCAGCGGCATTGCCCATCCGCAGCGTCCAGGGTGAATGCGCGGGCTCACCATACAGCGGACCTCGCGGTGCAAGGGAGGTTAAGAAGTCAACAGAATGCTTCAGAGTTTACACGAGTCGCAAGCGAGGAAGATAGGCGGTGGAGACAATGCAGGTCTCAATGCATGGCCCGGTGCGGCATGTTTGCTGTCGACTTCTACTGTAACCGGCAAAGCGTCGTTACGCTCCCGGATTTGATGCGTCGTTTCTTCAATTCGGTTCTGGCAGTTCCTTGATGCCTCTGTTCCAGCGCCAGAATGGCAGATTCGCCTGCTATTGAACTGGTCGCGCAGAGCAACTTTCACTCTGCGCGGCCAATTGGCTGAATGGTTCAGTCCTTATAGGGATCGAACTCGTTTGCTCCTGCCATTGCGACTCCAACCGGGGTGAGACGGTGCAAGACTCTCACCGTGTCGCCAACAGCCTCGAGCACCTCATCGAGACGCTTGTAGCAGTCCGGAGACTCGTCGAGCCCAGCACCGCGCAGTTCAATCCCGGCGCGATCCACCCATGTGCGCATCATCTCGGGAGTGACCTTGCCGGCACGCTTGACCTCTCCGGTCTTGCGGTCGACAACGCCGGCTGCCTCGCGACGGCCCATTGCGCGACCCGCGCCGTGCACGGTGGAATAGAGCGAATAACGGGCATGCTCGTTTTCAACTCCTTCGAGAATGACCGACTGCTCACCCATCGTCCCGCCGACAAATCCACGCTGGCCCGGAAAGGCCGGCGTCGCACCCTTGCGTACCACCCACAATTGCTCGCCTTCGTGCTCTTCGCGCCAGGCGTAGTTGTGATGGTTGTGCACCTCTTCGACAATCGGCGCTCCCAGGATCTGGGCAACGCGGCCGCAGACCCAGTCGCGACCTGCATAGGCGTAATCACCAGCCAAACGCATAGCCTCGAGGTATTCAGATCCAAGATCGCTATCGGTTGAAAGAACGCAAGGCTCAACATCCATTCCGTCCGAAGCGCCAGCGGCCTTCAAGAAGTGCGTAGCCGTCTTGTGACCAAGTCCGCGCGATCCGAAGTGCACACCAATCCACACGCGATCCTCTTCGTCTGTGAACAGGTCAACATAGTGATTGCCGCTGCCCACGGTGCCAAGCTGGTTACGCGCCATCTCCTTGAGAGAGGAAATCGACTTCAGTTTCCAAGCCACATCATCGAAGAGTGCGTGGTCTACCCTTTCGTTGTTCTTGCGGCCAACGCCAAAGCTGATGATCGACCACACGTCGTCCATGATCTTGGCAATGCGCCCACGTAGCTCCACGCCGGGCATATCAAGACGCACGGCCTTGTTGCCGCAGCCGATGTCATAGCCAACACCGGTAGGGCTGATCGCATTCTTGTACGCCACTACTCCGCCGATGGGCACACCGTAGCCGACATGGTTGTCGGGCATCAGTGCGACCTTGTCGGCTGTGCGTGCGCAGACGCGAATCTGGTTCAGCGTACGATCATCGGCGTGACCGAACACAGGAATCTGGTTATCGAAAATCTCCATGCGTATCACTTGAGTTGTTCCTCACTTGCTTGTGTCGCGTCAGAGTCAAATCGCGACAACAGTTTTCAAACACCAACGAAAAAGCCCCGACCATCAGGCCAGGGGCTCGAGAGTCTGCTTTGGGAAAAGCTAAGCGCTTGTCCAATCGAGTCCTGGCAGGGACACAACCTCACCTTGCGAATAAGGCCGGAGGTCTTTCGCTTGGTGATGCGCCATTGATGGAACTCGGTTCAGCATGAATGTCATCATGCCCTACTTTTCAAAAAGAAGCAACACACATCGAAGGGAAGTACGCTACTTACTTCTGGTAATAACCATAAAGTTAGTTGCCTTTAAACCGGAACTGAGTTATTCTCGTCTTCGTGAAGAACCTATTCAAGTCGTATCTGTCCGAATCACTCAGCGATTTGCTGGGCATGGAGGGGTGCGGCTGATTTAGGTAGAATCTACGGAATCGCAAAAGCCCCTCGAGAAATCGAGGGGCTTTTGCTTTATGGGCTTCTGGCGGAATCGGCAGACGCAGCAGCCTCAAGAGCTGTGACATCTTCAGGGTTCGAGTCCCTGGGAGCCCACCAATTCGTCGACAGGTTTGCGCTTAGGAACCTGATCGCTCGAGGTGTATCTAGGTCATACGGAGTTAGTAAGTCGTGGGGATGTGGTGGAAGTGGGAGACACGCTGGTCTTAGAAACCAGTGCCTTCGCGCGTGAGAGTTCAAATCTCTCCATCCCCACCAAGAGATTCATGGAGACGTGGCCGAGTGGTCTATGGCGCCGCACTGCTAACGCGGAGTGCCTTTGAAAGGCACCATCCGTTCGAATCGGATCGTCTCCGCCAGTTTGTTTCGTCGGTAGGATGAGCGGAACGGTATCGCACCTCGTTGGAGTCGAGGCTCACGTTGCAAGGCGTGTGCAGGTTCAAGTCCTGCTCCTACCGCCGAGAATTGAGATCCCTGGCGACAGGTCTTCGTCTCGGGGGTGGGGTAGCGTTGGGCATTGGAAAGCCCATCCCGTCCGAAGCGGGACGTACCTTCGGGGCTTGCGCGTTCGACTCGCGCTGTCTCCGCTAAATGTGGGTGTGTTGGGGCGACTGGTTGCCCCACCGGGCCGTAACCCCGGGGCTCTTTGGAGTATTGAGGGTTCGAATCCTTCCACACCCACCAAAAGTTTGTACACGCGCGGCTGTAACTTAAACGGCGAAAGCTCTCGATTGTCGATCGAGCAGATGCCGGTTCGAATCCGGTCGGCCGCGCCAACAACGGATCACGCCGTCGGCTAACGGTTAGGCCAGCGTCCCTTCAAGGCGCGAATGCCAGTTCAACTCTGGTCGGCGTGACCAAACTTCAATGATGGTGCACGACGTTCTGCGTGCACGCCGCCCGCAATTGTTCGAGATGTTAGTACCCAAGATCCATAGGTGACTAATAGTTGCAGCGTTCGCATTTGACTTTTGAAACTAAGTCGGGGTAAAGTACCTAGGTCATGATGCTCCGACTCAATCACGGATTTATACCCACCGCGTGGGCGCAACTGACGCGACAGGGTATCACCGTGTTCTGGCCGGACTAGCGAGATATAGCTCCAATTCAGGAGACTCGAGCCCCCGGCCTTCAACAAGGTCAGGGGTTTTTTAGTTTCTGGGCAACATTGCGCGGTATCTCAACTGGCAGAGAACCTGACTGTTAATCAGGGTTATGCGGGTTCGACTCCCGCCTGCGCAGCCAACATTAGTGGCGAGTGGTGTAACTGGGAACACGCCGCGCTCTGAACGCGGAAAGTCAAGGTTTGAAGCCTTGCTCGCCAGCCAGTTAGTCACTATGTCAGTGAAGTAACTGGCATGGATAAGTGGAGTGTGTCTAAGCAAAGTGAAGGATGAATATTCCGGGATCGTCTAATGGCAGGACAGTGGTCTTTGGAACCGCGGATGGGTCCTTCGGCTTCGCTCAGGATTTCGCCTGCGGATTCCAACACCCGCAAAGCGGCTCAAGTTCGAATCCCCCTCCCGGAGCCAGAAGATGAGCGGCTGTAGTCGAGCGGTAAGACGCTGCGTCGCCAGCGCGGAGATCGCCGGTTCAACTCCGGCCAGCCGCTCCATGAGTTTGATTGAGGAGTATGTGTTTGCTGGCGTGGCAGAGAGGGTAATGCACCTCATTCGTAACGAGGACGAAGCCGGTTCGATTCCGGCCGCCAGTTCCAAGACACAGGAGAGGCTATATGACGAGTGCGATGACAATGCCAGTACTAGTGCTCAATGCGAGCTATGAGCCCGTGAACATTACACGTGCTCGCCGTGCCCTCGTGTTGCTCATCAAGGGTGTTGCCGTGATCGAAGAGGCACACGATCGGTATGTGCATGTCGGCCTGCAATTGCCTTGTGTCATTCGCCTTCGCCAGTATCGGCGTTTGCCGCTGCGGATCCAGACGCTATCGAGGAAGAACATCCTCATTCGCGACGGACACATTTGCCAGTATTGCGGCGAGAAGTTCTTGAGCAGCGACTTGGAACTGGAGCATGTAATTCCTCGCGCTCGAGGCGGACAGAGCACGTGGGAAAACCTGGTTGCCGCGTGTCGCGACTGCAACGCGCGCAAGGCAGATCGGACTCCGACGGAAGCAGGCATGAAGTTGCTCCGTCAGCCGCGCCGCGTGACGATTCACACCTCTCGTGCTTTCATGCGCCAGACAGGAATCGGCGAGGAGAAGTGGAGGAAGTATCTGTACTACTGAAGTTCAGCCGGCATAGCTCAATTGTCAGAGTGTCGCCTCGGTATGGCGAAGGATGCGGGTTAAAGCCCTGCTGCCGGCTCCAACGAGATTGCACCTGTAGCTCAAGTGGAAGAGCGGCTGACCTGTAATCAGCAGAATGGGTTTTCGAGTAACCCCGGGTGCTCCAACTGTGGCCGTGCCGACTATCGGAACGTCGGGCATGACTGTGACTCATGTCTCTTGTGGGTTCAACTCCCACCGGCCACCCTTATCGCCGGGATGAAATTCCCCGGCACAGTTTCGGGCCTATAGCTCATTCAGGGAGAGCGCCGCACTTGCAATGCGGAGGCGGTCGGGGCAGAGCCGACTAGGTCCACCAGATTTCGCCAGTCGCGTATGCGCGGTCGATACGCTCCGCTGAAAACGGAGAGAGCAGCGTTCAACTCGCTGGGCTGGCACCATCGGGGAATGGTGTAATGCGTTGCATCCGTGCCTTGGGAGCACGTGGACTCAGTTCAATTCTGAGTTCCCCGACCAAAGTTTTGAGCGTCCGTGCCAGAGCGGATTGATGGCCTTCGCTACGAACGAAGTGCACGCAGGTTCGAGTCCTGCCGGACGCTCCACAAATTGAACCGTAGTTTCGCAAACGTTCTGATGGTGAATTGACATGATGCTTAGGACCTTCAAACGCGACATAGTCAGAATGACCGGCAAGCGGGTCATTTGGGGAGCCGCGTCTTGAGGGTCTGAGTGCATGCGTCGAATGAGCACCAGACCCCGACTCAGGTCGGGGTTCTTTATTGATCTTTGAAAATGAGGGTGAAGTTCAGACTGGTAGAACGTCGGCCTCCAAAGCCGAATGAAGCGGGTTCGAAGCCCGCCACCCTCGCCAGCGGCTGCGAAGCTCACGCGGATGAGCAGGCGTCTCACCACCCCAGCGACGAAGACCTGTCGCCGGGGACCCCGGTCCTTAAGCGCAAAGTAGTCAGTTCGAATCTGACCGCAGCCACCACGATTTGGAGGTATAGCTGCTACCGGTATGTAGCCCGCGCCTTATAAGCGCGAGTCTCCGGGTTCAACTCCCGATACCTCCACCAATAGGTCACAGGTCTTGACGGCAGCATAGGCGGCTCTTAAGACGTGCCATCGTCTGAACCTTCATGGGTCGCCGTTCCCTGTTGGTCGCGGCGACTGCGCTGAAGCGGCTCCGCGATGTGTAACTCTGGGTTTGCAGCTGCTCGGACGGGATTCGACTTCCCGCTGACCCACCAGCTTTGGAGTCGTACTCGAATCGGATGCAGAGACCTGACTTTTAATCAGCGGGAGAAATCCCAATGTGGGTTCAAGTCCCACCGGCTCCACCAATTATGCGCCAGTGGCCGAGATGGATGAGGCACGGCACTTCTAAAGCCGCCGCACGCAGATTCGAGTCCTGCCTGGCGCTCCAGATGTTCTACGCCGTCCTAGCTCAATGCAAAGAGCGTATCGGTCCTAACGATGAAGATGCGGGTTGAAGTCCCGCGGACGGCTCCAGTGTTGTAGTCCACGCGTGTGAAGCTCAAACGGATTTAGCGTCGGCGTCCGAAGCCGAAGGTTGTGGGTTCGAGCCCTATCACGCGCTCCATAAGGTTCGACTCATGCACCCGGCACAAGATTAAGTTTCGGCGAGACATTGTTCGCCATAGAAGGAAAGATGTAGTCGTCATCGGTACAGTAAAACGACGACGACTCTCTCTCCAACTATTCAGTTTCATCGACGACTCGCTGCGGAGCCGAACCGGCATCCCTGTTGAAATTGGGTCCAATTGCAGCTAATTCTGAGGCTGCAGGGGTTGTGCGGTTGGCCGACGAAGGAGCCGCATTCTTAAATCTCAACTAAAAATTGAGCTTTGCGGCGAGTTGAAATGCGCGAGGACCACCCGAGCCGAAGACGCCGCCGGCAGTGGAGACGGGCATGCCAAAACTCGATGAGAAGTTTGGGTTGTTGGGGTCCGGCGAGAGCGTGTTGGCGAAACCGGAATAGTTCAGATTGCTGACACCGAGGATGTTAGTCACGTTGAAGATGTTGAAAGCTTCACCGAGAACGGCGATGGTGTAGCGATCGCCGAGATGGAAGGATCGGTCCAGACGAAAGTCGAGAGAATTGAAGCTGTCGTTGAACCGTGCGTGAGGACTGACGGAGGGAAGTGTCACGCTGCTATTGGCACTGGCTTCGAATACGCCGCCGGCAGCATTCGTAGCCGCGATAAACGCGTTAAGTTGCTGCGCATTATGGAATGCGCGTCCGCCGGCATTCCGCTGTAGCGTAGGTACGCGCTCGCTGCCATCGGGGAGAAGGATATCCATGGGAACACCGGAAGCGATGGTCCAGATGGGTGCGAACTGCAGTTTGAGTGGCAGGTTAGCCATGCCTGAAATTACGAGGCGGTGGCGCTGATCATTCGGGGGAGGGCCGTATTCGCGCTGCAGATTGTTCGGATCGATGGGTGAATATTCAAACGGAATCTGATCGTCGTTAGCGTAATTGAAGGCCTTGGCAAGTGTGTAAGCGGCGTCGAACTCTCCGTACTTGGAGAAACGCTGACGAGCACTAACCCAGAGTGCATCGTATTTAGTATTCACGGCAGATTCGAGATCGGTAACGTTGTCGGGGCCTAGCGTATCGGGATTGTAGACAGTGCCAACAGGACGACCGATGATGAAACGCGTGCCGAGATTGTGAACACCGTCAACCTTGACGAGAAAACCGCGGCCAATCTGCTTCTCAACACCGAGATTGAACTGTTGCACCATTGGGTTGCGCAGGCGGTTGTTAATGATATCGATGCCGGTGGCGCCCGCACCCGTGAACAGAAACCCGCTGAAAGGACTGGAGAGGACCTGGGGCGCATACGACTTGAACGTGCCGTCCTGATTCAGATAGACGGGCACGCCGTTCGGGTCGGTGATGACATTGCCGGCCGTTACGTTCAGAGCAAGCGCCCGGCCGTCGAAGCCTTTTTCCAGCGACATGATTTCGAGCGTAATGCGGTCGTAGTAGATTCCGTAGCCACCGTGAATGGTAAGGTCGGGATTGAGCGCAAAGTTGAAGCCAACGCGCGGAGCCCAGTTGTTGAAGTCACGGTGGCGCCTGCCTTGATAGAACGACTGCACGATTGGGTTGCGTTGGCCATACCAGCTGAGATTGTTGAGATTGGTATCCATCTCCCAGCGGAGACCAAGATTGAGGGTGAGCTTCGGAATTACTTTCCAATCATCTTCGGTGAACAGCGCAAAATGGAAGCTGTCATTGTTGGGAAGATCGAGAGCACGCGTTGGCGTGGAACTGCGGAGGCCTACCGCGAAAAGCAAGTCATTGTCATCGACTTTGCCATCCTGGTTGCGGTCGAAGTCAGGAAAATCTTCGACGGTCTGGATGTTGCCCTGCTGAAAAACGCCGAGGTTAAAGTCAGCGTCGATGGACTGCACTTCTCCGCCAAAGCTGAGGGTGTGGTTGTGCCGGCTCCAACTCAGCGTGTCATCGCCTTGAAGTCGAAACTGCAGCGTTTGCTGTGGAACGCGGTAAGTGGCTCCGTCGTCGAGGTCAGGGTACGTGATCTGCGGCGCTGTAGAGAGGGGTGAAGTTGTATTGATGAAGTTGTTGTCAGCGAAGCTGAGACGATTGACTACGGCTGGAGTGAAAATATGTACCCAATCCGCGGTGAGCCCCTGCAGATGATTGACGGCGGTCTGTCGATAAGCGGCGCTCCCCAGTGCGCGATCAAGTGAGCTTTGACTTAGATCATCCTCCAGTTGGAGAGACTCGCGGAAGCCGATACGATCACGCTCGTCAAGTTGCCAGTCGAGGCGCTCTGTGGTGAGGAAGTCGTGCAAAGGTGCAGTTGCGAAGACGCGGTTGATGACTTGTTTCGCGGTGTCGCGCTGACCGACGAGGTCGGCGCCAAGCTGCTGGCGATCTTCCATGGCAACGAACCACCATGCTTTGTCCCGACGAAACGGACCGCCGGCATCGGCAGCATACTGCTGTCGATGAAACGTTGGCGAGAGACCGGGGATTGGCTGATAGGTCGCAGGAAGTCCCTGAAGAGAGTGGTCGCGCTCGTAGATTGCAAGGCCGCCATGAAGACTGTTGGACCCCTGTTTAGTGACAACGTTGATCACTGTCGAGCCGGAGCGACCGAGACCAGCAGAAAAACGATTGCTGGCAATTTGAAATTCCTGCACTGCATCTTCGGGGATATTGACGAGCGAGCCGCCCACCGCATCGTCGTTGTTGTCGGCCCCGTCGATCATGACGTTGCCGCCGCGACCGACTTGGCCTGCAGAAGAGACGACAATCGTATTCACTTTGGTGGGATCGAAGTTAGGTGCGGGAGCATTGCCGGGAACAAGATAGGCCAGTTCAAGATAGTTGCGGCCATTCAGCGGCAGCGTCTCGATCTGGCGTGCACCAATGACTCCGCCAAGATCGGAACTTGTGGTGTTGACACCTGACTGTGCATCTGAGGTTACTTGAATGTCTGTGCGACTCATGGCAACTTCGAGATGAGCTGGGATGTTCAGCGTCTGTCCGACCTCAAGATTGACCTTTTCATTCCAAGGGGCGAAGCCGGAAGGCGCCGTCGCCGAAAGTATGTATTTAGCCGCCTCGAGTGCGGCGAACGAGAACACACCATCGTTCTGTGTCGTAAAGGTGCGGACAGTGCCCTGCGCGACGTTGGTGAGTGTAACCACGGCCTTAGCGACACACTTGCCAGAGGGATCGGTGACTATTCCTGCGATGTTACCGCTGGCAGCTTGTTGAGCATGCAGACGGGGAAGGAGTAAAAGAACAGCGAGCAGAGATCTGCTTATCACTCTGCCGAGTGTCGTTGTGTGCACAAGAACCTCCGAAGCATTGACCTCACAAAAAACGAGGCTTCAATCTTTTTCTGAGTGATAGGGGTTGGACGAAGAGCCTCTTGCGGGACGATACGGAATCGGACCGATCGCGAGCATCGCCCGTTAAGACGGCTTATTGGTCCATCGAAAGGCGGAGAAAGGGCTGCGCTAGAAGGCGGCGGCCGTAATAGATTTCAGCACGCTGATTTCATGCTCGAGCAGATTCAGTTCGTGGGCAACGACTTCGTGATGGCCTGCGCAAGGTCGTCGGGATGAAAGCCGAAGGGGCCGGGCTTGCTCTTGTATAGAACGCGCCCGCCTTTACCGACCAGGTAGAGTCGGTCGGGCCAGCCTGTGTAGGCGGACTCAACTCGATTGTCGAAACCGTCAACCAGCGCCGGAAATTTGATGCCCAGCTTGCGTACACACGCGCCGGCAACATACGCGCGTTCTACCTCATCCTTGGGACTACTGAAAAGAACGTTATCGCGCACGTTGGATTGCATCTGCCATACGTCGGTGGGGTGCGCTTCAAGGATGTACACGGCGTAGAAGCCGATCTTGTCCTTGTACTGATCCGCCAGTTTATTCAGGGCGGGAACCTCCCGCCGAAAAGGGGGTCACGTATAGCTGCCGAAGACCAAAACGACCGGTCTGTCCGCCCAGAGCGATGCTAACTCGGTCGGACTATGGTCTTCGAGTTTTTTCACAGTCAGATCAGGAGCGGCATCACCTACATTCAATTGCCCACCACGCGCCCGCATCCAGAGAGTCTCGAACGGAAGCACAAAATACGCGGGCATCGGCATCCGGGCCATTACATGGCCGAAGACTTCCGGCGACTGATGCATTGCCCAGTTGACGTAACTCACAAGACAAAGCCAGCCCGCAAAACAGACCACCGCGGCACTGATGAGCCAGTTGCGCATACGTCTCTTTTTGGTTCCGTCCATGCCTCTCCTACTTCGTCAACCCATTCATCTCAAGGTAACCCTGCGGCGCAATCCCGAACGCGTCGGCAACTCGATTAAAAAACGCAAACATCGCCGTGATGTAAACCGCCTCAGCGATCTGCCGTTCCGTCCAACCATGATTCCGAAGTCCCTGCACGTCCTCGCTCGTTGTTCGATAGGCCGCTTCTGTCACTTTAGTTACGTAGTCAAGCAATGCACGTTCCGCAGGGGTCAAGCCCGCTTCTTCCAGATTGCCCTTCGCTATTGCTATTACCGCACTCTCTTCGGCTCCCTGAACACGCAGGAAGTATGCATGAGAGTCCAGTCAATAAGGACAGCGATTGAGCCATGATACCCAGCTCGCGATCGCTTCCTTGGTTCGCCGGTCGAGATGTCCCTGAGAAAAATGTACGGTGTCGCTGAATTGCATCACCTGGCGAAGAAAGTCAGGGCGATGGCTGAAGCACTTCAAAATACCGGGCATTTGCTGGCGCCCCGACTTGGCGCGCCATTGTTCGTAGACCTCGGCAACTTCGCCGGTCGCGTCTTTATCCTCGATGAGCTCGATCTTGGTCTCGTGGTCAGGCAAATTCAAGGGATTCTCCCAGCGAATTCTCAGGCAATATATCACGGGCTGGCCCGAATGGCATCCCTCCGTGGGAGGATCGGGATCTAGAGCACCACGCGCTCATCTCCTTTTTTGCGCGTGATGTGCTGGCGGTCCAGGTATTCGAGTAAAGGGATCGCATATTTTCGGGAAAGTCCGGTGATCTGCTTGAATCGGCCAACATCCATCACACTCCCGCGAAGCGCGGTAATCTGCGCGGCAAGCTGTTGAAGCGCTGCAGAATGGATAAACAGGTCATCATTGCCCATCCGCACGATGGTCATATTGCGCTGGAGAATCGTGACGCGTCGCCTGATCTCGGCTTCTCCAAGTTTGAGCCTCGCTGCAAGTTCAGTAACAGAAGGAGACGCAAGGCCAGCCGCTTCGTAAATTCGAGCCACCGCTGTCAATTGCTCGCTTTCAGCATCCGAAGAATTTCGTGTCGCCCTGTAGATAGAGACCGTCTCGCCGGATACCTCTACTTTTTGCTCTCGCAGGAGTGACTGAATCGCGAATTCAAAAATCTCGGCCTTGAGGCTCGTCTGGCTGCGCAACTCAGATCTCTTTGCGGTCGGTTGTCCAACCTGCAGGCGCGCCATGATCGCGCTGGCGGCAGCTACCAATCCTTCCCTGCTCAGTAGCAGATCGTCCGTGACGAACAGGAGGCTTCCGCGTCGCACCGCAGGATGGATGAGACGCCGCACCGCGTCTATGGACAAGCCCGTTTCGATCGAGAGAGCATCAAGCGTAATCCCAGTCGTCTTGCGACGGCCGACGCGCAGCTCAATTTGTTGTTCTGTAGAACTGCCCTTGATTTGCTCGAGCCACGAAAGTGTGACAGCCTTGCGCAAGCGCGCCTCCGGACTGGCATCGAGAACGCGTCCGCCGCCAATGGTTCCGGCAGGCAATGGCAACCGAATCACGAAACGATCACCCGGAACCAGAACGATCGGCTCTGTAAGCTTCAAGCGTGCGAGGCGAACTGATCCTGGTTGAACCGCTTCATATCCGTATAGTGAAACGTTGGCCATGGTCTCGGAAGTCAGAGCGTGGAAATGAACACTGGCCCGATGCTTCAGCTTTGGCGCGCTCTTAAGAAGCTCAATCTCCACGTCGATCAAGTCGACCGCCCGCAGGGTATTGGGCAGAACGAGCGTCTGACCTCGATGCACTTCCGTTGCATCCACGCCGGAAAGATTCACAGCGACGCGAGAACCGGGTTGCGCAGTCTGTTGGGGCTCGCCGTGGCTCTGTAATCCGCGAACACGCACTGCGCGATTTCCTGGCTCCAGTTGCAGCGTTTGGCCCTCGCGGATCGTTCCTGACAGCAGTGTCCCTGTAACGACGGTGCCAAACCCCTTCATGACGAATGAGCGATCGGCAGGCATCCGCATCAACGCGTCTGAGGTGGTGATGTGTAGCCGCGTCGCAAGATCCCTTAAAGCAGTTCGCAGGGCATCCATACCTTCCCCGGACGCGGCGCTAACGGGCACCACGGCACCATGATCACGCTCGAGAAACGTACCTTGCAGAAAGGACTCGACTGACTTTTGCATCTCCACCAGCCGAGTAGCATCGACTGCATCCGTTTTAGTAATCACCGTAATTCCATGCGAGATCCCCAGAAGTTCGCAGATTGCAAGATGCTCAACCGTCTGCGGCATGACCCCCTCGTCAGCTGCGACGACGAGCATGACAGCAGAGACGCATCCGGCGCCCGCGAGCATATTGCGGATGAAGAGGCTATGCCCGGGAACATCTACGAAACTGATTCGCATCGGAGATTGATTCGGCAGTTTCGTATCGAACGAGGCAAATCCAAGATCGATTGTGATGCCGCGTCGCTTTTCCTCAGGCAGCCGGTCGGCATCAATGCCTGTGAGGGCGCGAACAAGTGTGGTCTTGCCGTGATCAATGTGACCCGCGGTTCCGATGACAATCGATCTGGGCTGGCTGGTCATTCAGAGCAATCCTTCGTGGCGCATCTGCCTCCAGGCAATCAGAGACTTGAGAGAAGAGAGCTGAGGTCGCCGTCAAAACTCGAAGGGACAGTGCGTAAATCGAGCAGCACCACATCTTCCTCGATACGTCCGATGATCGGAGGTTCAAGCCTCCGAAGCGCCCCAAGCAGATCCGATGCCGACAACACACTATGCCGTATCGAGATTGCGCAACTCGGCAACGACGCTTTCGGTGCCGTTCCTCCGCCAACCAGGCTGTTGACCGGAACCACGTCGAGAACAATGCGAGCAGACATCGTCTTGTTGACAACCACTCGACACCGGCACATGATCTCCTCGGATGGGATGCTCAACATTCGCTCAACAGGAATGGTCGCGGAAGCATCGGACAAATGCTCAAGCAGCGTAGCCTCAAGCGCTGCATAGGTGAGCTTATCTACACGCAGTGCTCTGAGCAGAGGGTTCTTTCGAATGCGCTCGATTAGGTCCCTCCTGCCCACAAGAATGCCGCACTGCGGTCCGCCCAGCAATTTGTCCCCGCTCGCGGCGATCAGGTCTACGCCAGACTCAAACGACTGCATCAGGGTTGGCTCTCCACGGACTCCGACACGCTCGAGTGAGGAGAGCAGGCCAGTACCCTGATCTTCGAACAAAGGCAACTTCACTCGTTTTGAGAGTGTGACCATTTCCTGCAACGATGGTCGTTCGACAAACCCTTCCATGCTGAAATTTGACTGATGCACTCGCAATAAAAGTCCCGTAGCAGCACTTAGCGCATTCTCATAGTCGGCTATCCGAGTGCGGTTGGTTGTGCCCACTTCCTTGAGGATTGCACCAGACTTCTCCAGAATCTCCGGAATGCGGAAGCCACCGCCAATCTCGACGAGTTCGCCGCGCGATACAATCACCTCGCTCTTTTCAGCGACGGAATTTAACGCAAGTAAGGTAGCTGCCGCGCAGTTGTTTATAACTACGACGCCGTAACCATCAGGTTCAACCACGGCAGAGCTCTCCTGGGACAGGACGCGAAGCAAAAGAGCTTCAGCGTGCGCGTCTCTGTGGCTGCGCAAACCAGTGTCGAGGTCGAGTTCGAGGTTGCAGTAATCCTGCGCGACCTCTACGACATGCCGAAGTGCCCCGCTGCTCAACGGTGCGCGACCCAGATTGGTGTGGAGAATCACACCGGTAGCATTGATGACGGGACGAAGCGAATAGGCCGCGCCCAATGTAAGGTATCTGGCAACAGCGTTCGGTATCTGATCAATGTCATTTTGGATGCTAGGCACCGTGTGATCACCCGACGAGATCTCGAAACGAAGGTCTGCAAGCGTGCTGCGAATCGCGTCAACTAGTTGGCCACGCGAATATGATTTGAGAAACTCGCGACACATCGGCATCAAAAGAACCTCACTGACAGAGGGCAACGATTGATAGAGAGCGTTGCGCTTTTCATCATCGACGAGATTCCTTGGTGTCATGGCGGGCAATCCTCAATCAGAGTAATGCATCACCGCAAAATGATCGCGGGTGCATGGGCTCCTGGCGTCGACGCACCTGATACGCATCCAATGACGGCGGCAGGAACACCCTCTCTCTGGAAAGACGCAAGCAATCCTGGCGCATTTTCACGAGCCACTGAAATGAGGAGCCCTCCTGATGTCTGCGGATCATAAAGGAGTGCACGAAGATCATCCGGAATTTGGCTTCCTACGGAATCCTGAACGAGGCACTCTGCAAAATCACGATTGGCCAGCAGACCTCCCGGTATCGCCTCCAGGCGAACCGCGCTCAACGCGCCATCGAGTAACGGCAAATGAGCTGTTTCGATCTCCAGGGTCACACCACTGCCCAATGCCATCTCGCGTGCATGGCCCATAAGACCAAAACCTGTAATGTCCGTAATTGCGTGAACGCCTGAGCAAGCAATTGCCAGAGCGGATGCCGTGCCGTTGAGCGTGGTCATCGAACGGATCGCGTGATCCACCCACACCGCTTCCGATTTGCCTTGTTTCAGGGCTGTAGTGATCACCCCCGTGCCGATCGGCTTAGTCAGGATCAGTGTGTCTCCCGGAACTGCTCCCGCATTTGTGTAGACGCGCTCCGGATCGATAAGACCCGTGACCGCATAACCGAATTTCATCTCCACATCTCGAACTGAATGTCCCCCTACTACGATGCAGTTGGCTTCGGACATTTTCGAAAGACCGCCACGCATGATTTGCTCCAGAATCCCAAGATCGGAATCCTGCGGGAAGCAGACGACGGCCAGCGCAGTGAGAGGGCGACCTCCCATGGCATACACATCACTCAATGCATTCGTTGCGGCGATCTGGCCAAATGTAAATGGGTCATCGACCAGCGGGGTGAAGAAGTCGATCGTCTGCACTAGAGCCTGCTTAGGGCCAATGCGGAATATACCGGCGTCGTCTGAAGTTTCAAACCCGACAACGAGATCAGGACTGGTTTGTGCCGGAAGCGCAGAGAGCACCTGCCGCAGTGAGCCGGCAGGAAGCTTGCTGGCGCAGCCGCCAGCTTTCACTTGCTGAGTCAGACGAATCGGCTGGTGAGGTTCCAATGTCATTCTCTCTTTACGACAGAAATTGTCGTGAGTTGTTCCATAGCCACGGTAGCATGTGAGAAAGTTTCAAGACGGAAGTGCTTAGGCTCCGGTGATCCTCCCGGTCTTCAAAACCGGCGGTCGTCCTTCACGGGCGACGGTGTGTTCGACTCACACGCGCTTCCGCCATCTCACACGTTTCTTACCGGAATATTCGCAAAATAAGCGACATCCGCATGCGGGGTCGAAGTGTTGTCCGGCGACCGATGAGTGATTCATTCTTTCCATTGCGGAAAAACTCACAAAGAGACACTCGCTTTCAGAACACCTGGTACGAACGTTGGCGAAGCTTTCCAACCGTGATGTGGAGGAACGACGATCTCGGCCATCGTAACGGCTGAGCAAGACTGGCCGATCGGAGTTTCCGATTGGCAGAGCGAGTCAGTTCCCTGCCATTTTTGTGCACGCCAGCATTGGAGCGGGCCTGGGTAATATCTAAAGTTTGCCTGCAAGGAATGTTCCCAATCGGACCGTTCTGAGGGGTGCAGGACATGCTTTGCAAGCTGAATATCGTGCAGTCGATCGGTAGAAGGGCAATCATATTCAGTTCCGGAACTTCATTTCTCTTATAGGGCGATCCACTAATCGTGCAAGAAATGAATATGATATCGCCCGTGATATTACATGAGATATGTAAGTTCTGATCATCTGAATGAGAGCTGACCTATATCTTCATTAAAAACTCGGTTTAGCTTTCAAAAGAAGTGAATGAAACATTTCGGTCCACATATATTGAGTGCGATAGTTGTGGAATCGATCCCATGAATACTGCCTTCTTAGTGGTTTCCCCGATGCTTGATGCAAGAAGGTTGATGCGATCCGCATAACTTAAGTTAGAGCGCCACCAATCAAACTCCAATTGAACAACTGAATGTTGAGTTACTGTCCATTACGCGCGGTATTAGCTCGTTTGTTGTATAGACCCGCGAAGAAGTACGGACAAAACTCGCGAATGACTTCGAGGTAATTCCCTACCGCGGAGTCGGCATCACGGAAGCCCGGAAGGCGGGCCGGATGCCTTTCAGAGTTTGATGGAGGTCAGATTCCCCATGGTGATCCCCGAGACCTTTCCTGCGTGCGCAGGCAATCGGATTAACGTCAGCCGCAACGTGCCGCTGTCTCTCAGCGATTCCAAATCGCTGGCTTCGCAGCTGAGCGTGGTTTTCCTTCTGCTGTGTCTTGTGCTCAGTGGTTGCGGAGGCGGAGGATATGCGGGCGGCGGAATCTCAAGCCTCTCGGCTACTTCGTTTGTGCTCGATGCGGGTCAGTCTGTGAAGATCACAGCAAATCTTACCGGGACTTATCAGCTCGCATGGTCTTTCTCCGGCAACTCGTGCAACGGAAGTGCATGCGGCTCTCTCTCGTCGAGCAATGGTTCGACAATTACGTATACGGCACCATCGGGTATCACAGCGCCAATGCAAGTGACGCTACTCGCCGCAATCCCAAACACCAAAAGCCAGGAGACCGTAAGCATAACGGTGAATCCGGATCCAACGCTGACTGGTGTGCCGCCGGCAGGAGTGGTGGGCCAGGCCTACAGCACCACGATCGTCTCCGCAGGAGGCACCGCGCCGTTAACAACCACCGTTCTGAGTGGCACACTTCCCGCTGGTCTCACATTCAACGCCGCAACTGGCGTCATCTCAGGGATACCAACGACTGCCGGCACTTCGATGTTCACCTTGCAGTTGACCGATGCGAGCTCTGTGCCTTTCACCGTGACTGCCAATGAATCGATTCTGATTTCAAATCCGGTTCCGCCACTTACGCTGTTAGGTGGCCCGCAGCCACAAGGCGAAGTTGGCGTCGCTTATACGACTTCGCTGACAGCAGCAGGCGGAGTAACCCCTTACAGTTGGAGCATCGCTTCGGGATCTCTCCCCGCCGGTTTGAATATCTCTCCGACAACAGGCGTTATCTCCGGAACTCCGACATCACCCGGAACTTCAACTTTTGTTGTGCAAGTACAGGACAGCACAACAGCGGTCGCTACCGCCACTGCATCGATTACTGTTGTTTCGCCGCTTACGCTCGTTGGTGGTCCGCAGCCTGAGGGCACCGTCGGCGTCGCATACACAACTTCGTTCGTCGCTTCAGGCGGCGTGACACCTTACGCGTGGAGCGTCGTCGCGGGATCTCTTCCTGCCGGACTCACTATCTCTCCGACGACCGGCGTCATCTCCGGTGTGCCAACTAACAAGGGAACGTCAAGCTTCACCGTTCAGGTGAAGGACACCCTCGGCGCAACTGCGACTGCTGCTGTTTCCATCACTATCAATTCTCCGCTCGCCATTACTAACACGTTGCCGAACGGCACGGTTGGCGTGTCGTACGCGGCGGCCATCTCCGCAACCGGTGGAACGACTCCGTATACCTGTTCCATCACTGCTGGAACTCTGCCTGCGGGACTCGCTCTGTCAGGATGCTCCGTTGCAGGCACGCCCACTACGGCACAGACCTCGACGATTACAGTAAAAGTCACTGACTCCAGCACGCCCTCGCAGAGCGTCAGTGCCAATGAAACGATCATCATCTCTCCCACTCCTCTTTCGCTCACCAGCACTCTGCCAAACGGAACAGTTGGCGTGGCATACAGTTCGACGATCACGGCAAGCGGTGGGACATCGCCTTATGCTTGCTCGATCACGGGGACACTGCCTGCCGGTCTGTCGCTGAACGCATGCGTCGTCAGTGGCATTCCAACAACAGCAGGCAGCGCCACGGTCACGGTGAAGGTCACCGATTCTGGAACCCCTGCACAGAATGCGAGCCAGGTTGAAACAATCGTCATCGCTCCGCCGGTTCTCGCGCTGACAAATACGCTGCCTAACGGGACGGTCGGCGTGGCTTATAGCGCGAATATCACCGCGAGCGGTGGTACCACTCCCTACAGTTGCTCGATCACTGGAACTTTGCCAGCGGGCTTGAGCCTGGCCGGATGCACAGTGAGCGGAACGCCGACAGCTTCTGGCAGCTCGACGATTCTGGTGAAGGTCACGGATGCTGGAAGCCCCGCGCAGAATGCAAGTCAAAACGAAACCATCGTGATAGCGCCCGCAGCCCTGACGCTCACGAACACGCTTCCAAATGGAACGGTCGGTGTGCCATACAGCTCGCTGATTGGCGCAACGGGTGGCACATCGCCGTATACCTGTTCGATTACCGGAACGTTGCCGGGAGGGCTCACGCTTTCTGGTTGCACGGTGAGCGGCACACCGACGACTCAAGGTTCATCGCCAATTACTGTGAAGGTTACGGACTCCGGAAGTCCTGCACAAAATGCGAGCCAGGCAGAGACCATCGTCATCGCTCCGGCTGCTCTGACGATCACCAACACTTTGCCTGGCGGAACTGTTGGAACTCCCTACAGCGCGACTATTACTGCAGCTGATGGAACGCCTCCGTATTCCTGCTCGATCACAGGCGCGCTACCGGCAGGCCTCACCCTTACCGGCTGCACAGTGGGTGGAACGCCTACCGCAGCAGGCTCGTCACCCATCACTGTTAAAGTGACAGATTCTGGAAGCCCGGCACAGAACGCAAGCCAGAACGAGACAATCGTCATCGCTCCGGCAACACTTGCGATCACAGGAACATTGCCCAATGGCACGGTAGGCAGTGCGTACAGTACGACGATTACCGCAACTGGGGGAACGACACCGTATACCTGCTCGATCACGGGCACTCTACCGGCAGGACTCACCCTCGCTGGTTGCACGGTCAGCGGCACACCGACGACCGCGGGATCTTCGCCGGTCGTCGTCAAAGTTACTGACTCCGGCAGCCCAGCACAGAATGCGAGCTCGAACGAGACGATTGTCATCAACCCCGCCGCATTGACCATTACCGGATCTCTTCCGAATGGCACCGTCGGATCAACCTATAGCGCGACGATTACTGCCTCCGGCGGAACGTCTCCCTATACCTGTTCAATCTCGGGAACGCTGCCAGCGGGATTGATCCTGAGCGGTTGCACGGTGAGCGGTACACCAACGTCTGCCGGATCGTCGACAGTCACCGTCACTGTGACTGACTCCGGTAGTCCGACACAGAACGCGAGCAAGAGCGAGACCGTTACGATTAATCCGTCGCCGCTCACTCTGACTGCTTCAACTCTGCCAGACGGTACGGTCGGCGTGCCCTACAGCGCGGCCATCGGCGTTAGCGGCGGAACATCTCCGTATAGCTGCACGATTACGTCGGGCACGCTGCCGGCAGGGCTCACGATGACTGGATGCTCAGTCAGCGGCACTCCTACAACAGCGGGAAGTTCGACAGTGACCGTGAAGGTGACCGATTCTGAATCGCCTTCGCAAAGTACGTCCGGTCCGGAAACGATCGTTATCAATCCAGCAGCGCTTACATTGAACAGCACGCTACCTGATGGAACTGTCGGTGTGGTCTACAGCGCGACCATTGGCGCGAACGGCGGCACTACGCCCTACAGTTGCTCGATAACAACGGGCACGCTGCCGGCTGGACTTTCACTTACCGGATGTGTCATCAGCGGCACTCCGACTGCGGTTGGAACTTCGAATCTGACCGTGACCGTAACGGATGCGAGCAATCCGACGAAGACAGTTTCCGGTGCGGAAAGCATCACCATCCATCCTTCCGGCACTTTGAGCCTGACGGGAACTTTACCGATTGCTATCGTCGGCGTCCCGTACTCGTACACGCTGAAAGCGACAGGTGGCAATCCGCCGTACACCTATGCCCTAACCGCAGGTTCATTACCTCCGGGCATCACGCTGCAGTCGGATGGGCTAATCTCCGGAACGCCCACGCAACCTGGAGCAACCAGCTTCACGGCGACTGTGACCGATAGCGTATCGGCAACTGCATCGCTTCCACTGATACTGCTCGTGCAGTATCCGTCCACTCCCTATGATGGCGAACTTACCGGACCGTACGCGTACCTCTTCCAGGGATACGACGACGTGTTGGCTGGTGTACTCGCTTACCAGACCGCAACCGTTGGCAGCTTCACTGCTGATGGTACCGGAGGCATCAACCTGGGCGAACTGGATGCCAACCACCAATCTTCTGATCCAAGCGGCACGACGGTTCAGGCTCAGAACTTCCTCGGCACCTACGAAATCAACGCAGACAGCCGCGGAAAGATCACGATCACGACGCTGAATCCTGACGGCACCACGGATCAGACCTTCACCTATGCCATCTCGCTAAAGGCACCCGTCTCGCCAGCGACCGTGTCGACGCAGGGCAGCCTGATCGAGTTTGACAACGATCAACTCGTGGGAACCAAGGGGTCCGGCCAGTTGCTTGCGCAGACCCCCTCTTCCTTCAGCGCTGGGCTGAAAGGCAGCTATGCATTCGGATTGTCGGGGGATACGCCTTGTCTGGTTTCCTGCACTGTTGGCATTGCTTCTGGACCAGTGGCCACGGTTGGAGCCTTCACTGCCAACGGATCCGGCAGCATATCTGCAGGCACTGCAGACACAAATATTGCCAGCTTCAACTTCGCGAATGCTCCAGTCAGCGGCTCTTACCAGACCGCCGATCAGAATGGCCGCGTGCAACTAGAGATGACGAACACGAGCATCTCCGACGGCCTCTATCCCACCAACTTTGCTGTCTATATCGTGAATGCAAACGAAGCATTCATTCTGTCGACGGACAAGCATTCTGCATACACGCTGCTGGCGGGCACCGCAGAACTGCAGACCTCGGGTAGCTTCTCGAACGCATCCATGAACGGCCCGTTCGTTGGCTACGAAGATGCGCAATCTAATCCTGGACTTCTCGGCACGACGCTGCAGAACGTGCTGAATTTCTCGACCGCAACCGTCTTCCGCGCGAGTGGCAACGGTGCGGGCACCTGTGACACCACCAACTTTGAGAGCGGCGGCCTTACCAGCCTTGTCGACAACCTCACTGGACTGTCCAACTCGAACAAGAGCAATCTTCTCGAAGGGTTGTTGGGGTCCTACGGCGCAACCGGAACCTCGGCATGCACCGTGAGTTCCAATGGCCGTGGAGTGCTTGACTATCCAAACCATTCAAGCCTCATTTCCATCCTTCTTGGCCTGCTCGGATTGCCGACAGGTCCGCCGGATGCTCGTGTTGTCTACCTGGTAAGCCCCAACCACGGGTACTTCCTCGAAACTGGATATGCCGGACTTGGGCATCTTGAAGCACAAACCGGCGCTCCATTCAGCCTTGCAACACTGAAGGGGACCTATGTCGAAGGAACGATTCCGGCAAGCTCACTTGCCAGCATCAATGCCTCCGGCAACTTCACTGCCGACGGGGCCGGCAACGCCACCTACACGCTTGACGAGAATGTCGGCGTCGGCACTTTGAATGTGCTTCAACTTGGCACCTCGGGATCCACTACCTACAGCCTGTCAAATCCAAATGGCAACGCCACACCTGCAACTGCCGGACGCTATGTGTTTGCCGACGGGACAACAGTGGTCTATGCGATTTCACCTGGCAGATTCGTAGTAATCGATACCAACCCACTTACTACTTCCCCAACTGTTTCGTTGCTCTACTAAGCGGCGAAACGGAGCAGAACTCTACGCGCAGATACGACGGGAGACGACAAGATGAATCGAGCAATCGCATTGAGCATAGCCATCACGCTGTTGGGAGCGGGCGCAGCGAGCGGACAACAGACAGCGTTCGATCAGAGATCGCAGGCTTCGTCGTCGCAGTTTGACCTGGCCGCCGGTTATAACCTGGTCAACGCCAACGCTCCTCCGGGCGATTGTGGCTGTTTCACGATGAATGGCGGATTTGCTGGCGGCCAGCTCAATTTCAGTCGTTGGCTCGGGGTTGCCGGCGAGTTCAGCGCAGGTCATGCTTCGCATATCAGTTCCCTGGGTCAAGATCTCACGCTCACCACGTTCATCGGAGGACCTCGGATTTCGTGGCCGCGCTATCGTGCGGTGCCCTTCGGCGAGTTCTTCGTTGGAGGCGCACACGGCGGGGGATCCTATTTTCCGTCAAGCACGTCGAGTAGTACGAGCGCAACCAGCTTCGCCTATACCGGAGGAGGCGGTCTGGATTTCAGTCTGAACGATCGCTTTGCTATCCGGGCGTTCGACGCGAAGTATCTGCACACCGCCCTTCCAAACGGAGTGAATGGTTCGCAGCGTCAATTGCAAATTAGCGTCGGGCTTGTGATGCACTTTGGAGGATCCGGGGCATCCACGCCACCATCGGCAGCTGTAACCTCCAAGGCCCCAAGGCGCATTTCTCTCAGCTGTTCGGTATCAAATCAGCTGGTGGCCGCGGGGCAGCCCGTGCACATCATGGGCGAAACTTCTCTTGATCCCGATCTCTACCCCGTAGCTTATAACTGGGCGACAAGCGGCGGCGATATTCACGGAAACGGAGGTAGCGTAATTACGATTGATACGGCAAACCTGAAACCTGGAACTTATCAGGTGGACGGCCGGGCAGCGCTCTCGTCGAACCCGTCGAATTCATCCAGTTGCAAAGTCACATTCCAGATCACCGGTAGAAGCGAAGGACGCGATCAGATTCTGACAACCAAGTTCGCGGCTCCGCCGAGCGGGAGCTACGATGAAGGCGCACGCGAGAACTTGCGAGATCTGTTTTTCAACTACGATCAGGCGGATCTCCGTCCGGATGCATTGAATGCCATTCGAGAAGATGCTGCATATCTCATCGCGCATCCGAGCATCGTTCTCACAATCGCGGGATACGCAGACGAACGCGGTTCAGCGGAATACAACGTTGCTCTGGGCATGGAGCGCGCAACAGCAGCTCGCGATGCGCTTGCATCCATCGGAGTGACGGCTAGCCGAATGCATGTGATCAGCTATGGAAAAGAGCGTTCCTTCTGCTCAGAAGATGCGGAGAGTTGCTATCAGCAAAACCGGCGCGCACAGCTACTCCCCGAGGCGCAGTAAACATCACGATGCCAGACAACGGACTGGCTGGAGACTCGGAACTTACTATGTCAGCTTGCATAGAAGAAGCCGACAGTGCATGTTATTCAACGTACCGATATCACGGACGATATCATGAGTGGATATAACATCGTGAGCCGGTTAGTACATAAGGGAATCCCGGATTACTAATCGGCAAGTGCTGCATCGTATGTCGTATTCAGTTCCTCGTCATTTTGTGAGACTCTCCTAGTTGAGAAAGCGGTACCGAACACTTCTTCCCCTTCCCGAAACGGGCCTTAACTTCGATCCGCTCTGAGCCAGTAAAGCGGCGATTCAAAAGCCGCTGACATAAGACGAAAGCATTCACAATTTGGGAAGGGAGGACCTCCTGGCAAAGGTTGGGACTCGCGTGACCAGGACGCGATCCATTGAGCGTATTGCCGAAGCACACTTGGTAGGGAGGGAGTAACAAGCGATGAAAACATACCTCACAACAACCGATGAAAGCGGCTCGATCCTGGTGATATCCGCGCTCTGCCTGCTCATGTTTCTCACGATTCTTGGATTCGCTGTGGACTTCGGACACTTTCTGCTCATTAAAAGAAACATGCAAAATGCTGCTGACGCGGCTGCACTGGCGGCGGCCTTAGAGGCGAGGACTTGCAATGGAACGAACGTCTGCGCCGCCATGCAAAGTGCAGCACAGAACGCAGTAAGTGAGAACGGCCTCACGGCTTCGACCACTTTGACAAATTGCTCCGGAACGGTCGGTTCTGGCATGACCTTAACGCTGAACAACCCACCCTGCGCGGTGGGTACAGATCCAAATCTAAATAAGACCAATTACGCCGAGGTGATCCTTTCACAACAGGTTCCTACCTATTTTGCAGGCCTGATGGGACTTAAGTCGGTATTGGTAAAGACGCGTGCGGAGGCCGGCCGGGGATTAGGCAGTGGTCCCTGTATCTATGCACTCAATCCGACAGGCCCAGCTATAACGATCATTGCCGGAGTGATTGTAAGATCGCGCTGTGCCGTCGTTGACGAATCGACTTCATCAGATGCACTTACGTGCGTCATCGGCGCATTTATGTATGCGCCAAGAATTAGTGTGTCGGGCGGATCTTCAGGGCTTTTGTGTCTTGCATCCTCAACGCCGCAGACTTATGTTCCTGCTCCGAATCCGGCCGATCCCCTGGCCTACCTTCCAGCACCTTCGAATGCTGGTGCAGCGTGCGGCACGAGCACCTCCTCGCCCTATTCCGGATCTTCTTCTGCAGTCAACGTTCTACTCGGCGGCAATGTCACGTTCAATCCAGGCGTGTATTGCGGCGGAATCTCCATCACAGCGGCACTCGCCTCAAACATCAAATTCAATCCTGGAACCTACATCCTCAAAGATGGCCCAGGGCTGCTGGGAATCACTTCAGGAGGATTGAATATCACGTTAAATGAGCTTTCTTCAATTACAGGAAACGGTGTGACCTTCTATAACGAAGGCACTCAAGGCAGCATCAACGTCATCGAACCGGTGTCGGGTGGCTCATTACTTAGTCTGAGTAACGTGTCCTTGTCCGCTCCAACTTCCGGAACCTACGCTGGCATTCTATTCTTTCAGGCGCATGGGTCAACGTCGACAGGCGTCTTTATCGCAAATCTGATCAATAACAGTAAGCTGGAAGGAGCGATCTATCTTCCCGACGCGGATGTAAGTTACGGCGTAAGCGCTTTATCGTCTTCCTACAACATACTAGTAGCCAAAGATATCCATCTGAACGTGGCAATCGCAAGCGCCTTTGGGAATGACTATTCGTCATTGGCGGGAGGGTCGCCGCTCAATGGAAACAACGTTTTTCTTGTTCAATAGAGCTTGACCCTGTTCGATTGGAGATGCCAACGATGCGCTGGAATGTAAGTCGATCGCCGTATTCCGACACGGAAGGTTCAAGCTTTGTTGAACTCGCATTCGTGCTTCCCGTCTTTTTCTTGATGTTTGTGCCGGCAGTTGATATAGGGCGAGCACTTTATGCATACATTGAAGTTGCATCGGCGGCACAAGCGGGTGCTGCATATGGGCTTCAGAATCCGAGCGACGCTTCGGGAATGCAGAACGCGGCGATCGCTGGCACTGCAAATTTGCCCGGCGTCACATCAACGGCGACCTACGGATGCGAATGCTCCGATGGAACGTCACAGATGGCATCGTGTAGTTCCACACCATCCTGCTCCTATAACTATGTGAACTATGTAGATGTGGTTGCCAGCTCCACTTATGTTCCTATCTTCAAGTATCCCGGATTACCTTCATCGATGAATATTTCGAAGGAAGTCCGCCTGCGCGTGGGAAGCGACTAAGGATGATTGGCAAGTTTCTGCAGAACCGTTCAGAGCAGACTGTGCGCTTCCCTGCGGCGCTGTTTGAGATTGCCAAGGAAGATTGCGGAAGCGAGTCCGTCGAATTTGCTCTCAGCTTCTCCTTGTGGATAGGAGCCGCGTTTTTGATTATGTACGGATCTTTCGCGCTATATGCGGCACACTTCGTGGCCAATGCAGCCGAGGAGGCCTGTCGATACGCGATGGTACGTGGATCAAGTTGGAATGGCGCCTCGTGCTCTGCCAATGCGCTCGATTGCACAGCGACTAGCGACGATATTTCCAGCTATGTGAAAAGCGCGCTTCCGCCGGGGATGTCCTCAGCAAATCTTTCGGTATCGTCATCGTGGCCGGGAACAACTGCTTCCGGAGATACTTGTGATACAGAAGACGGTGTGAACAGTCCCAACTGTATTGTGAAGGTCACCGTTACTTACCAGTTCACTTTTCCGGTGCCCTTCTTTACTCAGAACACGCTCCCTTTGAAAAGCACTTCCATCGTGACGATTTCTCAGTGATCTCGCAAGAGGCGGGATGACAAGCGACATTCTCTGAAGCTGCCGCGTCTGACTTACTTATTGTCCTTCGGATGTCTACTCTCGGCATGGGGCATTGCCCGTTCAAATCGCGCGAGCTTCTCGGCGATTGCCAAGGCGATAAATTGATTTATTGAAATGCCCTCCTGATCGGCCAGGTGCTGTACCTGGATACGCATTGTTCTAGATAGCCGGAGGGGAAAGGTTTTGACAGGCGTTTTTTCTTGCTTCATAAGCAATAGCCCTCAACACACGGTTTCTTTGAAGCGAAAACATCGAAATCGGTTGGGAAGCAGAAATTCAAATTGAATTTCAAGTCGAAAGGCTAAATCTGTCCTGACACCCGATGATACTTCCCCGCAACAAGCCCTTGCACCGCTGGTAACGTTTACTTGACGCGTTTCAACGAAAAAATTAGCAGGCCGACCACTAGAACGCGCGTAAAGATCGCATTCAGAGCGATAGTCCCACCAAGTGGTGAAACTCGGTATCGAATCGTTTCAAGCTATTTCAGAAAATATTTCACCGTCTCACGGAACGAAATCTCAGGGCGCGGAGTCGGCAGATATTTTTGAGCTTGCGCGAACTTCGGCGTTGCGGAGGAGCTTTATCGCTTCGGGCGAATCGGGGACTTCGTCAACCATCTGCCGGTACTCCAGGACCGCGTCTCGCCACATTTCATAGTGGGTGTAAAGCGAACCGAGAAGCAGATGGGAAGCGTTGTGGGCTTTTGCGTTTTGAATCACCTGTTCGCCTTCGTCGGAGAGAACTGCGAATCGGGCTGGCTGGCTGGTGACGGTCGTCGCGGTTGTGCGAATTCCAACGGGAATCGCATCAACGCTCCAGACATAATTGTGCCCACGCGGAAGCGGCGTTGAAATTCGCCACATCGCCTCGTCGACAACTGGGCTTGTGATCACGGCTAAATGAGTGCTCTGGTCTACCACGCGAACGCGGTAGCTCCATCCGTCGACATTTGCATCCCACGTGAAGGTCGGTTGAGTATCTTCTACTGTCGTTCCGATCGGCTGGGTGATTGCGATGTGCTGTTCGCCCGGCTCCGGTTGAGCAGCGGTTTCAACTGAACGGTTGAGACCGGCCGGTTCGGACGCCTGTAATTCTGCCGCGACGATCTGGCGTTGCTCGGCGGGAATGTCCGAACTGAATTTGCCTTGCAGCATCAACTGTTCTGCTACACCCTGAGGTGCGAGCGGCTGCGAACGTCTCGGCAAACGATATAACTGTGCGCGCCGTGAACTTTGCCAGTGGTACACAAACATGAACGCGACCGCAAGGATCAGGATCGCGGGAAGGATATAAAGACGTTTGTGCTTGAGTTTTCCCATGGACTCCCAAAGACAGCCTCAAGTGTCTCAAGATCACCCTAACCTACCGGACAATCTACAGGTTCTGGGCTAAAGGTTTCGAGATTTGGGCGTTGCCAGCGTGGCACCTCTTTAACAATTTAAGCTTCCAAGTGCACGGTTGGAAGGCGCTCTTCCAGCCAGAAGGAATGATTCTCAGTCTTTCAAAAGGTCGGGGCGCTCATGGTTGGGACGTTTGCATCGTTGATGGTGTAGAACGGTTCACTGAGATAAGTTTCGTATTTGGGTGACTTGGGGGTGCGGAAATGATCAGTCGAAGAGATTTGATGGTTGCGATGGTGACGACGGCTTGTACATTGGGCGGGCTCGCAATTGCCGAAGAACTGCCCATGATGGGCTCGTCAGTCTTCGATTGGAATACCGTGACGGTAGAGCCGACTGAAGTGGGGTCGGTGCGGTCGTTCTTCAAGGTGCGTACACCGACGCTGGAGCAGCTTGAAGTGCACGTCACTACGCTCAATCCGGGGAAATCGCCGCATCCTCCGCATCGTCATCCGAATGAGGAGATGATTATTGTTCGGGAAGGGACGGTGGAGGCGTTAATCAATGGAGAGTGGAAGCGCGTCGGGCCAGGGTCGGTGATCTTCTTTGCTTCGAACCAATTGCATGGGCTGAGAAATGTGGGTACCAACCCGGCGGTGTATCACGTCATCAACTGGAAAACAGCGGCAACGCCTGCTGAAACTCCTCATTAATTCAGCTCGAAGCTAACTAATGCTTTGACCAAATCGCGGGAATGAAAGAAGGCTGGAAATGCGAGTGAGCTTTAAGGGGCTCGGTGCGGTGCTTTGTGGTTTAACAGTTTGCCTTCCGGCCGGACTTTGTGCGGCGCAGTCTGCGCCGTTAATCCTCGGCGTTTTTCAAGGCCAGACGGATGTTGGAGCAGTTGCTCCGCCGGGAACGGCCGCCCTCGATGCAGGACGTGGCGTCTATACCGTCTCTGCTTCCGGGGCCAACATGTGGTCCACGCTCGACGCATTTCACTTTGTTTGGAAGAAGGCTTCGGGCGATGTTTCGCTCACGGCTGATATGACATTTCCTTCAACATCAGGAAATCCAGATCCGCACCGGAAGGCGGTTTTGATGTTCCGGCAGACGCTTGAGGCCGACGGAGTCTATGCGGACGCTGCCCAACACGGTTCGGGAATGACGGCGTTGCAGTATCGGCGCGAACGGGGTGCAACTACGCAGGATATTGAATTGAACATTGAGTCTCCTCATCAGATTCGACTAGAAAAACGCGGCGATACCATCACGATGTTCTTGAGCAATCATGGAGAGCCGCTGCATCAGGTGGGCGCATCGATCAAGCTGCATTTCGATGGTGAGTTCTATGCGGGCATCGGCGTTTGTTCGCATAACAAGGACGTGGTGGAGACGGCCAAGTTCAGCAACGTAAAGCTGGAAGCTTTGCAACCTCAGCCGGAGTCGGCTCAACCGGTTTTGTACAGCACACTGCAAACGATCGGCATCGAAGACAATTTTCGGCGCGCCATGGTAGTGTCGACGGGGCCGGGAAAGATGGAGGCGCCGAACTGGAGCCGAGACGGGAAGACACTGATTTTCAATCGCGATGGACGCATCTGGACGATTCCGTCAGAGGGCGGAACCGCCGCGATTCTCAATACAGGCGCGGCAACAAACTGCACGGGAAGCCATGGATTGTCGCCAGACGGCAAGTGGCTGGCCATCAGTTGCAGCATGCCGGGAAAGCCGGAAACCCGTGTGTACATTGTGCCAATGGCCGGCGGGGAGCCGAGGCTGCTGACGGAGAATCCATCGTCGTACTTTCACAGTTGGTCACCGGACGGAAAGACCATAGCCTTTACCCGCCCCAATCACACCGGAGGCGGAAATATCTTTTCGATCCCCGTTGACGGCGGAACGGAGACGGCGCTGACGACTGGAGCGGGGATCAGCGATGACCCGGACTATTCGGCGGATGGGAAGTGGATCTATTTCAACTCTGACCGGGCTGGTGGATTGATGCAGATCTGGCGCATGCGGTGGGACGGAAGCGGCGCGGAACAAGTGACTTCGGACGACTTCAACAATTGGACTCCGCACCCCTCGCCGGATGGCAAGTCTATTTTGATCCTGAGCTATGACAAGGACGTGAAAGGACATCCGGCGAATAAGGACATTGCACTGCGGATCCTTAACTCAGATGACGGTAGACTCCGCGTACTGGTGAACATTGTTGGAGGGTCGGGAAGCGACAACGTGCCAAACTGGGCTCCGGATGGTACGCATCTGGCATTCGTGAGCTTTCAAACCTTGCCGGAGGCAGGCATCAATTCGAAACGATAGTGGGCACTTGCATTCATTATTGACGCGCGGGTGCTGACAGGGGACGACCGAACCCAAGGGCTGCTTGCGCATACTGGGTATGGCAACTAAACTCATCCGGTGCAGTAACATTGGGACTTGGGGCGCGACCGGTTGTACCCGATCATTGTTGAGGTTTCCTGGGCCCTCATGGTAAGTCCAGCCTGATTGCACCTCTGGATTTATCAGAAAAATCAACCGATCTTATCCGGCTGGAGGTCAGAGGAATGCGCGTCGGCATTTTCACACGTGAGTATCCGCCACTGGTCTACGGGGGAGCGGGCGTTCACGTCGACTACCTGAGCCGGGAGCTGGCCAGGGAGATCGAGGTCGAGGTGCACTGCTGGGGGCCACAACACTCAGATGGCAGCAACTTGCACGTGCGCGGGGCCGAGCCCTGGGCTGAAATCTCCAATGGCACGGACGGGAAATTCAAAGGCGCTCTCGAGGCCTTCAGTCTCAATTTGACGCAGATCAAGGCTCTCGAAGGGATCGATATTGTCCACACGCACACGTGGTACGTATCGATGGCGGGATTTCTGGCGAAGAAGCTGTATGGAGTTCCTTTTGTCCTGACGACACATTCGCTTGAGCCGCTGCGCGCATGGAAGGCCGAGCAGCTGGGCAGCGGTTATGCGATGAGTTCGTGGATGGAGCGGACCGCCATTCTGGATGCAGACGCGGTGATCGCAGTCTCGCAGGGAACCAAAGCTGATATTCAAAAGGCGTATCCCGACGTCGATCCCAACCGTATTCACGTCATCTATAACGGCATCGATCTGGCAGAGTATCAGAAGACCAGCGAGACCAAGGCACTGACAGATCACGGCGTCGATCCTGCTGTGCCGTATGTTCTTTTCGTAGGGCGAATCACGCGACAGAAGGGCGTTACCCACCTGGTGGATGCAATTCGCTACTTGCCGGCCGAGACGCAGATCGTGCTCTGCGCGGGTGCTCCCGATACTCCGGAGATTGCGACTGAGCTTCGCGAGAAAGTGGACGTGGCGCGCAAGGATCATCCGCGAATTGTCTGGATTGAAAAGATGGTGACCCGGCAGGAAACCATCCAGCTTTACAGCCATGCGCGCGTGTTCTGCTGCCCTTCGGTTTACGAGCCGTTCGGCATCATCAACCTTGAGGCAATGGCGTGTCGTGCTCCCGTAGTTGCCAGCGCGACAGGCGGCATCAAAGAGGTAGTTGTCGATGACAAAACGGGATACCTGGTTCCGTTCGATCAGGATCCCGTAACCAGCTTTCCGCGCGATCCCGAGAAGTTTGCAAAGGATCTTGCGAAGCGCATCAACGAGCTGTTGAAGGATCCGGAAAAGTGCAAGCGCTTTGGCGATGCAGGCAGGCAGCGCGTTGAAGACATATTCAGTTGGACGGCGATTGCGCATCAGACTATTGATTTGTACAAGCGGCTGATTGAGCAGAAGAAAGACACGAAGTAAGAATTCAGCGGAACATAAAATGGCAATGATCACAAAAGCAACCGACGGACGCAAGCGCGTCATCATTGAAGGCATCACGCCGCAGGTGGATTGCGGCCGTTTCCCCGCAAAACGCACCGTGGGCGACCAGGTTCACGTAGAGGCCGATATCTTTACAGATGGCCACGACGCGATTGCGGCATCTCTTCTTGCCCATCGCGAAGGTTCAGATTCCTGGACCGAGATTCCCATGAAGGCGTTAGTAAATGACCGTTGGGAGGCGTCGTTTCGCGTTTCAGAGTTAGGACGCTATGGCTACAAGGTGCAGGGGTGGGTGGATCACTTTGAAACCTGGCGGCGCGACCTGCTAAAGCGCATCAAGGCCGAGAGCGATGCTGCGGTCGACTATCTTATCGGCGCAGACCTCGTAGCGCATGCCGCTGAAAGAGCCAGTGGTGGAGACGCCTTGTGGCTGCGCGAACGCGCGGCTGTCTTGCGTTCAGGAAAATCGACGAGCGAACTTCGGATTCATGCGACCGATCCAATGCTGCTCGAGCTGGTATTGCGCTATCCCGACAAGCGGTTTGCGACCGAATCGAGTCCAGAGTTGACGATCGTGGTCGATCCAGTGCGCGCGCGATTCAGCTCCTGGTACGAATTCTTTCCGCGCTCGACGGCGGAAACAGCAGGTGCTCACGGAACTTTTGCCGACTGCGAGAAACGGCTTCCCTATGTTGCGGAGATGGGTTTCAACGTTGTGTACATGCCGCCAATTCATCCCATCGGTCGAATGTTCCGCAAAGGTCCGAATAACAATCCTGAGTCGCAGCCGGGCGACTTTGGGAGTCCATGGGCAATCGGTGCCAGCGAAGGCGGACACAAGGAAATCCTCAACGACCTGGGAACGGTAGCGGATTTCAAGCACTTTGTCGCGAAAGCCAAAGAGCTCGACCTGTCAATCGCGCTGGACATTGCGTTCCAGTCGGCGCCCGATCACCCCTACGTAAAGAAACACGAGAACTGGTTCAAGAAACGGCCAGACGGCACCATTCAGTACGCGGAAAATCCGCCAAAGAAATATCAAGACATCTACCCCTTCGATTTTGAAAGCGAAGACTGGAAGGGAATGTGGGACGAGTTGAAGAGCGTCTTCATGTACTGGATCGGCATGGGCGTTACCATCTTTCGCGTCGACAATCCGCACACTAAGGCGTTTCCTTTCTGGGAGTGGGCGATCGCGGAGATCAAGCGCGACCATCCTGAGGTGCTCTTTCTTGCGGAAGCATTTACGCGGCCGAAGATTATGTACCGTCTTGCCAAATTGGGTTTCAGCCAGTCCTACACCTATTTCCCGTGGCGCAATGGAAAGCAAGAGATTACCGCGTACCTCACGGAATTGGCGCAAACACCGGTGCGCGAGTTTTTCCGGCCTAACCAATGGCCGAACACTCCGGACATTCTCACGGAATTCCTGCAAATGGGCGGCAGGCCTGCCTTCGTCATTCGGCTGTTGTTAGCGGCTACGCTTGGAGCGAACTACGGAATCTACGGTCCTGCCTTCGAGTTGCAGGAGAACAGGCCGGTGAAGCATGGCAGCGAAGAGTATTTGAATTCAGAAAAATACGAGATCCGGCACTGGGATCTTGAACGGCCCGACAGTTTGCGCAACCTGATTGCCCGCGTAAATGCAATTCGCAATGACAATCCTGCGCTGCAGAATGACTGGTCTCTGAAATTCCACGCCACAGACAACGATCAACTGCTTTGCTACAGCAAGGAGTCGGATGATCGCTCGAACCTGCTAATCACAGTCGTCAATCTCGATCCGCACCACACCCAGGCTGGATTTGTGACCTTGCCGCTGGACGAATTGGAAATTCCGCCGGATCGCAGCTTCGAGGCCGAAGATCTGCTCTCTGGCGAGCGATACTTGTGGCAAGGCCCGCGCAATTACGTCGAGCTCAGCCCGGCGAAGGTGTCAGGCCATATTCTCAAAATCCATCGGCGGATGAGGGTGGAGACGGATTTTGAATACTTCCTCTAACGTTCGACAGACCGACTTCTGACAGAGCACGCCCGCTGGATGAAACATCCTGTAAAAACAGGCTTAAACTGCTCGAACATCTAGCCGTGCAGTAAACGGGAATCAGCAAGGCGCATCAAACAAGCTTGGAGACCCGCCGCGTGAAGAAAATTGCAAGCGCTACTGATCCGCTCTGGTACAAAGACGCGATCATTTACGAGTTGCACATCCGCGCCTTTGCAGACTCGAATAATGACGGGATCGGCGATTTTCAAGGGCTCATTTCAAAGCTTGACTACCTTCAGGACCTTGGCGTCACCTGCATCTGGATTCTGCCCTTCTTTCCCTCTCCGCTCCGCGACGACGGGTACGACATCGCCAACTACACCGATGTCAATCCGTCGTATGGAACGTTAAGTGACTTCAAGCAGTTTCTGGATGCAGCCCATCAGCGCAACATGCAGGTGATGATCGAGCTGGTCATCAACCACACCAGCGATCAGCATCCCTGGTTCAAGGCGGCACGCCTCGCGCCACCCGGCTCGCCTGAACGCGAAATGTACGTCTGGTCGCAAACAGATCAGGTTTACAAAAACGCGCGAATCATCTTTACCGATACTGAAAAATCGAACTGGACGTGGGATGAGGTTGCTCAAGCCTACTACTGGCATCGCTTCTTTTCGCATCAGCCAGATCTCAACTGGGACAATCCGCGCGTGATGGAGGAAGTTCTGAAGGCCATGCGCTTCTGGTTGGACATGGGCGTGGACGCGCTGCGCATGGACGCCATTCCTTACCTGGTGGAGCGCGATGGAACTTCATGCGAAAACCTTCCGGAGACGCATCACGTCATCAAGGCAATCCGTGCCGCCATTGATGTCGACTACGCCAATCGGCTGATTCTTGCCGAAGCCAATCAGTGGCCCGCTGATGTGCGGCCTTATTTCGGAGATGGGGATGAGTGCCACATGGCATTTCATTTTCCACTGATGCCGCGGATTTATATGGCTCTGCGTCAGGAGGATCGGCTGCCTATCACGGACATCATGGCGCAGACTCCTCCCATTCCCGATAGTTGCCAGTGGGGCCTGTTTCTTCGCAATCACGACGAGTTGACACTAGAGATGGTAACGGACGACGAGCGCGACTACATGTACTTTGCGTATTCGGCTGATCCGCGCATGCGTATCAACGTTGGCATTCGGCGCAGGCTCGCTCCGCTGGTCGACAACAACAGGCGTCGCATTGAGCTGCTCAATTCCCTGCTCCTCAGTTTTCCGGGAACGCCGATCCTCTATTACGGCGATGAGATCGGGATGGGCGACAACATCTATCTGGGCGACCGTAACGGAGTGCGCACTCCGATGCAGTGGACATCGGACCGCAATGCTGGCTTCTCGAAGTGCGACCCGGCACGGCTTTACTTTCCAGTCGTGATGGATCCCATTTATGGATACCAGGTAGTGAACGTGGAGGCGCAGCAGGCTGATCAATCGAGCTTGCTGCAATGGACGCGCAACATGATTGCGCTCCGCAAGCTCTTCCAGGTGTTCGGTCGTGGAACGCTGAGTTTTCTCAACCCGTCAAACCGGAAGATCCTGGCCTATCTTCGCGAATTCGAGCAGGATTACGGTACACACGAGATTGTCCTATGCGTCGCCAATCTAAGCCGCTTCGCACAACCTGTCTCGCTTGATCTTGCGGCGTTTGAGGGGATGGAGCCGGTGGAGATGCTGGGCTACGTGCCCTTTCCGACTATCACCGCCGCGCCTTATCAACTGACGCTTGCCCCATATTCCTTCTTATGGCTTGAACTTCAGCCCGCAAGTTCAGGAACGAGAACTTTGCCGGAGCCACAGCTCGTTCCGGTGGCGGACCCCAATGGAGCAGAAGTGACCGTAGTCGATCTGGTGGCGGCGGGATGGTCGGGTCTGCTCTCAGGGAATGGACTGGCACAGATCGAGGCCGCATTGCCCGCCTGGCTGCCTCGTCAACGCTGGTTCGGCGCGAAGAGTAGGAGGATCCAATCGGCACGCATATTGCAATGGGCCGATCTTTCCATCGCCGAGCCGGGAATACAGAGTCCAAAATCAGGCAGATCTATTGACACGGATATTCTTGCGCTCGCAGTTTTCTTTGTCGAAATTACCTATTTTGACGGCGAGCCCGATATATACCAGTTGCCGCTCGCAATCAGCGCCGGCCAACAGGCAGATGCGGTAACTGCGGAACGTTCCGACAGCATTCTTACAACCCTGACATCGACGTCTGGCATAGCAGTTCTGCACGATGCTACTGTCCGTCAGGATTTTCGCCGGATTGAACTCGCGCTTATCGAACGAAGCGCATCGGTTCCGCTTACCAGCGTCTCAGTACCTGCCTCATTGAACGGACTTGAAACCGAGCCAACATCGGCCGCACCGAACTCTGTCATCTCATCGGCAGGTGAGGCAGCGCTTCCAGCACAGCCATTGCCGCTGCATGTGCAGCCGGGCGAGGCCGCTGCCGGTGGTCCGGAAGATAGGACCTTGGCATCATCGGCCCACACGCCAGATCAAGCAATCGATTCTTTCGCCATGCCAGCATCTGGCACTCCGGGTTCGATACTCAGTGCGCACGCTTCAACAGCGTTCCGCGGAACGAAACTTGAGCAGCCTTTGTCTTCGCGGGTCGGGTCTGCCGAACAATCGAATACCTCAATCCTCTACGCAAATGCCTTGATCTTGAAGCTCTTCAGGCGCCTGCAAACGGGGGAGAATCCAGATGTGGAAATTGGAAAGTTCCTCACCGAGGTCGCGCATTTCAAACGGATCCCTCCATTTCTCGGCGAGATTTCGGTAACTTCGCACACGGGCGAAAAAACGACCGTCGCGATGCTGCAAGGCTTGGTGGCCAATGAAGGGGACGGCTGGGCGTGGTTCCTCCGCCACCTGAGCGAGTTTTACACGAGTGTCGGATCCAATGCTGACGTGCCCGATCTTCCTGTACCCAGATTCGAAGGCGCTACAACTGATCCAGCTCGGATGCCGCAATCGGCCCAGCGATCCGTAGAAGCTTCGTCACTTCTAGGTCGCCGCACGGCCGAGATGCACCTTGCGTTAAGCTGCTCCGCGACTGATCCCGCGTTTGAGCCGGAGCCTTGTTCGAGCGATGATCTGCAATCCGATGCTCACCAGATTGAGACGTCGATACGATCCGCGTTGGAATCGCTAAAATCAAAGTTCTCAACACTCGATGAGTCCGCAGCCGACGGAGCCGCCCTTCTCCTTACAAAGCGTTCGGAGTTGCTGGAACAAAGCCGCAATCTTTCCACGCTCTCCGCTGCAGGGCAACGCATCCGCATTCACGGTGACTATCACCTTGGGCAGACTCTTCGTACCCACGCAGAAGGTGAATCGCTCGAGTCGGATGGTGACTTTGTTCTGCTGGACTTTGAGGGAGAGCCTGCGCGCCCCCTCTCGCAGCGTCGCCGCAAGCAGTCTCCCCTGAAAGATGTGGCGGGCATGCTCCGCTCATTCTCCTATGTTGCGTTCGCGGGGCTGAAGGAGTTCCAAGCGACTAATCCTGGAACCTCCCAAACAGACGCTGTAAATTTGAGTAACTGGGCCCGGGCGTGGCAGGACTCTGCATCTGCGGCGTTTCTTCAAGCTTATCGGGAGACCATTGCAAAGCGCCCGGAGCTTCTCCCGAACCCCTCGGAGACGCAATCGTTGCTTGACGCATATGTGTTGGAAAAAGCTTTTTATGAATTGATGTATGAACTCAACAACCGTCCAGCATGGATACACATCCCAATTACAGGTATCCTATCTTTGTGCAAATGACTGGCATCAAACCGATGCAGTCGGCTGGCTGTTAGGTCACTGCTCGCTTGGTAAGAGTTTCCCCGATTCCCTATGGCGACTGCAAATTCAGTCTCGGATGCTAATGCGACCGTTACGCCGGTACGAGCAGGATTGCTTGTCTTTATCGCACCCATGGCAGCCGAGTCTCTCGAAGGCATTTTCGCGAATTTAACGGCATCGTTTCCTGCAGAGGAAATCGCGATTGCCACCCCGAACGACACTTCCGGAACCGCGTATCCCGCACTGCGTGTAATTGCAACCCAAGCGACCAATTCAGTATGGCCATTATCGGCGACTGATTTCTTGAGCGCTGCAAATGCGGCCAAAGAAAATGAAGCGCCAACGGTATTGATGCTCGGCCCCGGGGCGGACTCCCTCAGCACTGCCGCTTTGCGTGATCTTGCCAACGCTGTATCCGACACGACATTTGATCTTGCTGTTCCTCACTATTCTCTTCCGCCTAACGCAGGACTCGTAAACTCAGCTATCTTGTATCCGCTCACCCGCGCGCTATTCGGCTCGCGAGTGCGCTTCCCCCTGTCGATCGATATGGCGTTCTCGGCCCGGATGGCCGATCGACTGGCCACCACATCGCAGCGATTTGTGAATCTGAACCAGGCCGACGCTATCGTCTGGCCAGTAAGCGAAGCGGCTCTTGCGGGATTGAGCGTTGATGAAATCGATGTGGGAACGCGCGTTTTGCCTCAACCAGCTGAGCCCAACATCAATGCAATTCTCTCTCTTGTCACGGGATCGTTATTCGCAGACATCGAAGCCAAAGCCGCCTTTTGGCAAAGACCCCGGCGACTTCCTCCGGAGCGACCTCCTTTCCCTGCGATTCATGCAATTGAGGGAGATGTTGACATCGCACCAATGGTTGAGGCGTTTCGCCTGGCATTTTCAAATCTCCAAGAGATATGGTCTCTCGTCCTGGCTCCAAACTCGCTGCTGGGGCTGAAGAGGCTTTCGGTCGTGGAACCAGCGGCTTTTCGCATGCCGGAAAACCTGTGGGCACGCGTGGTATTTGATTTTCTGGTAGCGTATCGTCTGCGCACTATTAATCGTGGACATCTGCTTGGAGCTTTGATTCCGCTCTATCTGGCCTGGGTGGCCGGCCACATCAACGTTGTGAAGTCCGGCACAAGCTCTGAAGTTCACGTGGAAGCAGTTGCCGCGGCATTTGAATCTGACAAGCAGTACATCGTGTCGCGCTGGCGTTGGCCCGATCGTTTTAATTCATGATGCTCCGTGTGGGAGCGAACTTGTTTAATCGACAGGAGAACTTGTCCGAGTAGTACAAGGGGTGAGTCCGATGCTTAGCTTTATCGCAACAATGCTGCAGACTGTTCAAGACTACAATCCGCCTGCACCTGCGATCCCAGACAATGGATCGATCTGGCACCACATGTCGCTCGCGCTTCAACAATCGGTCTTTCGCGTATTGTCGCTTTTCATCGCAGTCCTGCCCGGCATTCTTGCGATTTTTGTCGCGCTCACGCTATTCACCCTGATCGGAATGGGGCTTTCGTGGGTTTTGCGCAAGGGTCTCACCTTTATTAAGTTCGACGAACGCCTAAGTCGCGGAAGTTCGGAATGGGCTCCCTCCAGCTCGCCCACAGCGCTGATTGCACGCGCCGCGTTCTGGGGCTGTGTGCTGCTTGGTTTGATCATTGGTGTGTCGGCATTTGATGCATCGTACGCAACTGGGGCACCGTTGCCGATTTCCATGCTGCCCTATCTGACTCACATGGTTGGCGCCATCTTGCTGTTGATTGCTGGCACATTAATTGCACGGTTCCTCGCGCGCTCGGTCCTGATTGGCGCAGTCAATGCACAATTACAATATGCACGCTTTCTTTCGCTCGGCGTGAAATGGCTGGTGCTGGTCCTAACCGCGGCCATGGTACTCGATCATCTTCAGGTTGGCGGCAATGTTGTTGAACTGGCATTCGGCATTTTGTTCGGTGGAATCGTCTTGACTCTTGCGCTGGCGGTTGGCCTCGGTTCGCGCGATCTGGTGAGTCGATCTCTCGAGAGCCACGTGGACCGCGCCAACGAACGCGGCTACGGAGCAGAGCATGAGCCGATGCCTCCACCGGTGGAGCCGATCCGACACGAAACCATTCGCCACTTTTAGCGGTCGGCGATGGTTCGAATTACCACAATCGAGTCGGGTGGAAGCATGACAGACTCACCTGTAGCGACGATTTCCTGTTGAGAAGCGAGAATCAGTTCGCCTTCTCGGTGGATAGGCACCACCTGCGCATTCTCCGCAATACTGCAAGCAACGATGATAGATCCGCGCAGCATACAGAGCCAACGCTCGTCTTCGTTGTACGTGACCGCGGTATTGCCCGGTTCGCCATTATTCAAAGAACGCTCAGCACGCCGGAGCTGGATGAGCTTGCGATACCAATTCAGTGCATCGGCATGAACAGGCTCGGGCATTTCGTCCCAGTTCAATTTTGAGCGCAAAAATGATTCGCGTTTTTCGGGATCAGGAATGATGGAGGGATCCCATCCGAACCCATCAAACTCGTGCCTGCGCCCTTCTGAAACGAGCCGCGCCAATTCCGGATCTTGATGATCAGCAAAATAGAGGAACGGCGAATTCGTGGCCCACTCCTCGCCTTGAAAAAGCATCGGGATAAACGGTCCAAGCAAAACAAGACCGGCTGCAATCTTTGCGCGACCTAGACCGGCGCTCTGGCTGATCCGGTCGCCGACAGCCCTATTTCCCACTTGATCGTGATTCTGAATGAAGCCGAGAAAGCGATGCTGAGACAGATTCCCTACTGGACGACCATGCCTGCGATTGCGATTCGGCGAATACATTCCGTCATACACAAACGTTCGCTCAAGCGCCTTGGCGAGGTAGGCGAGAGACCCGAAGTCAGTGTAATAGCCGGCAGGCTGCTCTCGATTGAGAACGGCAAAGAGCGCGTGGTGAAAATCATCGTTCCACTGCGCATCCATTCCCAATCCGCCGCAATCACGCGGGGTCACGATGCGGGGATCGTTCAGATCGCTTTCGGCAATCAAGACCAGCTGTCGCCCCAACGTTGCGGCCAGTGTTTCAATTTCTACCGCGAGTTCTTCAAGAATGTGAATGGCGGATCGGTCGACAAAGGAATGAACAGCATCGATGCGCAACCCATCCATATGGAAGTCGCGCAACCACATCAGCGCGTTATCTAGAAAGAATCTGCGCACCTGGTGTGAGGCGGCCTCTTCGAGATTGACGGCGCCCCCCCACGGTGTCTTATGTGCATCTGTGAGATACGGCCCGAATTTTCCGGTGTAGTTGCCGCTGGGTCCGAAGTGGTTATACACCACGTCAAGTAGCACGGCCAGTCCAGCACCATGCGCGGCGTTCACGAATCGTTTCAGTGCGTCGGGACCGCCATAGGGCTCGTGCACGGCAAAGAGCGAGACTCCGTCATAGCCCCAGCCGTGGTCACCTTCAAAAGACCCGACGGGTAAAAGCTCCACGTGAGTGACACCAAGATTGCGCAGGTGTTCAAGTTTTGTAATTGCTGCATCCAGGGTTCCTTCGCGCGTGAATGTTCCCAGATGAAGTTCATACACAACAGCGCTCGAGAGCGGACGGGCGTTGAATGCCTCGTCGTTCCAGTGAAATGCGCCTTGATCGTAGACGCGTGAAAGAGCATGAACCCCGTTTGGCTGCCATTGTGAACGCGGATCAGGATAAGGTCTTTCATCGTCGTTGATGAGAAAACCATAGTCTGTTCCATGCCCCGCAGAGCTCACCGCGGCGAACCACCAGCCGTCCTCATCTGGCCCAGACATTGAGAAGGATTTACCATCGGCTTGCACGGAAAGAGATTTTGCAAGCGGCGCCCACACCTCAAACCTATGCATCGCGCTCTTCCTTCACAAGCAATGCGACGGGAAAGCGTCGCAGAATCTCTTGCACGGGAATACGGCCTCCGTTCAGTGTTTCGTTTGTCAGTAGATTCTTCCACAGACTTCCCGGCAAATCGACGATCGTATTGGCCCAACTCCCGCCAAGCTTCAACGACCATCTTGGTACGATGGTCGCCACGCTTCCCGCACGTAGATATCCAACCGCGTGATCCATCTTTTTTCCTTCAAACACCAGGGGCTCGAAACCAGCATCGGCGCCAAACCATTCTGGCCTGTTGCGCCGGAGATTCAGAGCGCAATGAAGCGTCCAGAGTTTTGGCAATCCGCTATCCATTCTGTTCATAATCTCTTCGACCGGCATTCCGGCTTTCAGTTCCGACAGCATCGTCCGTCTGGCAGCGTAGTCGATTGGCCCGCGATTATCAGGATCTACCAAGTGAAGGTCCCACAGTTCGCTTCCCTGGTATGTGTCCGGAACGCCCGGAGCCGTGCATTTCAACAGCGTTTGAGCCAAGCTATTGATTCGTCCGTGATCGAGGAGCCGATTTACGAACTCTTCAATTGCGGCAACGAATTCGTGGCTGTCATACAGTCGCTCAATGAAGTTTTTCAGCGCATCTTCAAATTCTTTGTTTTGCTGAGTCCAACTTGTCTGCTGCTTGGCCTCGCGGACAGCTTTCTCCATGTACTGAATCATGCGGTCTCTTGCAATGGGCCAAGCGCCGATCATTGTTTGATAGAGGAAGTACTCTGTGTTGCGGTCAGGGAGATCCTGAGTTTTGAGCGGCCCATTTATACGCGCCCAGCGTCTCAGGAACGAACGCCATTGACCGGGAATCTCCGTAATGACAGCGAGCCGCGCGCGAACATCGTCGGAGCGCTTGGTGTCATGCGTGGAAAGTGTAGTCATCGTCAGCGGACGGGATGCCTGCATCTTGGCGCAGTAGTCGATAAACTCCGCGGATGTGAGACCGTCGCGATCGGGTGCACTGCCAACCTCATTCAGTCCAACCATGCGGTTGTAGCAATAAAAGGCTGTGTCTTCCACACCTTTAGCCATTACCGGTGAAGTGAATTGCTGAAACCGATACACGAATTCGGATTCGAGAGTGCCACGTGAACGCAGTAGCAGGACTTCTCCAATGAAGTCGAGCAGCCCATGGTCGAGATCGTTCCGGCGGGCCTTGGCCCTCTCCAGAACTTTCCGAACTTCTTCACGATCTTCTTCAGCAATTTCATCGCGGTCCGGCACAACATAATTTCTGTAGATCGCGAAGCATGAAGCTATCTCGCGAATCGCGCGTCTTATCTCCGCCCTTGTAAAGTCGCGGCGGTCCCGGTTGTTTTCGCATATCTCCAGAAACAATGTCGAAAGACGATTCACATCGCTTCCAAGCGCTTCCAACTCAACACTGAGCTTCTTGTCCTGGGCTATGGCTGCAAAATCGGTTGGTTGCTTCGTGAAATCGCTGTAGATCTGTGTCAGCTCCTTCAGT
The DNA here is from genome assembly GCF_039994875.1 of Telmatobacter sp. DSM 110680. Lineage (GTDB taxonomy): Bacteria > Acidobacteriota > Terriglobia > Terriglobales > Acidobacteriaceae > Telmatobacter. The sequence continues at coordinate 1,191,882 of NZ_CP121196.1, read as the reverse complement.
CCATCCGGCTGCATGAGCCAGATGTTGCAAACGTTTAAGAAGTCATAACCGCTGGTTCCCTCAATCGGCCAGTTTTCCCGCAAGAATTCGCCGGGCTCCAGGATTTTCTCTCCGACGATCCATGCATCCGGCGCTCGTTGCCGGAGTCGTGCGAAATATTGCAATGGATCGCGCAGGCCGTCGGGATGGTCCACTCGAACCCCATCCAAAACACCCGCGCTGAGCCATTCAAGAATTCTGCGATGGGTCGCTTCGAACACGTATGGTCTTTCGATCCTGAGGCCGACAAGAGTGTTCACGTCGAAGAACCTTCGGTAGCCTAGTTCCTGATCGGCCGTCCGCCAGTATGCCAATCGGTAATGTTGAAGATTCAGCAATTCATCAAGTGCATCGTGATCCTCATTCAGCTCGCGAACAGCCTTGTCGATTGCCTGCAATCCCTCGGGGTGCTCATCGCAAAATCGTTGTAGAAGACCGTAGATAACCACCTTGTCGCGATGCCGGGAGTTGATAGCCGCAGTATCCGTCGCATTGGGGACGGGCAATCGAGCGAGGCTATCAGCAAGGAAGCTCAAAGTCGGACTGAATGCATATTGCGCTGCACGCTCCAGAATGACGGGCAGCGAGCGAGGGGCAAGCGGATAGGGGTTGTCGATGTAACGGACGCAAAGTGCTCCCCGTTCACGATCGATTCGGATTTGGCCGGCCGCCAGTACGCGACCATACTGCTCGCCAAGCACGGGAATCAGGACCTTGTTCTGCAGCCTGACTTCCGACGAGTGCCAGTCGATATCGAACCACATCGCAAAACGGCTTGACGGTCCATTTTCTAGAACGTCCCACCAGTTTTGATTGCGAGGACCAATCGCCATGTGATTGGGAACGATGTCGAGCACCTGACCCAACCCAAGTTCACCGAGGCGTGCGCAGAAGCGCTGGTGCCCTTCTTCGCCTCCCAGTTCATCATTCACCTGTTGATGATCCACAACGTCATAACCATGCATGCTGCCGGGAGCAGCCTGAAGGTATGGCGAACAGTACGCGTGCGAAATCCCAAGCGCCTTTAGATACGAGGCAACATTGGCGGCATCATCGAATGTGAAATTCGCATGCAATTGCAGCCGGTAAGTTGAAGTGGGAAGACGCGGCATATCTCTCGTGGTTTTGGGGTTGTTATTGATTTTGGTGGGTAAAGGAACGCAAAGTAGGCCGTAAGACTATTCGATGCGAACAAGAAGGCCGGAGGATGTCTGGCGCTGCTGATCAACAATAGTCGTGCTGAAGTTAGAGGGCTGAACTCGTGTACGTTTTTGGATGACTACGCACCGCTTCCGCGACCAACCTCTTTGTTTCGGCTAACTCGGCGCCTTCGATCTGCAGCCTTGGTGGCCGTACCCGGGCCGATCCAATCCCGATTTCCTCCTGGACCAGCTTGATTAATTGCACAAATTTGGGGACGGTGTCCATGCGCAGCAAGGGCAGAAACCAACGATAGAGATCGAAGGCAGATTGCTTGTCTCCCCTTTTTGCTATATCGAATAGTTCAACGGATTCACGCGGAAAGGCATTCACCAATCCCGCAATCCAACCCACGGCGCCTGCATCGATCCCTTCGACAATCGCATCGTCGACACCAACAAAGATTGCGAGGCGATTGTTCGACAACGCACGAATTGCGGTCACGCGCCGCACATCCGTGGAGGACTCCTTTACCGCAGCAAGATTGCCGAACTCATCTGCAAGTTCGGAGATTTGTTCAGGGATGAAATCTGTTCCATAGGCAACTGGGTTGTTATAGAGCATTGCCGGAAGCGGCGTCGCGCGCAGAATTGCGGCGATATGCGCCTTCGTTTCTCTCCAGTCGCCCCGATAAACATAGGGCGGCAGAATCATCAGTCCTTGCGCCCCGGCATCGGCCAGTGCCTTTGCGAGATTCACGGCCTCGATCGTAGAGAGCGCTGAAACTGCGCCGACAACTGGGATGGCAGGCGAGACCGCGTCCACCACATCGCACACAATGCGGATCTTCTCATCGAAAGTCAGCGTAGCCGCTTCGCCGAGCGAACCCAGGCACACGATTCCAGAGCAACCGTTCGCATGCAGCCACCGTGCGTGACGCTTTACAAATGGCCAGTCGACCTTGAGGTTTTCATCGAATGGCGTGGTCATCGCCGGCATTACGCCTTTCCATTGCATAGCGGCTCCTTGTGTGACGCAACATCTTGGTTATCGGGCTTTACAAATCGTGAGGGTACATAAGGCTCAATGGGAATCGCTGACTCTCGCCCGGTGAGTTTGGCGGCCAACAACTCCCCTGTAGCCAGAGACGTCGTGATGCCGAGGCCTTCGTGTCCGGTTGCGAGCCACACCGTCTCATCGAATGAGGCAGGCCCGATCAGCGGGAGTTTGTCCGGAGTGGCCGCCCGAAACCCTGTCCATACACGTAGCGCATTTAAATCTCCGATCGATGGCATGTACGTAGCGGCTCGTTGGAGCATGGCGCTCAGAATCTCCTGGTCGACGTTCGATGTCTCATCGCCATATTGCCGTGAGGAACCGATCAGAATCTGTCCCGTCTTTCGCGGCTGCACGTTGAACGCAACAGAATTCGACGACACTGAGTGAGCGCTCTTCAGGTACCCTAGCTCGACCAGTTGATGACGCACAAAACCCAGATAGCGATCAGTAATTACGAGATGGCCTTTACGCTTCTTCACCGGAACATCCCTAGTCAGTTCGGGCGCGCATGTGCCGGTCGCATTGATGAGGCATCGGGCCGTCAGTTCCGCTCCGCAGTCCAATACCACCCGACCACTTCCCATTTGCGTTACGCTGCGGCCGATTACAAGTGTTGCACCAAGATGCTCAGCCACTTTTGCGAAGTGAAGTGCGGCCGTTGGCGGATAAATAACCGCGTCCTCGGGAACCAGCAACGCTCCGGCAAGCCCTGGTCTGACGTTCGGCTCCAGATCGAATAGCTCACGTGCATTCAGCAGCTGGGCAGGCACATCTCTGTCGCAGTAAAACCGATGCTTCCGCTCTGCTTCGGCCATCTCTTCATCGTCCGCTGCGAGCCATATTGTTCCGGTCGTTTCGTATTCGACACTATCCGGCAGCTGAGCCGCGAGCCTGGACCACAACAACTGCGAATAACGCGTTAAGGCAAACTGGGCTTCAGAGTCGTCCATCACTACAACGTGGCCCATACCTGCGGCTGTCGCGCCACCTCCGAGCATGTCGCGTTCGACAAGCGCGACTTGCAACCCTGCTCGCGCGCAAGAGGCCGCCGTGGCCGCCCCGACAATGCCGCCACCCACGATGACTGCATCGAAAGAAGTTTGCATCACGACCCAATCCCATTGCGGAATGGATCTCCGGCATCGAACAACAAGGTGCTCTCCGCCGTCACAAACGCTGAACCGGTGATCGACGGAATGATCGCTCCGTTTTCGATGCGTACACTCCCCTCAAATACCGTGCCGAGAATCCCTTCCTGTCTCCAAGCGTCGCCGGGAGCCAGTTTGCCTGCCGCAACCAGACATGCCATCTTCGCACTGGTGCCTGTCCCGCAAGGCGAGCGATCGTAGGCTTTGCCTGGGCAGAGTACAAAATTTCGGCTGTGGTTGAACGGATCACGCGGCGCAGTAAATAGCTCGATGTGATCAATCTCCGCGCCATTAGCCCCCGTTATCCCGTTGGTCGAGAGCTCGGTGCGAATCCTCCAAGTCAAATTAGTGAGCGCTTCCGCGTTTTCTAACTCTAGCGGTAAATCGTTATGCGCAATGAGGAAGAACCAGTTACCACCCCATGCGATATCTCCGGACACGGTTCCATGACCGGGGACTTGAACCTCAACCGCAGTGGCGTAACGGTAGGCTGGGACATTTTCGATCGTGGCATCATTTGCCGATTTGAGGTCTATCTTGACCTTACCCACAGGGGTCTGCAGAAAATGAATCCCCGGCTCAATTCGTCCCACGTGCGCCAGCGTCGCAGCTACGCCAATGGTGCCGTGGCCACACATTCCCAGATAGCCTGCGTTGTTAAAGAAGATGACTGCGGCTGCACAATCTGGAGTATCCGGCTCGAGCAACCACGCGCCCACCACTACATCGGAACCGCGCGGTTCGCATAAGATGGCGCGACGCACCCAGTCGTGATCACGGCGAAGGCGCTCCATGCGCTCTGCCAATGTTCCTTTGCCAAGGTCTGGTCCGCCAGACAAAACGCATCGCGTGGGCTCGCCCGCGGTATGCGAGTCAATCACTTCGATTTTGCGGGATGAACTCAATCCGACTTTCATAAGTGGCTATTAGCCGTTCGTCGCTTCTTGCGAAGTATACAAAATGGATTACAATCAACGTCGTTTCCGAGTCTCATGAATTCATCGACGTCCGCACAACCCGCGACTCCCTGCGTTGATTTGACTCTCAACGGAAGGCAGATCTCGGCTCCGCAAGGAACGACGCTTGCGGCCGCACTGATGAACGCGGGGATTGGCACCCGAGAATCCGTTTCAGGCTGGGCGCGTAGCCCTCTCTGTGCCATGGGCATCTGCATGGAGTGCTGCGCTACGGTGAATGGCGTCAAGCATGTGCGTACCTGCCAGGTTGATGTGCAGCAGAGCATGACCGTGGTGACACGGTGACCAGCTTCGACGTGGTAGTGGTCGGCGCCGGACCCGCAGGAATGGCGGCTGCAACAGCGGCATCCACCGGTGGGGCTAACGTTTGCATCGTAGATGAAAATGCACATTGCGGCGGACAAATCTGGCGCGGATACGATCTGGCCGTAAAGGCGCCAGATCAACGATTCGTACAATTGCGGAGCGCACTTGAGCGTGGACAGGTTGTCGTGCGCTATGGGACAAGAGTTGTGGCGAATCCTGCGCGTTACATCCTGCGGCTCGAAACTGCTACCTCAGCCGAGGACATTCGTTATCGTCGTCTGATTCTCGCTACGGGAGCACGTGAGCGTTTCCTGCCGTTTCCCGGATGGAGCCTCCCGGGCGTGATGGGAGCAGGCGGCCTTCAGGCGATGATCAAGCAGGGTCTGCAGATTGAGGGAAAGCGGGTGGTGCTTTCGGGAAGCGGGCCTCTGTTGCTGGCCGTAGCTGCCAACCTCTCAAAAAATGGGGCACACATTCTCGGCATCTTCGAACAAGCATCTGCCGCGCGCTTAGCTCGATTTGGTTTGAAGCTTCTTCGTCATCCGGGGAAATTGCGAGACGGCACCGCTTATCGCTCGGCAACCCTTTCGATCCCCTACAGGACCGGATCGTGGGTGACGCAGGCGCAAGGTAAAGACCGCTTGCAATCGGTAACGGTCGCGGCGAGAGGTAGCACGCGCACAATCGCATGCGACTACCTTGGCTGTGGATTCCACCTGATCCCAAACCTTGAACTGCCGCGCTTGCTGCAATGTGCGCTTCGGTCCGGCTATGTGCACGTGAACGAACAGCAAGAGACATCCGTGAAAGACGTCTACTGCGTCGGAGAATCTACGGGCGTTGGCGGTTTGGAGAAGGCGCTCTGCGAAGGCGAAATTGCAGGACTGGTATCTGCGGGGCGTTCGGCTGCGCATTTGTTCAAGCGACGAGATCGGTATCGGCGGTTTGCCAGAGAACTAGACCGAACCTTCACTCCGAGGCCCGAGTTGAGCCAGCTTGCCGCTCCAGACACCCTGATTTGCCGTTGCGAAGATGTATCCCGCGAAGCACTGGGTTCGATGCATTCTTGGCGGGAAGCGAAGCTGCATACACGCTGTGGAATGGGACCTTGCCAGGGCCGGATTTGCGGACCTGCAGCCGAATTTTTGCTTGGATGGAATGCTGAACGCAGCCGCCCACCTGCGCTTCCTGCGCGCTTGTCGACCTTGGGAAGCCCAATCGAAAAGGCTCGCTCAACAATGTGAACCGATCACCGGCATCATTCCAGCACGACCCATCGACTGGCTCAATCAAACAGTCGATTCTCCATTGGGTCGGTCATGGCGTCGCGAAAGTTCGAGAGTCCAATACCCACCAGTCGAAATTTCTGTCCCGGACTCAGAAGCACCTTTTCCCGCAGCGCTAAGGCGATGCTGACGAGGTCTTCGCAGGAAGCCGGAGGCCAAGCAGGCGTATGGCTTCGTGTAAGGATGCTGAACTCCGCCGTTTTCAGCTTCAGCACGACCGTGCGCGCTGTCCTCGGCTCTTTAAGCGATGCCAGCCATACCTTTTCTGCGAGACTACGAATCATGGCGTCTGTCTCCTCTAACAGTATGTCCGATTCAAATGTGTCTTCGGCGGATATCGACTGGGTTGGCCGGTTTGGTTCGACGGGATTATCGTCGATTCCGCGAGCCAGTTCGAAAAGACGAATTCCGTAGCGACCAAATTGCTGTTGTAGAACACCAGATTCAAAGCTTCTGATTTCTCCGACTGTCCGCACCCCTAGATCCGCAAGTCGTCTCGCCGTGACTTTCCCTACTCCGGGCAAACGATTGACGGCGAGGGGAGTGAGGAAGTCGATCGCTTCATCCGGCTTGATGACGAACAATCCGTCAGGCTTGCGCCAGTCTGAGGCAATCTTGGCGAGGAATTTGTTAGCTGCGATCCCGGCAGATGCGGTCAACTGCAGCTCTTGTCGAATCTGTTCGCGAATCGTGCGTGCTACATGTGTAGCGCTTGGAAGCCCGGTCTTATTTTTGGTGACATCCAGATAGGCTTCGTCCAATGAGAGCGGTTCCACAAGGTCAGTGTGGCGCAGAAAGATCTCTCGCACGCTTCTCGATACGGCACGATAGCGCAAAAAGTCTGGTGGAATAAAAACTGCGTGCGGACATAAACGCTCAGCTTGAACAGCCGGCATTGCAGACCGGACTCCAAACTTCCTCGCTTCGTACGAAGCCGCACAAACCACTGAGCGCTTGCCGCGCCAAGCCACGACGACGGGCTGCCCTCGCAGTTGCGGCGTATCCCGCTGTTCTACCGATGCGTAGAAGGCATCCATATCTACGTGAATGATCTTGCGAGTGTCCATTAGGATTGCCGTCTGCTCAGCCTCAATTGGCAGAGCCGCCCGCATTTCAGTCTGCACCTTGAAACAGGGCAAGTGGAATCGCATTGCCCATTGCCTTGTACCCTGCGGGGGACGGATGCAGGTGATCTCCACAGTCGTACGCAGGCAAAAGCTGATCCGGATGCTGCGGGTCGCGGACTACGCTGTCGAAATCGAGCACAGCATCGAAGTTTCCTGCAGCACGAATCCACTGGTTTACGGCTTGCCTGTCAGCTTCGCTCAGTGGACCTGGGTGATAATAGCTCGATCCGACGTAGGGCGTGATCGTAGCTCCAATCACACGAATGCCATGGGCGTGCGCGCGTGCAATCATCTGCTGATAGGCCTCGATTACACGTCCAACAAGTGCGGTGTGCTGGGATGGAGCCACTTCGCCGTCCCTTGCTAAACCGCCAAGGTCATTCACGCCTTCGAAGACGATAACCCAGTGGACGCCCGCCGGCGCCAGCACGTCGCGATCGAAGCGCGACAATGCGTTTGGCCCAAGGCCGTCAGTCAAAAGATGATTTCCGCCGATGCCCTGATTCGATACGCCTATATTGCGCGTTGCCTGTGAACTCTGGAGTTTGTTCGCCAGCACGTCGGTCCAGCGATCGTTTCCATTGGTCGTGGCGCCGTGCCCATCGGTGATGGAATCGCCCAGCACGACTACCGCTGCGGACCCAACTGGAGTCTGCACGTCAATCTCTGAAACTTGGTACCAGTGATCTACGTGCTTCGGTTCGGTCAGGGAGGCAGCGTTCACCACATTGCCGTGAATGAAATAGGAAGTCGTCCGCGATCCCGGATGGCCAGTCTGCTGCGCGGGCGGGGATTGCAGATGGAAACTCACGGCTAAATCAGAGAGCGGCGCCACCACGTAGTCGATCGGGTCTGAGATCAATTCTGCGCCTGGAGGAATCACGGCCTCAGTACTTCCAGCGAACGTCAATGGCCTGTCGCTCGCCGCGTCAATCGAAGAGGAGACTGACGAGACTGGCCGCGCAACGTGCACCGAATCAACATGAAGTGTTTCCGTTCCGAAAGCGTTGGAAAAATGGACGCGAACTGCCGAACCGCCAACAGAGAGATGGAAGATCTGTCGAATTGTCGCATCGGTGAGGTCCTCCGCCGGCAAGGCGTTCTGAGGTTCAGGGACTTGCTGAGACGCGCCCCAACTCGCAACCCAAGTTCGGGGCATCGTGGCTTGCGACTTTTGCGACCACGCCCCGAGAGCCGTTCCCGCTAAGCATAACCAGAACGAGACGAAGAAACTTAGTGCCTGCTTCACCGCGGAAGGTTTAATATGGACCCCCAAGTAAATCGCTTTGCGAAAGCGCTCAAAGCATAACATTCTGGAGCATTCCGTGACGGTCTTCAAGTTGAAGTTTGCACTGATCTACCTTGTCTCAACAGTTTGCGCATTTGTCATAAGTCCCGCTGCAGCGCAAACGCCGGTCACATTCACGTCCGACCAGGACCACCAGAACATGATGGACCAGCTTGGCATTAAGGCGCTTCGGCCCGGCCCGAGCGGTGACGAAAAGGCGCCCAATCACGCCAACTACGACGAGTCCCGGGCGAATCCATACCCGAATGTGCCGGACCCGCTCACCATGAACGACGGACAGAAGGTGACTACTCCCGCAATGTGGTGGGATAAGCGGCGTCCAGAACTGATAGAAATGTTTTCGAAGTACGTTTATGGCCGGGTTCCAAACAATGTCCCAAAGGTTAAGTGGACAGTCAACACCGTTGATCACGAAATGATTGGATTTACGCCGGTGATCGCAAAGGACGTCGAGGGCATTGTTGACAACTCCTCGTCTCCAGACATCAGCGTCCATATGCACATGATGCTGGTATTACCGGCTCGCGCCAAGGGGCCGGTGCCAGTGTTGATGATGTTTGGGCGCGCTGCGTTCCCATATCCCAACGAACCCGCGGGTGGCGATCTCGATAAGATCAACAAGGCTTGGGAGTCTGTGCTTATTCAGCAAGACCCATCATTGAAGCAGGTTTTTGAGCAGCATCCCGCGTGGCAACCGATTAAGGCCACTCCATTCCAATTTCCACAATTGAATGAAGATGGCGGTCTGCCGAACCCCTGGCAGTTGGTTGCAGCGGGATGGGGATTTGCTCTCTTCGACCCCGCCAGCGTTCAGGCCGACGATGGAGCAGGAATTACGCGCGGGATTATAGGCCTCGTCAACAAAGGGCAACCGCGCAAGCCTGAAGACTGGGGCGCGCTACGGGCGTGGGCGTGGGGCGCCGCTCGCGGACTGGATTATCTGGAAACCGATTCTGCCGTAGACGCAAAGCATGTTGGTATCGAGGGCGTTTCTCGCTACGGCAAAGCCGCGCTCGTCACGATGGCATTCGATCAGCGATTTGCCATGGTGCTGGTGGGCTCGTCAGGAAAAGGGGGAGCCACCCTGCTCCGTCGCAATTTCGGAGAAGCCGTGGAGAGCTTGACGGGGGGCGAATACTACTGGATGGCGGGAAACTTCATGAAGTACGGCGCCTCTGAGGGAACATTCGGAAGCATGACGCCTGGCGATATTCCTGTTGATTCCAATGAACTGATCGCTCTGTGCGCGCCGCGCTTGACATTCATCAGCTATGGAATTCCCGCGAAGGGCGACGCTAATTGGCTCGATCATAAAGGCAGCTTCATGGCGACTGTGGACGCGAGCCGGGTCTTCACTTTGCTGGGCGCGAAAGGTCTTGCCGTCGAAGGCGATTACCGTACAGCACAAATGCCGCCCGCAAACACTGGACTCCTCGATGGGCAACTCGCCTGGCGCCAGCACGATGGCGGGCACACTGACGCTCCGAATATGAAGTACTTTATCGAGTGGGCCGACAAGAAAATCGGACACACGGCGACACAATAATTGAACAACAGAGGGGGGACTGAAACACTGTGCGCAGAAGGCTACTGCGGCAGGACCTCGATTCCGACGACAGTCGGATAGCCTTCGACGGGAACAAACTCAATGAGCAGCTTTCCCTGTGAGTTCGGCTCAAGTCCAGCGAATCTGCGACTCTGGGCAGCGGTCCCGTGCGCTTCCCTCGTGAGGTTGAAGTTTTGTAGCAGCACTTTTCCGTTGCAGAACACATTAAAAATATGCTCGGCCTCCGTACCTTTGTTTTCGGAATTCAACAATGCTCCAGGGCTATCGTGTCGCGCCGCAAAGAATAACGTCACTGTGTATTTGCCCGGCGCAACCGGAATTGCATAGGAGAAGTTGCCCCATCGCTCCGATTCGAATAGTTCAGGATCGTCGGTGCCAGTAACAGGCGTCGTGAACGACGCGAGTTGTCCACCTGCAAAATAGTTATCCGGGCTCCACCAATGGCTGTCGTTCGAATAGTAAGGGGTTTGCCTGGCGAGAAGGCGCACTGGGCGTATGTGCCCATGAAGTCCGGGCAGAACTTCAATCGCAGAGAGCGTCGCCTGCTTACCATCTTCGCCGGCAAATTCGAGATGGAGCATCCCGTCCGACGCTGGAGTGATTTCGGGAAAGACTTTGACGTCGGCTGTGAGGCTCGCTCCGGCATCCTCCACCACGTCGAACCGTTTTAGCAGCGTCTTTCCATTTGCGCGAACCGTCATGATGCGGCTGCCCTCACCGCCGGAACCTCCAGATTCCGGCCCGAACACTGTCTCAGCAAAATGAAGATGCAGTTCGTAGATACCTTTCGGCAGCGGTATGTCGTAGCGAAACTGCCCCTGCCTGTTAGTTCGATAGAAGAATGGATCCTGCGTGCGCGCAATATGCGCGGCGGTGGTCTTCAAGGCCTCACCGCCGGAAAAACCATAATCCGCGCTCCAAAGCTTACCAGCATGGTCGACCAGGCTTCGGCTACTGCCCGCCAGGATTCGAATCTCCTGGCCAGTTGGAGGCCCTATGAGCGATTCAACTGGTGGCGCAGCCGCTTCAATACCCGACACTGGGGGCGAGGCGTTTCTTTCCTTCCGGGCGCGGATCAATCCGAAGGTGATGCCCATGCCTAGAAGCAGCAAGCCGACGGTTCCGGTGAGCCACCATTGTCTGGGTCCCCAGCGTTGCCGGTCCGTGGTCTTTTTCAGGGCCAGAGTATCGGCGACTGCGCTGCTTTCTTGAGAAATTGAAGTGCGGGGTTCAAGCGGAGTTCTGCTCAAATTGCTCTCGAACTTCGGTACGTATTGTCCCACCGGAACAGTGATGCGCACCTGGTGGGATGCGCCTTCGCCGGCATAGTACTCCGCGAGCCGTTTGCGCAGCCGATTCGCTTCGACTCTCACAATGGAATCAGAATCCTGATCAAACGAGTCCCTACGCTGGAACACCTCTAGCGCTATGGAGTACTCCTTGATCTGATTCGCCTCCCCGGCAAAGTACTTCTCGCAGAGGTACGACAGCAAGTGGGCAAGTTTAGGGGCGCGAACGAACTCCTTCCCTTCCAGCAGGGTTGCAAGCTCTGCCCTTTCCAGTTCGCGCTCAACGGTTTCGGTACTTCCTGTCGTCATCTTGTGACGCTTTGAATTCAAGCTATCCACTCATAAGATTCGAATCCACAGCCATATTAGTTCCACTTTATTGATGTTGCCTGGATTTAACGGTGTAGGGAGCGGGCTGCTCGACCCATGTAACGGCTTTAACCTCTGGTTGAATCCTCAAAAACTGCTCCCCCACGCTACGCTTTGGCAAGCAGAAGTCTCTTTCGAAACAGAGGCCTGCAATCACGATCACCGTATGTAACGGTGATGAAACGGGCAGGTAGCAGGCATAGCGTTGCTGGAACGCGCCAAGAGTCGTCTACTTAGGTCGATGTTGAGCCGATCGCCGAACATGCAGAGGCCGATCGAGGGCGAAATGCTCCTGGAAGAGGAACGACCATGAAGACTCTTACGATGAAGCTTATTGCAACCAGCCTTGTTATTTGTACGGCCCCCATATTGTGGGCGAACTCCTCCCTCGATCTCCCCAGGACCGACGAGCTAGTTAAGTCTGCGGAGATGAAAGGCGACCTCGAAAGAATTCACAACAACTACTTTCTGGCGATCTCTTACTACAGGCAAGCTCTGCGGGCAGACCCGCGAAACCCTTCACTTCTGAACAAGATCGGTATCTCTGAATTGAAACTAGGTGACCGGGGACCCGCCCGCAAGTACTTCAGCCAGGCATTGAAAGCGGATCCCAAGAACATTTCAGCTCTCAACAATCTTGGCGCCGTCGCATATCTGGACAAGAAGTACAAACCGGCTGTCAAATACCTGAAACAGGCCCTCGAACTCGACGAGTCCAGCGCTCCTGCTCATCTCAACCTGGCCGAAGCCTGGCTGGGAATGGGAGAGGTTGATCGCGCGATGACGGAATACGCAAGGGCGATCGAACTGGATGCCGACATCCTGAGCGATAGTGCGACGGGGGTCTCTGCTCGCGTAAGCACTCCTGAACAACGCGCGCGCGTCGATTACCTCATCGCGAAGGCATATGCCAAACGTGGCAATCTCGATGGCGCCTTGGAGTATCTGGGTCGCGCCAAGGAGCTGCGATTCGCAGAACTATCCAGAGTCTACAAAGATCAGGAATTTGCTTCGTTGTGGATGGACCCTCGTCTGGAAAAGATCATCAAGCGGTAGACGCGGCCGCGACCGAAATTCTCTGTCTCGCCGTGATCCACCACGGCGAGACATCATTTTTGAAGGATCAGGAGCCCCTATGCAATCGATCAATGCGTGCGCAGGCCGCGTTCCGCCCACTTGTTCCATAGCTCTGGATCAGCCAGCATCTTGATATAGACGCCGCCTACCACGGATCTCGCTTGAAAACCAACATGATGCGCTGTCACCGTGTCGTACCAGTCCGTCATAGGTATACGATCCGGGGTCTGATTCAGAAATTGGAAGATGGGATGAACAATCGCCTGAAAGTCTGCTGGATTCGTCGCCATCGTAGCTGACCAGATCGACCAGTCGAGCTTGGTGTATTTCGCTCGATTGTCGAGTGGCAATCCATAGGGATTGCTTTTGGTCTTATAAAACGCAATCTCCTTGGCCGCAACATCGGCAGGAAACATGTGAACCCCAAGTAGCGTGTCCCATACCAGATTGTATTTCTGACTCCAGGTGCCGGTTTTATCAAACGCGAGGCGGTAGTGGTCGCCGTCGGCAGCCATCTGCACCCACTTCGCTGCCATTGACTTGGCCGCCGCGTCATACTTCTCGGCTGTCTTCGCTTCTCCCAATTGCTTCGCCAGTTGAGCGTAAGTCGCCAGGGCTTCAATCGCTTTGATCGATAGATTCGTGTTGTGCGCCAGGTGACCAGCAAAGTCATCAGTGCACAGTTGATTCTCCGGATCGAAACCCTTCTCGAGAAGATAATCTGCCCATTTGGTGAGCAGCGGCCAATGGCGCTTAGCAAAAGATGTGTCGTGTTCAGCGTGCGCGACTGCGGCGAAGAGCAGAATCATGTTACCGGACTCTTCCACCGGCATCTGGTCGTCTTCGCTTATCTCGCCTCCGCCATAGAGCTGGCCGTTCGCCAACGGATACACTCCCAGATCGTGCGGCGCAAACGGAAACTTCCAATGCGGCGTCTCCGCATAGCGAGCCACGGGCTCAAGCTGTGCTTCGACCAGCTTGGGATTCAGGAATAGAAACATTGGCGCCGAAGGATAGATGACGTCCACGGTTGAGATTGAACCGTTACTGAAATTCTCCTTGGGCATAAAGAACGGAATTCCGTCAGCGTCTTCTACGAGCTTGTGCGCAGCGATTGCTTGACGAAAAGCAAGAATCGCAATCGCTGCATACTCTTTGCCCCCGGCTTGCACGAGATCGTGTTCCAACTCGGCATCGTATTGCTCGGCGCGCTTCGCAAGCGTCATGTAGTCTCGATCAGCCGCCTCAAGCATGGCGGTGAAAGTAGGAAACTCCGTGCGCCAATAGGGGAGCAGCTTCTGATGCATGTACTCGATCGAATACACATCGTCATAAGCAAGCAAAACGTGTCGTGTTACACCGGATGAACCGACCTTCCCTAGTGGCAGCGCAACATCGAGCAGGGGCGGAGAAGGATAACGGCTTTGCGGTACACGCGGCTGATCAAGATCGTCGCTTTCCGGCAACTTGCCGCTATCGTTGAAGCGATCCCGATCATTCTCGTTTCCGGCCGCGAGCGAAGCGCTGTCCGCGTCTGGAACGCCAAGGTAGAAATATCCCCAGTTAATGCGTACGTTGTCGCCCCACTGCTCCAGCATCGGTTGCCTTTGCGTTCCAACGCGCAATAGATGTAGTCCCGGAATTTTGGCGCGCGACCAAGCAACTGCCTCCCCCGCGTTATTGGTGGCAATCGAACCATCGACGTCAAGATACAGGGTCACGTCATGCTCGGCGCCGTCGCGTGATTTCACATCCCAGGTGAGATATGTGACAGGACGGGACATAACTTTCATGTCGTCGGGAAATGCCGGCGTGAGAAAGCAGATACGAAGCTCGATCTTGTTATTTTGAAGTGTGATGATGGTTCGGGTCGGGGTCAATTTGCGATCGGTCTCTTCAAGCGCTGGACCCGAGCCGTCGGCATTACCGAGATATCGAAAATTCTGGCCATCGACACGGACGATGCCGTTAAACTCCTGCGCCGTGCCCGTCCAATGCCGCGTGGGGCCGCCAGTGAGCTGATCGGATGTGGACCAGACGCTGAAATAAGGGTCATGTACGATCAGCGGAGTTGCAGGCGCGCGCAGTGGAGCCGCCCCGTTTGTCTGCGCTACAAGGGCTGAGCAACAGAGTGCGAGTACCACGGCTGCGGCTGCTTTCACGAGCGAGTGTTTCATATAAGGTCCCCAATCCTGCTTGCTTGCTCAACCAATGGATTATATTGCACAGCTTGATTAAGTCCTGTTCGCTGTGTTTTTCACCTCAATCGTCGCGTGGCCGATCGTGCTGCGCTTTCTGCGATCAACAGTTTCAGTTCCATCGAAGCGGGCCCATGTTAAACTTCCAGCCTCAAGAGGTCGCCATGAATTTGACGAATTTCTGCCAGCGTTGCTGGGCAGGTTCAGTATTCTGTCTGGTCCTTTGCTCGACATTCGTGAGCGCGCTGGCACAGCAGACTCCGACACCCTTCGCAGGCGTAGCGGGACCGCAGCGGGCAAACAACGAAGGCCGAACTCAACTACTGATGGTCGTGCGCAAGAGTGTGGGCTTCCGCGAAATTGGTCCCGCCATCTCCGGCGGACGCGTCACCGCCGTAGCAGGTGTTCCCGGCAACAGCGAAGTCTTTTACGTTGGCGCGGCGGATGGCGGCATATTTCGCACCGACAACGGTGGCACGACCTGGAAGGCGCTCTTTCAATACGAAAGCGTCGCATCCATCGGCGCGCTCGCCGTCGATCCGCAGAATCCGCAGATTATCTGGGCGGGCACCGGCGAAGCCAATGTACGCAACGATGTCTCTTTCGGTGACGGCGTTTACAAGTCAACCGATGGCGGCGCGCACTGGAAGCGGATGGGACTTGAACATAGCCTTCAGATCTCCAGGATCGCCGTCGATCCTCAACATCCGGGGACCGTGCTGGTGGCCGCGATGGGGAGTCCGTACGCCGACGATGATGACCGCGGCGTCTACCGCACTACCGATGGCGGCGCCACATGGCAGAAGGTCCTATTTGTTGGCCCGAGTGTCGGTATATCCGACTTGGCCTTGAACCTCGAAAATCCCCAAATGCTTTTCGCGGCTGCATATCGCTTTCGACGCACGCCATGGAACTACTCCGACGGCGGACCAGAAGATGCGATTTATAGATCGATCGATGGCGGCACAACCTGGCAGCGTCTCAGCGGCCATGGTCTGCCTGAGGCGCCAGTCGGCCGCATCGGCCTGGCTATCGCACCCAGTGCGTCCAGCGTGGTCTACGCGGTGATGGGTTCCAACGAGGGCGTTCTCTGGCGTTCCGACGACTCCGGTGATCACTGGTCGCTGGTGAGCAAGAACGAGGAAGTGGATTCGCGACCGTTCTACTTCTCCCACATTGCTGTCGATCCTCGCAACTCCGACCATGTCATCGCCTTGTCGAACCTACTGATGGAATCGAAGGATGGCGGGAAAACTTTCAACGCAATCGCAAAGCAGATTCACGGCGACCATCACGCCATCTGGATCGATCCCTCCGGCAGTGGACGCACCATTGAAGGCAACGACGGGGGCATCGCGCTCTCCCGCGATAACAGTGCGCACTGGGCTTTTATTCATAACATTGCCATCGGCCAGCTCTATCATGTGAGCGCAACCGGAAATCGATGGACGCTCATCTGCGGTGGTCTGCAAGACAACAGCGCATGGTGCGGCCCCGGCATAAGCAAGGACCCGACCGGCATTCTCGATCGTTACTGGTTCACCCTGAATGGCGGCGACGGAATATTTGCTATTCCCGCAGCAGACGATCCAAATCTGATTTACGACAGCACTCAGAACCAGGTGCTGATGACCTTCGACCGCTCCGGCCAGCAGATACACGATATGGAACCCTACCCCAGCGACTTCAATGGCGGCGGGGTTGCCGATCAGAAATACCGTTTCAATTGGAACGCGGGCTTCGCCGTCTCCCCGCAAAACCCCAAGGTGCTGTATGCGGGCGGCAATGTTGTTTTCAAGAGCGAAGATCGCGGCCGCACGTGGAAACCGATCAGTCCCGACCTGACCCGCAATGACAAGGACAAGCAGCAATCCTCCGGCGGCCCGGTCATCAAAGACAACTCCGGCGCAGAGGTCTACAACACGATTCTCGTGATCGCACCATCAGCCAAGGATCCCAACGTGATCTGGGCCGGAACCGACGACGGTGAAGTGCACGTCACCCGGGACGGTGGCGCCAAATGGACCAACGTCTCTGACCACTTGCTCAGCGTGCCCGCATGGGGACGCATCGACTCCATCGACGTGGCAGCGGACGATCCAGGAACGGCGTTGATTGTGGTTGACCGGCATTTCAGCGGCGATTTCAAACCTTATCTATTTCGGACCACTGATTACGGTGCAAGCTGGCAATCGATCAGCGGAGACTTACCGCAGGTGTATGCGCACGTAGTGCGGCGCGATCTCCATAATCCCCACATGTACTATGCCGGCCTCGAAAGCGGCTTATATGTGTCCTGGGACGAGGGGGCGCATTGGAATCTCTTTGGCTTGGGCCTGCCTGACAGCGCCGTATATGATGTAGCGCTGAACGCGCAAAACAACAGCCTTGTCGTGGCAACGCACGGGCGATCTGTGTGGATACTCGACGACCTGGCACCCTTTCAGCAGTTCAATCCAGAGATCAAAAAGCAAACCGTTCAACTCTTTCCGCCAGCGGACGCTCTTCGCTACTGGCCCGCGACGCAGGTTGAGGCGCTTGGCGACGGAGCATTCTACGGAAAGAATCATCCTTACGGCGCCGAGTTCAGTTACTATCTCGCGCACGAGTCCAAGGAGCCGGGTCAGTTGGTTATTCAAGACGCCGCTGGTCACATCGTAAGAACGCTGAAAGGAACACACACGCTCGATCCGGACGAAGCTCCTCCTGAAGATGAAGACCTTCCGTTGGCGGCTGAATCGACCTCTCCAGTGCATGCACAGCATTCAGAACAGCAGGAAGCAAAATCGGCGCAGCCGCCCGCTTCTTCGCAGGCCCAACAGCAACTCACTCCTGGGAAGACCGCGAGCGAAGAAGGCACCTCAGAGAAGCCGAAGGAAATCCCGTGGGTTCCAGCGAAGGAGGGCCTGCAGCGCCTCAGTTGGGATCTGCGCGCCGATGGTCCTGTGCGCTGGGAGAGCGGCAAAGACTTCCTCAAGGGACCGAGATCGGGTGCACTCGTTCCTCCCGGTGACTACACCGCAATCATGACCGTCGCCGGCCAGACTAATTCGCAGAAATTTGTCGTAGTAGCGGACCCCACCGCGCACGCCGTTCAGGCAGACATGGAAGAGCGCTACCACGTCACCGAGTCGGCCCTGCACGAGCTGTCGCAGGTTGACGCCGCGCTCAATCGCATCGACGCAATCCACGCGCAGCTAGAGGCTTTACGTGCAGCCGCCAAGGGAATGCCCGACGAGCAGAAAGTGAAGAAGCTCATCGACGAGTTCGAGAAGAAGATCAAGGCAGCCGAAGCGGTATTAACCAGCAATGCCGGCGCCGGCGAATCAACGTTGCGTACTCCCGATCAGATTCACGAAAAATTGCTGGCACTGGACGGACTGCTTGAAGGCGAGGATTATGCGCCAAGCGCCGCAGTCTTAGAGGACAAAAAGGCTATCGATACGGAATACCAATCCGCGATTAAGAAGTTCGACGAATTTCTCACTTCAGACGCCAACCCGTTCAACAGTTCCATGGCGGCGATGAAGATCACCGGAGTTATCACGGGAGAACCGCTAGAACCATAGCCATTCATTTTTAGAAATTCAAGAGCCAAACAGGCTCACTTGCTGGCTTTGATTCGCCGCGCGTGTCAGTGCATTCCGCTCCCCGCGGTCGCGCTGCCCCAGACGGTGAACCGGAGCCGCAGCTACGGGCATGGGCTTCTCAATCTCTTCTGTAGAGAAGACGAAAGACCTGCCGGGCACAGCATGGATGCGTTCGCCCGCAACAAGTATGCCGATCAAATTCATGGGGTCGGCTCCTGCGATGCTTACCGCATGATGGTCTTTGCGGCTGTTTGTTGCACGCAGGCTATCGATAACCTCGGGCAACGCGAACTGCTCGCCTCGGAATCCGCCTGCGACGAAACGTCCGCCGCGCACTTCTCCGCGATCTTCCAGGCGGCGGAACATCCGCAGCAGCGTTCCCCAGCGGGGGATGTTGCTTTCGAGCTCAACCAGGTCGCGAAAGACGACTCCATATCGGGACAGGAGCATGCGAGCGGCCGACTCCACGGCTTCATCCTCGCAGCGAGCCTGTTCGAGAGGATCAGTTGGATTCTTCGCGTCCGAACTGAACAGCGACCATCTTCCCGCCGAACTCCGCTGCTTCCGATACGATGGACTTTCTGCTGACCCGCGCCCCGGATCGATCATCGCGCGCAACTGATCGAAGCCGTCAGCCGCGGCCAGCCCTGCGGAAGCCAGTTCCCACAACGCATGTTGCGTCTCGATCGAACTCAGACCAAGCAGCCGCTGAAGATCCTCAGCGAAGCACGCTCCGCGTTGGCCCAGGAATTCCCAGATATTCAACGCATTTGGAGTGAGCGCCTGTCTGAGTTTTGCAGCCTCAACGCTTTGCTCTTTCAACGCCAGATTCAGCCAAGCCGCCGTGTCGCGAAGATAAAAGGCAATGGGTGCTGACTTGCTGGGAATCACCCGCCGCGGTCCATTCCCGTTTCCCGCGCTGAATGCTGGATGAGGTGACACACGACCCCACCCCACGGCTCCCGACAAACACAGGCGATCGAGCCAGCGCGGATCGTAATTAGCAACACGCGAGGGCAGAATTGTCTTCTCCCATTCCACAGCCGGCGCTTCAAATCCTTCGAGCTTGTTGAGAACCTCCAGCAGTCCTTCCTCGCCGGCAAGCTGGGTCTGTGGTGCAAGGTGCTGCCATCCGAGCAGCCATCTCATGAATATTTTCGGAGAAACCGCCTCCACCTGTTTCCTGCGACTCCCGATGGTGAGCTTGTGAATCCGCTGAAGAATACGACGCTCGCACCATTCAATTTCGCATTCCGCTTCAGCAGCCGCCCTCTCGAACGCGCCACGCATAAGAATGCCCTGCGCTTCCAACGCTACAAATTGTTGAAACACAGATGCAGAATTCAATGAAAGTTCATGCGCAAACGCTTCGGCAGTGACTGGCCCTAGAATTTGAATCCAACCTTGCACGCATTTCTTCAATGCTTCTTCGCGTGCACCATTTTCATCAGGCGATCCAGACCACAAAGCCTGCATCATAGCGAGCCGTTCCGTCGCGACCCAGCATCGCAGGCTCCCACACTCGAACGTCTGCGCCCTGCCGTCGCGCTCCAATCGTTCGTAAAAATCCATCCAATGTCGAGCGCGTTCCTGCTCCGTGATGGAGACAGGCAGCACGACAAGGCTCATCAGCAGGTCATGCATTTCGTGGCAGTCACGGATATCGGGCCAGCACTCCGCGCGAACGGTGTCTATTGCCTTCGGATCCAGCTTTCCCGGCTTTTCCAGAACACTTTGTGGAATGCCGTTTTTCAGAGATATCGCGCGCGCACGGCGCTCTTCCAATCCTGCTTCATCGAGGAACGCGTATGGATTCGCATTCAGCAACTCATGCGCGAATTGCGATGGCACCGGCGTATCCACTGCCAGACAACGTATGCTCCCGTCTTGAATGCCGCGCATCACCACCAGCAGACCTTCAAGGTCCATTGCCTCCTGAAGTACATCGCCCATCACTTCACGGACCAAGGGATGATCAGGAATCTGAATGTCGCCTTCGATGTTTTCGAAGCATGCAGCCGCCTGAGGAAAGACGCTTGCCAGCAGATCCTCTGAGCGGGTGCGTTGAACCTGCGGAGCGATACGTTTCCCCTTGGAGTTGCGCAACAATTGCAAACTGCGCCCCGCCGCCCAGCGCCACCGCGTCTTGAAGACAGGTGCCGCCAGCGATGCCTGTTCCAGTAACGACCGCGTTGTGATCTCCGTGAGGAACTGGAATACATCCGATAGTGGGAAGCTGTGCTGCTCCGCAAGCGAGATGTTGATTCCGTTATCGGTGGCTGCGGCCTGCAGTTCAAAGTTGAAGCCTCGACAGAATCGCTTCCGCAGCGCCAATCCCCAAGCCTTATTCACGCGTCCGCCAAAAGGCGCATGCAGAATGAGCTGCATACCCCCACCCTCATCGAAGAAGCGTTCCGCAATGATGGTGGATTTGGTCGGAACAGCGCCAAGCACCGCCCGCCCGGCAACAATATAGGTCACCAGTTGCTGCGCTCCCCACTTGCACACGCCGCACGCCTCCATCAGCCAGGCGATCGCGGACGCGACTTCAGGCTGTGCAGCAGAGATGAACTCCGGCGAAACCCCCGACGTGCGCTCGCAGATCTGTTTTCGCAACTCGCTCACGCCGTCCGAAAGCACATCGGTTCTCTGCGGCGCTTCACCCGTCCAGAAAGGCACGCTGGGAGGCGCACCCTGAGCGTCTTCGACGTGAACCTGCCCGGCAGATTCAATACGCTGCACCCGCCAGCTTGAATTACCAAGCAGAATCACATCACCGGGACTTGAATCGACAGCGAAGTGTTCGTCAAGCGTCGCGATTTGCACCCCGTCCGGCTGCAAGATCACATTGAACAGAGCCGTATCTGGAATAGCTCCACCATTCGAAATGGCAATCATGCGAGCGCCGCGCCGTGGATGCAGCTGTCCATGAATGCCGTCATGCAGAAGGTATGCACCATAGCGGCCGCGACTCGATTCGATTCCATTGCAAAGAAGCGCGACAATCTCTTCGAATTGTTCCCAGGTCAGGTTGCGATATGGATAAGCGCGGCGCATCACCGCGAACAGAGAGGCCTTGTCCCACGACTCCGCTCCACACGCAGCTACAATCTGCTGCATCAGCACATCCATTGGCTGCGCTGGAATTTCAAGAAGGTCCAGAGATCCAGATCGCATTTGCCGGATCAGCGACGCCTGCTCCAAAAGATCATCACGCGTAGTTGCAAACAACCGCCCTTTCGGAATCGCGCCGCGCCAGTGACCCGCACGTCCAACTCGCTGCATGGCAACGGAGATGGCACGGGTGCTGGCTATCTGGCAAACAAGATCGACATTGCCGATATCGATTCCAAGCTCCAGGGAAGCGGTCGCGACCAGTATTTTTATCTCGCCTCGCTTCAAGCGCCTTTCTGCATCCAGCCGCAAGCTGCGCGAGAGCGATCCGTGATGTGCCGCCACATTCTCAATGCCGAGCCGCTCCGCCAGCGCGAACGATACTCGTTCCACCAATCGTCGCGTATTCACGAACACCAATGTGGATCGATGACTTTCCGTATAAGTCGCTAGCTTGTCGAAGATCTCTTCCCACATCCGATGCGAGGTCACCGAGGTCAGTTCATCACTCGGAACTTCGATGGCCACATCCAACGATCGTCTCTGGCCCATCTGAACGACCGTTGCCGGCGTGCGACCTTGGCATGTTCCTGTGAGGAAATCGGCAACCAGTTCAATGGGATTCTGTGTGGCAGAAAGTCCGATGCGCTGGGGAGCCGTCAGCAGACCAGTGATGAAGGAGCCGGGCGAGAGTCGATTCTCGCCGCAGACGAGCGCATCCAGCCGCTCTAGCGAGAGTGCAAGATGAGCGCCGCGCTTGTCATCGGCCACCGCGTGGATTTCATCCACAATCACGGTCTCCACGTGATGCAGACGCTCGCGGCTGCGCTTGGCAGTAAGAAGTATGTACAGAGACTCCGGTGTAGTGACCAAGATGTGCGGAGGCTTGCGCAGCATTGCCGCGCGTTCTTTTGGCAACGTGTCGCCCGTGCGCACACCAGTGCGGATCTCCATTGAAAGAACTCCGCGCTCCAGCGCCAGTTGCTGGATCTCTCGAAGCGGCTCCTCGAGATTTTTCTGAATGTCGTTGGAGAGAGCTTTCAGCGGTGAAACGTAGACCACCTGCGTTGTCGGCGACAACGACCCGTCAATGGCCCGGCGAAATAGCCGGTCAATGCAAACCAGAAATGCTGCGAGTGTCTTTCCCGATCCCGTAGGAGCCGAGATCAAGGTTGGCTTCGCCTGCAGAATGCTCGGCCAGCCGTGCACCTGCGGTTCGGTCGGAGTTCCAAACCGGGTGACGAACCATTCCGCAACGATCGGGTGAGCCCAGGCAAGCTGAGGGGGGAAGCCCATAAGAGATTCTAGCCTCTTCGCCTTTTGTTTGCTTGATGATTATTGCAGCGCCAACTGGCTCACGCTGACGTGACGACCCGAAACAGGAACGGGCACTTCCTCTGCTCTTGCAAACGGCAATCACAGCCGGCGATGACGCAGTGGAGAATTTCTAACTTTGCGTTGAAAGGAATTGGAGGCGCGGGCCGGGATCGAACCGGCGCATAAAGGTTTTGCAGACCTCTCCCTTACCACTTGGGTACCGCGCCTTTGGCAGGGCTGTCTTTATTTTCAGCGCTCCACATCGCCGTAGCCAACCCGGCGGGCGCCGGAGGGCGATTTGGAGCGGGAGACGAGATTTGAACTCGCGACCCTCGCCTTGGCAAGGCGATGCTCTACCACTGAGCTACTCCCGCTTACTGCAAAGTCGAGTATACCGGGCTGGCCAACACGGGTCAAACCGCTGAAACTGCTCCGCCCTGCTGGCTAGTAGCCGTTCCCATCCCGCTTGCCTTATACCCCAATCCGTTCTCGATCCTTATAATCTCGCCGTCGCGCATATGCAAAATCCGACCGGCGATCGAGGCAGCCTCTGGATTGTGCGTGATCATCAGCGTTGTCTGGCCAAGCTCCTGATTCGAACGTACCAGCATCTTCAGCACCGCATCGGAGTTCTTCGTATCCAGGTTCCCCGTCGGCTCGTCCGCCAGCACGATAGACGGCCGCGTTATCAACGCGCGCGCAATCGCCACCCGCTGCTGCTCGCCGCCGCTGAGCTCCGACGGCCGGTGCTCCAGCCGTCCCCGGATCGACAGCAGATCGCTCAAATGCTCCAGATAAGCGCGATCCATCGGCTCTTTGCGTCCGCTGACCGTATACGCAATCTCAATATTTCCCATGGCAGAAAGCGTGGGCAGCAGGTTGAACTTCTGAAACACGAAGCCTATCCTGTGCTTGCGCAGCCGCGTCCGATCCGCATCGCTTAGGCTCGCAAAGTCAACGCCATCAATGACAACCTTGCCTTCGCTCGCCCGTGTCAAACCGCCAAGTAGATAAAACAGCGTCGACTTTCCTGATCCCGAGGGCCCCACGATTGCCACAAACTCGCCGCGCTTCACCTCAAACGACACGGACCGGACTGCTGCGACCATAATCCGGCCAGCGGCGTAAACCTTGCTCAAATTCTCGGCGACGATAATCGGATCGGACGCTTCTGCCTGCACATTCTCATTGTAAATGTCTCTTTTGCTCGATCCTTTTCGCCACGCGCACTTCAAACAAGTGCACGCGGCCACGAATTACCGCTCCGTCGAATACCCGGCCAGTTCTTCCAATGAGATCTAAAAAATCATGCCGTCCTTTGGCCTCCTGTGCATCCCTCAAGCTTTGTTAGAATCGCTGCACGTCGAGGAGGAATTGCACATGGCCGCTGGTGCCGGAGCCGCTGCAGCCGCTGCAGCCGTCGCAAACGCCGTCAAAGCTTCAGGTGCCATCGTTCAGGTCGTGCCGGAAGATTTTCTCAAAATACTGGCACGCGCCAAAGATCCCCTGGTCGTGACAGCAGAGGGAGGATTCTTCTCTACGAAGTACCAATACCTCACCAGCTATAAAGGGCTCGATTTCTACTGCCTATCTGACGAAGTGCTCCCAATGCCTGGCGGAACAGAATTGATACCTGCCGGCAAAATCTGGATTCCGGGTATGTAGACCCGCTCCGGGGTAATTCGTCCCCTAGATTGCTGGTACGCGACGGGTTGTCGGAATTTGCTTCGTGAACCTTGCTCTTCGATCAGCGACCGCAGCATCCGATGCTCCGATTCCTTCCCCATACACTAAACTGGATAGGACACGAATTCACCGCAGGTCCATTCATGACATCGAAAGCTAATCTCGTCTCATCCATTGAAACGGCCGCCATCAAGGCAGGCCTCAAGCTTGTCTCCGCCACTGAGGGATCCGATCTCAGCGGCCAGCCTACGCAGGTCTTCCAGCTTGGTCTACCGGGACTCGATGATCGCAGGCTTCAACTGGAACTCACCGAGGCCTTTGATTTCGATAAGGCCAATCTACTTCCCGAGATGGCAGCCCACCTCGCTGCGGAAGCCAAGCGCCTGCGCAATCCGCGCCCCGATTGCTACGTTACTCTGGGCGGCCTGCCCCTCGCCTTCGGCAAATTCCAGTGGCCCTTCCACCGCTCCACGTCTGGCTCCGACACTTACATCGTTCACGGTGAGATCTCGATTGCCGACGGCGGTGCGCACAACCTGCATGCAAAAGTCGCTGCCTCCGTCACCGTCACCTTTGCCGAAATCGTTCCGGCCATGGAACAGCCCTACGCGGAAACCTTTGTCTACAACGCCATTCGTAAGACCGTCGACTTCGGACAGCTCGAATTCCTCAAGTCCGGCAATCGCCAGCCCGTCCCCGTCACCACCCGCTTCTATAGCCGCTGGCAAAAGAAGTTTGTCTTTACCGAGACCGACGACCAGGAGCGCTTGCGCTATTTGCTCAGCAAGATCTACTGGCTTTCCGGCGTTCTGGGAGAAGGCAAGCCGGTGTGGATCGCCGATCCGCGCGATGCCCAATATCTGAACACTACGGAATCCGATCTGCTCCGCATGGCAGGCCAAGAAGCCGGTGAAGGTCTGATGACGCTGAGCGGGGAATATGCGGCAGCCACTCCGCAACTCATGGCGCGCTCCGCAGAATATGAAGCAGCTCGCGACGCGGCACTCAACTTCACCAAGCCGCAGTTCAACGAGTCCATGCGCTCGGGCCACGCGAATATGTAATTCCGTCGGAGGTCGACCAGTTCGACCATCTGTGAGCGCTCTTAGTTCGTCTCGGCTCCTACAATGCGCCGCCGCACCCCGAGCAAAACTTCGCTCCCGCTGGATTCGTCTTCTGGCATCTGGAACATGCCACCAGCGTTCCGGGCTGCGTCATTGCGGAAACACTCGGCGCGGGCGCACCGGTTCCGGGCGGCACATTCACGTTGATGTTGATGGGCTGCCCATAAGCCGGCATCGTGATTCCCAGTGCTGCAGCAATGCCCGCCGCCTGGATCGCGTTGAACTCCCGCACTCGCGCAGGCATAAAGAAGCACTCGATGAACCCTAGCACCGTCGGAATTCCCGTCCAGAAGAAGACGATGTAGAGGATCCCGAGTCCCGTCCTTCTCAGATAAAAGTGATGGACTCCAAACGTCCCCAGGAACAGCGCCAGCAGAATCCCCACAACCTCGTCTCGCCGCGCCTGCTCGTACTGCTGGTAGAACACTGCCTGCGCATTCACATAAGGGGTGGTCGTCATGGCTGCATCTCCTGCGTTCCTTGCATTAAACCATACGCACCCAGCACGTAAGGAGTTCCCGCCGACCCGTTTCGGGACCCCAGTCTTTAGCCCCTAGTCTCTCAGTCTGTTCTCGTTGTCCACTGCCCGCTATTCACCGTCGACCGTCATCAAGCATCATAGCCATCATGAACACTTCACTCGGTGGCACCCTGCAAATCGGCGGTGATCTCCCCGTCCATCGTCTCGGTTTTGGGACCATGCGTCTGGTTGGCGATGGCGCCTGGGGCGAGCCGCAAAATCCCGAAGAGGCCCGTCGCGTCCTCTGCCGCGCCGTCGAACTCGGTGTCACCCTGATCGATACCGCCGATGCCTACGGTCCCGAAGTCGCCGAACGCCTCATCTGCGAAGCGCTTCACCCCTATCCGCCAGGTCTCGTCATCGCGACCAAGGGCGGAATCACTCGTCAGGGACCCGCTAAAACCGAATACGTTGGGCGGGCCGGCTATTTAATCCAGTGTGTCGAAATGAGCTTGCGTCGCTTGAAGCTCGAACGCATTGACCTGTACCAGTTACATCGCATCGACCCGCGTACTCCGCTCGAAGAATCGCTCGGCGCGCTTCGCCAGATGCAGGAACAGGGGAAGATCCGCCACATCGGTCTTAGCGAAGTCACGCCGGCAGAGATCGAGCAGGCTCAAAAGATCGTTCCCATCGTCAGCGTGCAAAATCGTTACTCACTCGCCGACCGACGCCACGAGCAGACGCTGAACTGGTGCGAGCAGCACAACATCGCCTTCCTTCCGTGGTATCCGATCGCCGGCGGCAAGCTGCTCAAGCCCGATCACCCTTTCGCGCAGACCCTGAAGCAACTGGCTGCGCGCTACGACGCCAGTCCTGCGCAGCTCTCCATCGCGTGGTTGTTGCATCGCTCGCCAGTCATGTTGCCCATCCCGGGCACGTCGCAGGTCAAACACCTCGAAGAAAACATCGCCGCCGCCGCCCTCCCGATCGGCCCCGACGAATGGGCACAACTCGAGGCTGCTTCGCAGGAGCCATCCTGAGCTCTATTTCGCAGCAGGGTCTTTATCGTCCTTCTTATCGTTAGGCCGAGGCGTCAGCGCCGGCGCCAGCGGATCGCCCCAGATGTAATGGCCAAACCAGTTCTCGTTCTCCTCCATCACCGCGCGCTGCTGCTTCGGCTTGTTGATCGGATGTCCGAACCCGTCATACAGCACCATCTTTACGGGAACGCCGTGATCCTCAAGTGCCTGTCGCAGTTCAAAGCTATTGGGCACCGGAACCCGCTTGTCCGCGCTCCCCTGCTGAATCAGCGTAGGCGTCTTCGCCTTCGAGATATAGCTGATCGGCGACGTCTTCTTGTAAATCTCCGGATCGTCCCATGGCGTTGCGCGCAAATACTGCGCGGTGAACGGAGTGATGTCGGTGTTCGCGTAATATGTCATCCAGTCTGAAATCCCTGCCCCCACGCTCACCGCTTTGAACCGGTCGCTCGACGTCGTAATGAACGCTGAAATATATCCGCCTTCGCTCCACCCCATCGATCCAACGCGGTCCTTGTCCACATATCCCTGCGCAATCAAATAGTCCACACCCGAAATCACATCGGCATAGTCACCCACGCCCAGGTTGCGCACATTCAGCGCACGAAACTTCGCACCATATCCCGCCGATCCGCGATAGTTCGGGCGCAGCACCAGCGCACCCTTCGCCACAAATCGCTCGATCGGGTAATAGCGATCGGCACTCACCACCGGCATATCGATCCCTGTCGGCCCACCGTGAATTACCACTAGCAGCGGATACTTCTTCGTCGGAGAGAAATCCGCAGGCTTGTACAGCACGCCTTCAATTTCCGTTCCATCTCCCGACTTCCACCGCACCACCTCCCGCTTCGCCAGCGTGTACTGCGCCTCCTGCCCGCCTGCATGTGTCAGTCGCCTCGGTGATCCTTCCGGGAGGGCGGCGGTGGCGTAAATCTCGGCATATTGATTAGTTCCAGCTCCGCGATACGCCAGTTGCTTGAAGTCCTTCGAAAACGTAAATGATCCCGCAATCTCACTGCCCGGCATCGCCATCTTCTTGATGCCCTTGCTTGCGGGATCAAGCAGGTACAGCGACGAACTCATCTTCTGCAAGCCTGAGAAGTAGATTCCTTCCGGTGCCCACTTCAACAGATCTGGATCTTCATCGAACGCATCACTGATCACCCGCGGAGTTCCCCCCTGCGCATCCACCACTGCAATCTTCTGGTTCGCGTAGAAGAAATACTTCTCTCCGTTCGAAGTCACGTAGGCGATCTGCTTCCCATCGGGTGACCAATGCGGATCCGAATCCGGTCCAGGCATGTCGACGATCTTCTTCACCACGCCGTCCTTAACAGCCACCACATAGATGTCCTTCGAGAACGAAGAGATCAAGTCAGGGTCGCGTGCCGCACTGAACGCGATCTGTGTCCCATCCGGCGAAAAGGAAAATTCCTCCACACTGAACGAGTCTTCTTTTGTGATCTCCTTGGGTTCGCCTACCGCACTCACGCGGGCCGCCTCGTCCGTTTTTGGCAGATCAATCGACCACAAATGAGTCATCTCGTAATCAGCGTGAATCACGTGATAATCGCCGAACGACTCCTTGCGATCCTTCATCGGCTTCGGCTCTGGAGCCTCCGCCGAAAATGCAATCCGCTGCGAATCAGGAGCCCACTCGAATCCGCCAACGCCCTTCTCCATCTTTGTAAGTTGCTGTGCCTCGCCGCCATCCGCGGGCATGATCCAAAGCTGTCTCTTCTCCGCTGGCGACTTCGGCAAAGACCCTGGCCTGTCGGACACAAACGCGATCCACTTTCCATCCGGTGACCACTCCGCCGGATTGCAGGAGTGCCCAGTCGTCGTCAATTGATGCCGTTCTCCTGTAGCGACGTCGGCAATCCAAAGGTCTGTCTCAAACGCATTTGCATCCCAGTTCGTCCGCGTCTGTTCGTACACCACGCGTTTGCCGTCCGGCGAGATTTTGGGCGAACCCACGCTGTACATCTCGAGCGATTGATCGATCGTGGGAACCTTGGCAGCTGTCTGCCCATCAGCGGTCCAGTACATCGACGCAGCCACGGCAACAAACACGAAAATCCGAATTAATGAGCGGCTCACGGGGAATCTCCTTCAGAATTTCTCGCAGTATACCCCGCTGAGACACAGGGTCGAATCCGTCACTTCCTTCATCCACGAAAACAAAAGCCCGCAGCCTTGGGGCCGCGGGTCTCTGGCAACGCGTTCTGCGCGACTATTCCACTCGGTTATTGGCGATCGTCTGTTTGTACCACTCTGCGCTCAGCTTCGGCGTCCGCTTCAGAGTCTTGAAGTCAACGTAGTGAAGGCCGAACCGCTTCGAGTACCCATCGGCCCACTCGAAGTTATCCATCAGGCTCCAGAGGAAGTAGCCTTTCACGGGATAACCCTCGCTCACTGCGCGATGCAGTTGTGTCAGATGATTGCGCAGATACATCACGCGGTCAACATCCTCCACGCGGCCAGCAGGCGTCAGCACATCGTCCGATGACGTTCCGTTCTCGGTGATGAATATTGCCGGAACCTTGTCCTTCCAGATGTCGCACACATTGCGCACGCCCCAGTAGATGCACTCTGGCCCAAGCTGCAGCCAAGGGGAGGCCATATGCGGAAACGAAGTCGGCATCGGTTCCATCGCATATCCCTGCGCCGACCCATCCGCACGTGCATAAAGCGGCACATAGATATTCACGCCGAGGAAATCGATGGCGCTGCCGATCGCCTTCATGTCGCCATCTTCAACCTTCGGCGCATTTGTTCCTTCGTGAGCAAGATAGCTTTCCGGATACTTGCCATCCAGCAATGTCGTCAGGAACGGAGCATTCACGTCGCGCGTTGCCTTTTGCGCGGCTTCAATGTGCTCATCAGTTTCCATCACGGGGGCTACCACGATCGCATTCTCCGCAAGCCCCACCTGCGTGCCGCTCGGAGCATTCGCTCGAATTGCCTGCACTCCCAGCCCGTGTGCCAGGATGGCATGATGCCGGATCTGATTTACCGGACCCGCACCGAGTTTCATCCCCGGTGCAAACTGGCCTTCTTTGTAACCAAGGTCCGTAAAGCAGATGAATTCATTGGTCGTCATCCAGTGCTTTACCTTGTCCCCCAAGTGCTTCGTCACGTAAGCGCAATAATCCGCAAAAGCCTTTGAAGTATCCCGCGATTGCCATCCGCCCTGCAATCCAGCAGGCGTGTCCCAGTGAAACATCGTCACGTACGGGGTAATGTTGTTTGCCAGCAGTTCGTCCACAACCCTGCTGTAATAATCCAGGCCCTTTTGATTCACCTGTCCGGTGCCGGTGGGAAATACGCGCGACCACGAAATAGACATGCGATACGTGCCGACGCCTAGATTCTTCAATAGCTGCACGTCGTCTTTGTAAAGGTGATACGAGTCATCTGCAACGTCGCCCGTCTCGCCATTGTGCGTCTTGCCCGGTGTGTGCGAGAACACATCCCAGAGCGACGGGCCGCGACCATCCGCCTGTGCGCCGCCCTCCACTTGATACGCCGCTGTTGCGCATCCCCACAGAAATCCCTTGGGGTATTCAAGACGCATCGGATGCGGCTCACCCAGGGCAAGGCGTGGCAAAGAGAGACCAGCATAAGTTGCGGCTGCTGCTGCGGCAACACTTTTTCCAAATTGGCGACGACTGATAACTTTCATGCGAATTTTCCCTTCACAAAACCATGCAAAACTCGTGCGAAAACGTTTTAGCAGAGCATTGCGCAGGTCCGCAAGCGGATTTAATCGCGCCACTCGTTTTGAGGGAAACTTCCTGAAATCTTGAAAAACAATGAATGGCCGGGCAGTCTTTGACTGCAGCCGGCCGCATTGTTTTAACACCTTTAGTTCTATTGCTCTAGGAATTCTCTATTCAGGAGTTCTAGCGCCTTCCTTGGCACCATTCACGGCACCTTTGGTTGTATCCTTCGTCTTGCGATACGCCTTCTTGGTGCCACGCTTGGTCTTGTGGTAAGCCTTCTTTGTTCCTTGCTTGGTTCCGTGCGCCGCGTCCTGGGCCGCGTATTTCGTCTCGCGCCCGGCGTTCTTCATATCCTGCTTCGCGCCGCTATCTGTCTGTTGTGCTGTGGCAAAAGCCGGCCCACACAACAGAGCCGCTCCGAGGATCATCGTGGAAAACTGAAAATTCTTTCTCATATATAAGTTGATTCGTTTTTGATCGCTTAAGTTGGCCGCAAGCAGCCGTCCGTCACTCCTCAATCACCCTCACCGCTCCAAGCAAAGGACTCAAAACAAAGGCCGCAACCTATTGGCTGCGGCCTTTGAACAATTCTTGGTTGCTGGAGGTTACATTTCTTTAACGCCGTCCACGAACGCCTTCAGTTTGCGCGAGCGTGACGGATGACGCAGCTTGCGCAACGCCTTGGCTTCGATCTGCCGAATGCGTTCGCGCGTCACCTGGAAGCTCTGTCCTACCTCTTCCAGCGTGTGCTCCGAGCCATCTTCCAAGCCGAAGCGCATCTTGATAACCCGCTCTTCACGCGGCGTCAATGTACGCAGAACCTGAGATGTGTACTCCTTCAGGTTCACGCTGATCACAGCCTCGCTCGGCGAAACCGCCTGCCGGTCTTCAATGAAGTCGCCGAGGTGCGAGTCTTCCTCTTCACCAATTGGCGTCTCCAGTGAAATAGGCTCCTGCGCAATCTTCAGCACCTTGCGAACCTTCGCGACTGGAATATCCATGCGCCTTGCGATCTCTTCGCTTGACGGCTCACGACCCAGCTCCTGAACCAATTGGCGAGACGTACGGATCAGCTTGTTGATCGTCTCGATCATGTGCACCGGAATACGAATCGTACGTGCCTGGTCCGCAATCGCGCGCGTAATCGCCTGGCGGATCCACCACGTCGCGTATGTCGAGAACTTGTATCCGCGCCGATATTCGAACTTGTCCACCGCCTTCATCAGGCCGATGTTGCCTTCCTGAATCAGATCGAGGAACTGTAGTCCGCGGTTCGTATACTTCTTTGCGATTGAAACCACAAGACGAAGGTTGGCTTCGATCAGTTCCCGCTTCGCCTGCTCGGCGTCCATGTCGCCCTGGATCATTTCGCGCTGCGTGCGCTTCAATTCGACAATTGAAACACCCGCGTCGGCTTCGATCTTTTCCAGATCAACTTTGCAGTTCTTCTGTTGGCGACGGTATTCCTTCTTCAGTTCATCGCTCTTCGAAGCTTCATGCTTCTGATCGAGCGAACGAATCTGGCGTTCAAGAGTACGCATCGTGTCCACGGTCTTGTTGACCTTGTCGAGCAGGCGCTTGCGTTCCAGGCCCGTGTACTTCAACTCGCGCACAATCCGTGATACGAATACCTTTTCGCGTGCGATCAGCCAACGCAGCTTGCGCAGTTCCTTCTGGCTGGTCTTGCTGTTTGCTGCGGCTTGTTTTTCTTCAAAGCCCGCAATCTTCTTCTGGTGCTTCACCATCGCGTCAATACGCGCAACCGTGGACCGCACGCGCGACTGCACTACTTCTTCGGTCAGCTCTTCTTCGTCGAAGACCACGACCTCTTTCACGTTGCGCACGCCACGCTTGAGGTCTTCACCGAGGGCCAGAATCTCGCGAATGACGATCGGCGAACGGGAAATCGCTTTCAACACACGCATCTGTCCGCGCTCGATACGCTTGGCGATTTCCACTTCGCCTTCGCGCGTAAGCAGCGGCACGGTGCCCATCTCGCGCAGGTACATGCGAACGGGATCATTGGTTTTTTCGAGTGTTCCAGGCGTCAGGTCAAGCTCTACGTCTTCGCCTTCTTCAAGCTCAAAATCCTTGTCCGCACCGAATTTCGGTGCGTCCAGTAGATCGATGCCCTGGCTGCCGATCGTCGTCAGCAGGTCGTCCATATCATCGGCGGAAGTGCTGATGTCCTCTGGCAACATGTCATTCACGTCGCCATAGGTCAGGTAGCCCTTTTCCTTGCCGGTATCGATCAGGTTAGTAATGTCGTCTTCAAATTTGTCGTTGATGGCCAAAACTGTTCCTACTCTCCAGCGCGATCAAGTTTTAGCACCGGTTCGCGCACCAGTGCAGAGCTCGTTCCGCGCGCAACAAAATTTGGATGCCCAAACGTGCGCATTTGCGGACACGAACTCCTGTCCCCCGCATGAAATAAGCGGTCTAAATAGTCGCTCGGAGCAGGATCATCGCGCTTCAGGTTTCGCCTGGTCGCCCGCGAGCCGAAGCTCATATTTGGGGCAAGGGGGCGCGCATCCTCACAGAGATCAATAGATTAACACAGCTCATCTCGCCGTTAAACCGCGAAATTCGAGCCTGGATTCCCCGCGGGTAACCGCCTGTCGCCCGCTGTTCTTGTTTATTTGGACGTGTTCCGTGTCCAAACCGACTCAAAAAAATCAATAATTTGCGGCGTCAATTTCCGGCCGGTCCCGAGGCCCGCAACTGTCTCAACGCTCGGTCCAATTCCAGTTTTCTTTGCGTCAATACAGCGAGCTCTGAGAAATCGCCTTTACGTTCGGCGTCCTGAATCTGCGCCCGTATACTTCGCAACTCCGCCTCGATCTTGCGCCTTTGCAGGCTGACAATTGCATCTATCACCGTTTCCGACGAAGGAGGCTCAGTTTCGGCCAGCAAAGCCTCTGCCAGCAGCGCCCTCTGCGCCGGATTCTCGACCACGTCCATCGGATCACGCGACCCACGGTTGGCCAGCGCCATCAGGGCATCGAATGCGCCAAGCCCCTCAAACCATTGTGGTTGCCTAAGTAGCGCATCGGCGGCCGAGCGCCTGGATTCCTCGTGCTCAGGATCTGTCACCGCTAAAGCCCGCAGGAGGACCCGCTCCACCTCCGTCAGTGCCGTCGCTCGCACCTCGATGTGGTCTCGCCGCCTTAAGGCTGCCTGGCGCAACTCCTCTCGCAGCACCGCCGAGTCGATCCCCAACTTCTGCGCCGCATCCATCGCGAACTGATCGCGAACCAGCTTCTGCGGAATCCTCCGAATGTGCGGCAGCAAGTAATTCATTGCCTTCAGCTTCTGGTCGGCAGCCGGACCAGGAAACATCTGTCGTGCGCGCTCAATCAAATAGTCCGACTGCCGCCTTGCCCCCATCACAGCCTGCGTGTAGGCCTCCACCCCCCGCTCGCGGATAAACCGGTCCGGATCGAGTCCGCCGTCCAGCGTCACGAGCTTTAGGTTAAACCCCTCTTCCGTCAACAAAGCAATGGACTTCTCGGCCGCATTTGCCCCCGCCGCATCCGGGTCGAAATTAACTACCACGTTCTGCGTGTGCCTCCGCAAAATCGCGACCTGCTGCTCGGTAAAAGCTGTCCCGCTGGTGGCGATAACGTGCTGAATTCCGCGCAAAAATAGCGAAATACAGTCCATTTGCCCTTCAACGAGCAGCGCATATCCCGCCTGCCGGACTGCGGATTTAGCCTTATCCAGATTGAAAAGAACCTGCCCCTTCGTATAAAGCGGCGTTTCCGGGGAATTGATGTACTTTGCGCCTGCCTTTTCCCCCGTCTCCAGCGTCCGCGCCGTAAACGCGATCACCCGCCCGCTCTCATTGCAGATTGGAAATGTCACCCGCTTGCGAAACCGGTCGTAAATGCGCCCTTCCGTCCCATCGCCTTGTTCCTTCGAACTGAACAGCCCCGATGCCCGCAGAGTGGCCTCATCCGCCATTCCACTCAGCCGATCGCGCAACGCCCCAAAGCTGTCCGGCGCATATCCGATCCGAAAAACTTTGATGCCTTCGGGCGTCACCCCCCGACCAGCGAGATACTCACGCGCCGAAGCCCCCTCCGGCCCGCGCAGTTGCTCCTCAAACCACGTAGCCGCAGCCTCATGGAGATCGAGCAGCTTCCCCCGCATCCGCGCTTCGGCCGCTTCCTCGGGAGAAGAAAACTCCCGCTTCGGCAACGGAATCCCGTTCTTCTGCGCGACAATCCGCACTGCCTCGGGAAACGAGACATTCTCGATCTTGCCCACAAACGAGAACACGTCTCCCGATACGCCGCACCCAAAGCAGTGATAAAACTGCCGCACCGCGTGAACGGAAAATGAAGGCGATTTTTCCTTGTGGAACGGGCACAGACCCGAGTAGTTCTGCGCGCCCGCCTTGCGCAGGCGGATGTACCCCTCGATCATCTTCACGATGTCGACTTGCTGCTTGACGGTTTGAGCGAAATCGGACACGGATGGAATCTGTAGTTAAGAATAAGCCGACGAAGGCAAATAGTCTGTTTCGATTGCTCAGTGAGGCTGTTGCGGCGCGTTGTCGGCCACCGTCAGCCGCACGACCGCGGAGTTCGCCGTGGCAGTCCCCGAAGTGCTCGAAGCGACCACCACTAAGTCGTCTCCAACACCTTTCGCAGTCCCGGACGGCACCGACAGCTTCACCTTGAAAGAGGATGTCTGGTGCGCGCCAATCGTCAACTCCCGCGTTCCGCCAAAGGTTGCAAACCGCCGTGCATCGGTTACGACCACCTTGAAACTCCGCGCCGGTCCCAGGTTCCTGATCTCGAACTCCGCCACGTACGTTGATCCAGGCGCCAACTCATCGAAATCCAATTTCGGAACTACCGCTACGGTCTCGGCATGAAACAGAGGCCCGAAGAAGCGCTGAAATTGCATCCCCTTTGTATCCTGTCCACTCACCGCAAGGCGAAACGGCACAGCCGGTAGATCAACATCACCGCTAAATTCCAGGAATTCTCGGTCCTCACCTACCGCGTTCATACGCAGTTTCTGCAAAACATCGCCACTCTCGCTCACAAACGAGAAGTCGGTAGTCTTTGCCTCCTCCGCCGAGATTGATGCCTGCAGAGTGGCGGGTTCACCCGCCAGCGGCTGGCCTTGAATCCTGAACATTCCCTCATGCCCTGGCCGCCCTCCCGGCTTCACGAACTCGGCACTGATGAAATAGATCTCGCTCTGCGCCTGCACCTCAAGCCAGTACGTCCCGCTTCCATTCAACTCCGCATGCCATTGACCGGGCTCCGGCTTCGCTACAGTAATTAGCCGCCCACAGTTCAATTCCGTATCTTCAGTGCGCAGCGAACCTTCGCCAACTGCCTGCCCGTTCGGTCCGCGCAGCACAAGCTTGCTCCCCTTTGTGTCAACTGAGAATGTGAACGTGATTCGTTCCGTCGTCGAGTCCACGGGGATTTCGAGCTTCTGCGTCACGCCATCCAGCTTTGCCGAAGCCCATAGCACCGTCGAGACATTGTCGCGCGAAGATTCACGCATCAGCTGCATCGACTTGCCGGCCTCACTGCGCTGCAGAAAGAGAGGCACTCCGCCGGTCTCGTTTGCGGTATGAATATAAGCTGGATCAGCAGGACCGCAGGCGCCCGGCTGAAAGCTGCGCGAGGTATTCGCGTTGCCTGCCTGCGCGGCAACAGCCGCAGAAAACACAAATATTGCCGCCGCTGCAAATGGACTTTTGCGGATCGATCCGACTTTCCCTATTTGAATCATTGCGCAAAGTCTACCTGTCGAAACGTCAGAAAGGCGTCAGAGATGCGGCTTCCCTTGCAAATATGCCAACCTTTTCGGTGATGCGCGCCGTTGAGCTACCAGGATCGAAACGCACTTAATGTCCGTAGCGCCTACGCGAAACGTTTGGGCTCGAACTCCCCGGACCATCCTGTTGCGCAGGTGCAACCTGCGTCTCGGTGCGCTCATACGACGGCACAAAAGGTTTGCCGTCGATGATGTACACCACCGTCCAGGCGACGTCGACCGGCTGCCCGTCCACAAGGTACGGCTTAAACTTCCACTTGTTCACCGCTGTGACCAGGGCATCCTTCAGATTTTGGCTCCAGAAGAACGCGTCCTCGGTCCTCGCCTTTACCGTTCCGTCTTTGTGAATAGTGATCGGAACCGGAAATGCGCCCCGAAATGGAAATCCATCCGGCTTCAGCGGAATCGATGCGCCCACTTCGTACACCGACACCGGCTTCGCATGTCCCGGCTCGATGGTGTACGGCTCTGGAATCGCGTCTTGCGCCGGCTTCACCAGGTCAAGGTTGGCATCCTTCAACGGCTCCAGCAATGTCACTTTTATCTCAGCGGTTAAAGCGCCATTGAAGATCACCTTGACATCCCGAGCCACAGTGCGTCCCTCGAACGGCTGCAAATCCTCACACTGCACCGATGTGTCAGAAGTCGCGGTGAGCCGCAGATGATATTCGCCGTCAAAGCACATGGTCGGAAACAGCCAATCCGGATTGGCCTGTTCCGCATAACGTTTCGGATCGATCACGGAAACACAAGTTAACAAGATGCCAGCGGTGTTTACCCGTTTCACGTCCATCTCGTAATTCGGCAGCACATTCGCGGCCTGATACAGCGGATCGAGCACAGGACGCGCGACTCTTAGTACCAGCAGACGATGATCAAACCCGACTTTAGTCGGCTTGCTCAGCAGTTGCTCCGTCGCCGAAACACTCCACTCGCTCCCGGTCAGTCTTTGTTCAGAACTCTTGAATGTCCGCGCCCACTTGTCCCGCGATAAGTGCCACTCCTCCATCGTGCCGCTCACTGGTTTAGAAGCACCAAAAGGAATGACTTGGAAATCTGCCTTCATGTGCCATGGCGTCGAATCGTCCCCGCCCAGCGCATTCGTCTTCACTCCGGCCAGCATCACTCGATGCGCCAGATCGCTGATCTTGGCAGCGCTAGTCACCTGCTTTTCGCCGGTAGATTTTTGGTCGTCGGGAATCTGTTTGGCAGGAGCAGTCTGATGATCACCAACGGCGGGGAGTTCGCCCGCGGCAGACTGCGCTTTCATCCTTGACGAACCGGCTACGGGTATCAGCAAGGCAGCGCACGCGAGCCCTGGCAGCGCTCGTCGGCTCTTGAACAAGAAAAATAAACGGATCATGGAAGGCCCCAACTTTGCGA
This sequence comes from Telmatobacter sp. DSM 110680, assembly GCF_039994875.1. Lineage (GTDB taxonomy): Bacteria > Acidobacteriota > Terriglobia > Terriglobales > Acidobacteriaceae > Telmatobacter. The sequence goes on along the minus strand of NZ_CP121196.1, from coordinate 1,153,741 downwards.
CCCACCATCTTACACACTCCGGATCAGACTTTGATCTGCACGCGTCCCGAGCCCTCGCCGATCTCTGGTCCCTGTCTACTACTCGTCCCGCAGCGCCTGCATGGGCTGAATTGATGCGGCCCGTTTTGCAGGAATAAATGCAGCAACAAGCCCAATCGCCGTCAACACCGCCGCCACGCTGACATAAGTGCTTGCATCCAGCGGCTTCACCTCATACAAAAATCCCTTGATAAGCCGTCCCGTCGCAAAGGCTAGCAGTAGGCCAGCTACAAGTCCGGCACCAATCAGAATCGATCCCTGCCGCAACACCAGTTTTGCTACGCTTCCGCGCGTGGCACCAAGCGCCATGCGTACCCCGATCTCGCGTCTCCGGTAGCTCACCAACTGCGACAGTACTCCATACAATCCCGCGATCACCATTGCGATGGCTAGCCCCGCAAACGAGCCCACTAAATACAGCCCCAGCCGTTGACTAAAGGTATTCTTATCCACCGCTTCCTGCATTGTCTGGAAATTATCCAAAGCGAATGCCGGCGCCTGTTGGTGAAACACGTTTCGCATCTCCTGCATCACCGGAATCTCGCCGCGAGTCTTCACCACAAATGACACCACCGTCTTCAGTAGCGCCTGATAAAACAACGAAGTTGTCGGAATCTGCTGTTGCGACAACATAATCAGCGGCTGCACCGTGCCACCCACACTCGAATCCACCTGATCGCCGAGTACACCAACAATTGTGAATGGCTTGATCATTCCCGTATCTTTGCCACCCAGGTTAATCTGCTTGCCTAGCGGATCTTTGCCGGGAAAATATTTCTTCGCAAGCGCTTCGTTGACCACCACAACAAACGGCGTGGTCAGTGCATCACTCTCAGCGATCATCCGTCCGCGCACGATCGGCGTACCCAGCGTACGCGCATAATCCTCGCTCACAGCGGTCATGCGTGCCTGGGGCCGGTTCGCTCGATCCAACGGCTCTCCTACAATTTCAAAGCTTGAGTGCAGATCCATATCCGATAGCGGAGGAGCTGTTGCCATCGCGGCACTCTCTACGCCCGGCACCTGCCTGATCCGCTCAAGCACCGGCTCATACGTAATCGTCGCCACCGAAGACGGCGCATTTCCCGTATCCTCCGACACCGCCATGCCCGAGAATCCAGCCGCATCTGATGGCATCGCCATGAAAGTCGTAATATGCGCCGTCTCAAATCCAAGCCGTGATTGCTCCAGATTCCACAGCGTGCGGAACAGCAGCCCAGTCCCCACCAGCAGTAGCGTTGATAGCGCCACCTCGCCGGCCACCAGCCACCCGCTCAGCTTGCCTCCTGCAGACTTCGAACCCAAACCACGGGAAGCAGCCTGTAATGCCAGTTGCGGATTGGCCCTCGCCACCAGCAGCGCAGGCAACAACGACGACAGCACCGTCGTCAACGCGGCGATCACCGCCAGCACCAGAAGCACCGTCCAGTGAATCGCAATCGTATCCGAACGTGGGATCGTCCCATCGGGCAGTTTACGAATGCCGATCATCGCCAACTCCGCCAGCGCCACGCCCACTCCGCACCCCAGCAGGCTCAGAAGCAATCCCTCTGACAGCATCTGCACCATCAGCCGTGAGCGCCCGGCGCCCAGCGATGCGCGTACCGCGAATTCCTGCCGCCGTCCCAGCGCGCGCGCAATCAGCAGATTCGAAACATTGGCGCACGCGATCAGCAGAACGAGTCCCAACGCCGTCAGCAGCCCGTACAGCACCGGCTTCACCGGTCCGGTCAGCACTTCCTGATAGCGGTCCACACGAAACGTGACCGGCGTGTCGTTGTGTTCGTGCGGAATTCGAGCGCCGATTGCGCTCGCCTCCTGCTGCATCTGCGACACCGTCACACCCGGCCGCATAATTCCGGCCACGTTGAAGAAGTGATACCCGCGCTGCGTCAGCATCTCTTGGGTCGGCTGAACCGGCAACCAGATGCCCTTCTTGAGATCCGCTCCCATGCTCTCAGGAAAGCTGAACGTCGCCGGCATGACTCCCACCACTGTCGCTGGCTTTCCGCCCACCTTCACAACCTGTCCGACAATATTTGCGTCGGCATGAAAGGTCTGCCGCCATAATCCTTCCGACAGCAATACCACCGCAGGGCCGCCCTGCTTCCCTTCCACATCTTCGAAGGTGCGTCCCAGCAACGGACGCTGTCCAAGCATCGTGAACAGGTTCGACGTCACACGCGGAGCAACCACACTCACCGACCCATCTTTTGCCTCCAGTACGCTGACGTCCTCGGCATACCCGACAGAATCTTCCAGCAGCTTCGATTGCGCATGAATATCCGCATAGTTCAGCCACGAGGTCGATCCGAAGGTTGGCTTGTCGCCTCCCGGCCCGATAAACACCAGCCGGTCAGAGTGCGCATACGGCAACGGTCGCAGCAGCACGCTGTCGATCACCGTGAATATGGCTGTATTCGCTCCTACACCCAGCGCCAGTGTCAGAATCGCCAGCAGAGCCATGCCCGGGGTGTTGCGCAGTTGCCGCATGGCATACCGCAGGTCGTACAAGAAGTTCTGCATTCTGAATGCCTCCCGGAAGATAGGGACACGAGTCTTACGGAATTCAAGCAAGTGAAGTTCCAAAGAGGCTAGAGAAGTCTGTCAATGCTTTCAGCCAATTCCGCGATTGCCGACTTCTCCAGCATCGTAGCGGCGTCCATAAGCATCTCTAACCGTCCGAAATCGAACAGTGATGGCCGGTAATTCGCGCAGTTAAGAAGCCTGCCGCAGCTACTTGTTGTACTTAGCCAGCCACTCCGCCAACTCCTGCATAACATCCAGCCGCTGTTCCCACAGCACAGGAAAATGCGGCGACCCCGGATACGTCACCATTCGCACCGTCTTGCCCCGCGCAGCCAGAAGCTGGAAATACTCTGTCCCTTGAAATGTGGGTACACGCTGGTCGGCTTCGCCATGCAAAATCAGCAACGGCGTCGTCACCTTATTCGCAAAATACACCGCAGAGAACTTGCTGAATGCGGCTGGATCTTCTTCTGTCCACCGTGCGTCATAGTCCACTTGGGCGATATCGCTGGTCCACAGGAACGGAGCCCAGTCCGTAATCCCCGCTCCCTCAATCGCAGCCTTGTATCGCCCTGTCTGCGTCACAGTCCAGGACGTCATGAACCCGCCGGCACTCCATCCAAAGATCGCAAGGCGATTCGGATCGGCCCATCCCTGCGCGATTGCGAAGTCTGTAGCGCTATCTACATCCTCATACGCACGATCACCAAAATGTTGATAAATTGCCGCCAGGAAATCCGCACCATACCCCGTCGATCCGCGATACTGCGGTTGCAGCACTACGTAGCCTAGTCCCGCAACGGTTCGCGAAAACGCATCGAAGGCAAGTTCATCATTCGCCTCAGGCCCTCCATGCGGCAGCACTAGGAATGGATACTTCTTCCCTTTTTCATACCCGGCAGGAAATGTCGCAATTCCTTCGAGCGCTCTCCCGCCTTTGCTCTTCCACTGCACCACCTGCACCAGTCCCAGTTCGATTTCCTTCAGTTGCTCATCGCCCTCATGCGTGATCTTGCGCAAATGTTCGCCCTCTGCCACAGCCACATTCCCCATATGTGTCGGATCGCTCACCGTAAACGCCAACTGCTCACCGGCTGAACCCTCGGCATACTCACTCTCAACTGGCGTTCCTCGCACAATCCCATCCGGCCAGGCATATGCCGTCTTCAATATCCCATCGCGAAATTCATCCACCTCGCTGCGCACGCCACGGTTCACAGACACCCAAACGCGACCGTTCGCATCGCTCGCTAGTTGCACTGCCGTCGCATTCAAATCCGGCGTCCGATCCTCAGCGGTTCCCCCTGCCGCAGGCACGGTCCAAACATGCTCCGGAGTCAGAACCAGCGACTTGGTAGACAAAAACGCCAGGTCCTTCCCGCCATTCACCCAGGCAATTCCATTTACTGAATTTGCGATATTCGCAACGTGACGAGAACCCGACGCACTGCAAACGTCGATCATCGAGCCCACCTCGTGATGCCCGATCCGCGGCACCTGCGACAACACTGCCAGAGATTGCGAATCTGCACTCCACGCCGCCGCGCTTGCGCCCCCGCCCACCGTGATCGCTCCCGAAATGTACTTCAGGTCTTTGCACCACCATGCGCCATCAGTCCCGTTCGCGTTCACCACGTAGAGGCTCGTTTCCTCCGGCTCCTGTACATGCCTGGAGTTTTCCAGCGGGTCTGGTTCTCGCGGATCGGCCGTCATCGCAAATCGCTTCCCATCCGGCGATGGGCTCGCCGACCCGACTCCTCGCGGCAACGCCACAATCACCGTTGGCGCAGATGCAATCTTTCCCTCCTTCACCGCGAACACCGCGAACTGCTGATGGTCGTTCACCTTCCATCCGCCGTAGAGGCTCTGCCCATCGCGCGTATATCCCATGGGATGAAATCCATCCGGCATCTCGAGCTTTTTCGCGTTATTCCCGTCAGCGCCAACCGTCCACCACTCCGTATGCGTGGGCCCCTTCTCTGCCCCAAACGCCACGCCATACAAAATCGTTCCATTCGCGCTCATCGCCGCAGCATGCGCACTATGCAGCCCGGCCCAGTCCTTCGCAGTAAATGGTCCATGCGCCGGCTTCGCCTGTCCTACCGCCATCACCGCAGCGAAGGCGAGCGTCACGCCTTCCAACGCAAGTCTTTTTAGCCGAATCCTCATCACGGATCCTCCTCGTTTCAATCAACAATTCCAGCCATGGATCAATTCACCCGAATTGTAGTTCGCCAGGTTGGCAAGCAAGCCGACCTTTGTGACGATTGCCCTCGCGCCTTACTATGGCTCTTCGGAGAATGATCCTCATGCGCCTGCATCCAGCCGTGCTCGCCATAGCCTTCCTGTTCCCTCTCACCGCAGCGGCGCAAGCTCGCGCGCAGACTCTGACTCCACCACCCACAGAGGAGCAAATCAAAGCGGCAGCTGCCCTCCCCTTCCGCGACCCCTCACTTCCCATCGAGAAACGCGTCGACGATCTAGTTGGCCGCCTCACCTTGGAAGAGAAAGTCTCCCAGCTTATTGACCGCGCCGCGCCGATCCCGCGCCTGGATATACCCGCTTACAACTGGTGGAACGAAGGCCTCCACGGCATCGCTCGCTCCGGCTTTGCCACCATGTTCCCGCAAGCCATCGGCAACGCCGCCACATGGGACGCACCACTTCTTCACTCGATTGGCGAAGTCGTCTCGACAGAAGCTCGAGCGAAATACAACGACGCCATCGCCCATAACAATCACGATCGCTACTTCGGCCTCACCATCTGGTCGCCCAACATCAACATATTTCGCGATCCGCGCTGGGGCCGAGGCCAGGAGACCTATGGCGAAGATCCTTTCCTCACCGCCCGTCTCGGCACTGCATTCGTTCAGGGCATTCAAGGGGACGACCCAAAATACTTCCGCGCTATCGCCACGCCCAAGCACTATGCCGTTCACAGCGGACCTGAATCTACGCGCCACAAGGCTAATGTCGATCCCACTCCGCACGACCTCTGGGATACGTATTTGCCCGCCTTCCGCGCTACCATCACCGAGGGCCACGCCGACTCTCTCATGTGCGCCTATAACGCCATCGACAACGTCCCCGCATGCGCCAGCAAAATGCTCCTCGGCGACATCCTCCGCGGCGATTGGCATTTCAACGGCTTTATCACCTCCGACTGCGGCGCTATCGGCGACTTCTCTGAGCCCTACGGCCATCACTACTCCACGGACTTCGCAGCCGGCTCAGCTGCGGGCATCCTCGCCGGAACCGACACCGACTGCGGAACCGAATACCTCAAGCTGACCGACGCCGTCCACAAAGGCCTCCTCACCGAAGCTCAACTCGACGTCTCTGTGAAGCGCCTTTTTACCGCCCGGATGAAACTGGGCATGTTCGATACCCCCAATGTGGTCCCCTTCTCCTCCATTCCGTACTCGGTCGTCGACTCTCCTGAACACGTCGCCCTCGCCCTTCGCGCCGCCCGCGAATCGCTGGTTCTGCTCAAAAACGAGGACCGCTTTCTCCCTCTTGATCCCGCCAGGGAAAAAACCATCGCCGTCATCGGCCCGCTCGCCGGATCCCACATAGCTCTCGAAGGCAACTACAACGCCATCCCGCTTCGCCCTATCCTCCCCATCGACGGCATCGAACAGGAATTCGGCCACGAACACGTCCTCTATGCACAGGGGGCGCCCTACATCATGGGCGGCGAACTACCCGTTCCGCGCACCATGCTTGGACTACCCACAAATCCTCCGGGCGTACCCACAAGCCTCTCTGGCAGCGGTCTTTATGCCGACTACTACGCCCACGGTGGTTTTGAAGGATTGCCGGCATTCTCGCGCGTCGATAGGCAAATCGACTTTGACTGGGCCTTCGCCAACCCTGTAGAGCCTCGTGACACCATAACCCAGGCGTTCGCCGTTCGCTGGATTGGAACCTTTGCTGCGCCCGTTCCAGAAACGCTTAACCTCCAGCTCCGCCTCCCCTTTTGCTATCCCTGCGGCGGCAAGGTAAAGTTCGCCTTCTATCTCGACGGCAAGCAGCTCGTGCCCGACGCACCGCCATCACTAACGACCAACAAGCTCCCGCCCTCCGGCCGCAATTACGGAGCGATCCAGCATTTCAACATTCCGTTCGCCGACACCCGCCCCCACGACATCCGCATCGAGTACATCCAGACTGCCCGTATTCCCGGCTCCGGCATTGCCTTCGAGTGGAGTCCGCGCCACGAGCTGCTCCAAGACTTGGCTGTTGCCGCCGCAAACAAAGCCGACGTCGTCGTCGCCTTCGTCGGCCTTACGCCGCGCCTCGAAGGCGAAGAGATGAAGGTGGACGCCAAGGGCTTCTCCGGCGGCGACCGAACCGACATCAACCTGCCGGACGTTCAACAGGAAATGCTCGAAGCCGTCGCTAAAACCGGCAAGCCCATGGTCGTCGTTCTACTCAACGGCAGCGCCCTTGCCGTGAACTGGGCAAAAGACAACGCTCGCGCCCTCCTCGAAGCCTGGTACCCAGGCCAATCCGGAGGCCAAGCTATCGCGGAAACCCTCAGCGGAAAAAGCAATCCCGCGGGTCGCCTCCCCGTCACGTTTTACAGCGGCATCGATCAGCTTCCTGCTTTTGACGACTATTCCATGGCCAATCGCACCTACCGCTACTTCAAGGGCAAGCCTCTTTTCGCATTCGGCGACGGCCTCAGCTACTCCACCTTCTCCTACACCGACCTCAAGCTTTCAACCAAGACCCTCAACGCAGGCGATCCGCTGACCTTGGAAGCCGACGTGAAGAATACCGGCTCAATCCCCAGCGATGAGGTATCTGAGCTTTACCTGATCCCCCCACAATCATCTGTTTCGCCCAAACTCGCGCTCGCAGGCTTCCAGCGCGTCCACCTCAACCCCGGAGAAACCCGTCACATCACATTCACTCTCGACGCCCGCACCCTCTCGCAAGTCGACGAGAAGGGAATTCGCGCCGTAACGCCGGGCAACTACAAGTTTTCTCTAGGCGGATCTCAATACGACGGCGACACGGCCTCGTCTGTCCAGTCCGTAACATTCACCATCATCGGCGGCAAACAACTTCCTCGCTAGGACCGATAGAGTCAGGGCAGAAATTCCAGCTTTTTGGCCCCTGCTCCCTCACCTAATCCCTATCCTAAAAATATTTGTTGCAACAACTATCTCCCTCGCGCATCCAAGACAATTGAAAGGAGCCACCCATGGCCAGTTCGACCCAATCCCCCGCAGCAATCACCACCTGGAAGCTCGACCCTGCCCACTCCCACGCCGAGTTCAAGGTCAAGCACATGATGATCTCAAACGTAAAAGGAAGTTTCACCGGCCTTTCCGGCACGCTCTATGAAAACCCAACGGACCCCACCCTCTCTACTGTTGAGGCTTCGATCGATATCGCCACCATCAGCACTGGCGACACTCAGCGCGACGCCCACCTCAAAAGCGCCGACTTCTTTGACTCCGAGCAGTACCCGGTGATGACCTTCAAGTCCACCTCGGTCAAGCCCAATGGCGACGGGGGATACAACGTCACCGGCGATCTTTCCCTCCACGGCCAGACGCGCCAACAGGTCTTCGTAGTCGACGGCCCGAGTGCCCCCGCCAAAGACCCATGGGGCAACACCCGTATCGGCCTATCTGCCACGGCCAAGATCAGCCGCAAAGACTTTGGCTTGAATTGGAACGCTGCCCTCGAAACCGGCGGCCTCCTGGTTGGGGACGACGTTCAAATCACCCTCGAAGTCCAGTTCATAAAGGCCTAAATAGCAGTGGTCAGTGATCGGTGGTCAGCCTGACAAGCGGACCGGCAGGCTTGCTCAACTACCCCATCTCCCGCCTGAGCAAGGACCACTGACCACCAAAAACTACTTGTTGCAACGAATATCTTCCTCGCGTATCTAATCATGTGTAAGGCAAAAAGTGAGGTCACCATGTCTCTTCGCGCGGTCAAACAGATTCTTGAAACCAAGCCCACCATCGAAGGAGCGGGCGTCAAACTCCAGCGCGCCTTCGGTTTCGGCAAAACCAAGGACTTCGATCCATTCCTCCTGCTCGACGATTTCCGCAACGAGAACCCTGCGGACTACCTCGCTGGCTTCCCTTGGCATCCGCATCGCGGCATTGAGACCATCACATACGTGCTAGCCGGCGAGGTCGCGCACGGCGACTCGCTTGGCAACAAGGGAAAAATGACTGCAGGTGACGTCCAATGGATGACCGCAGGCAGCGGCATTCTCCACCAGGAAATGCCCAAAGGCGATGCCAACGGCCGCATGCACGGCTTCCAGTTGTGGGCCAACCTGCCCGCTTCTTTGAAGATGACCGACCCCCGCTACCAGGACATCCCGTCTGCTGCAATACCCGAGGTAACTGAGGACGACGGAACGAAAGCCCGCATCATTGTAGGCGAGTTCTGGGGCAAGCGCGGACCGGTCGAAGGAGTCGCCGCTGACCCCAACTACGTTGATATCTCGGTGCCACCCAACAAACTGCGCCGCATCAAGGTTGAGGTCACGCGTAACGCATTCGCCTACGTCTTCGCCGGCGCTGGCACCTTCCGCGACGCATCGGACCCGAAAGCCGTTCTCACTGAGTCGGCTGTCGATCCCAATGCACCGGCAAAGTACGACGCGAAAAACCATTCGCTCGTGCTCTTCGATCGTGGAGATGAGATTGTCGTCAAGGCCGGGCCGGAAGGCATTCGTTTCCTGCTCGTCTCGGGCAAACCGCTCGAGGAACCGGTAGCGTGGTACGGCCCGATCGTGATGAACACTCAGGCCGAGCTGAATCAGGCGATGCACGAACTCCAGACGGGCAAGTTCATTAAGCACCCGTAACGCTTGGCGAGCGGAGAGAGCAGAGACCTCTGCCTCTCCGCGGGGTGCCTTAATGTTGTATCTGAGACTTGCGTTTTTGCTACCAAGCGGCACAAAGATTTCCCTGTCGGCCAAATCTCCGGGGTCCAAAACTGAGAATCAACCCTTCGCTTCCTTCCATTGTCTTGTAGGGTCATCATCTGGATCAGGCACTCCTTGCGCGGGCCGCGAGGCCTCCGGCACATTCCGCAGGTTCACCCGAATCCGATACCAGACGTACGCAGTCCCCCGCATCCGATCCACTAGCACATCGTCTGGAGCCAGCAACTTTGCAGCCTCGGGATGCTGCTGCTTCCAGCGCTCCAACCCGGTTTCTGCAGCTGCTTTGTCAGGACTTTGCGCGACGATGATGAGCGGCATTTTCGGAACACGGGCAGCGCGCTTTGGCTTTGGTGGAGAAGATTCAGACGCCGCTTCCTTCGGTGGGGCCGCTTTTTTCGGCGATTGTCGACGGAACCGATGTTCGCCGAAGCCTTCCTGAAGCTGATCAGAGAATGGTTTAGCCCGGGAGGGGGCAACACGCTTGGCCTCTCCCTCCATCTTGGCGAAATGCGGCGGCCACGGCGCGTCGCCGATCCCATCTGCCTCATCGCGAGCAGCCATCTCCAGCAGCGCATCCAGCACTCCCGCGTACTGATCCATCGGTGCATGCGGATCGCCGATCTTCGCCAGCCGATCCGGTACGGTGAGCACGGTAAAGTCGGCGGGATCGCACGTCATCACCTCGTCCCAGCCCAAGGGAGTGCTGACGCGTGCATCCGGCAGCGGCCTCACCGAATAGGCAGAACAAGTCGTCCGGTCCTTCGCGTTTTGGTTGTAATCCAGAAAGACGCCATGCCGTTCTTCCTTCCACCACTTGCTGCTCGCCAGCGAACATCGCTTCTCCACTGCACGCGCCAGCGCCAATGCCGCTTTGCGAACCTCCGTAAAACTCCACCGGGGCCTGATCCGCACGTTGATATGGATGCCGCGCGACCCGCTGGTCTTCGGCCACCCCCGCAAACCCAGTTCCTCCAGCAGCGACTTGACCTCCATCGCTACCGCCCTCACGTCGTTCCACTCAACGCCAGGCTGCGGATCAAGGTCCACCCGCAACTCATCCGGATGATCCAAGTCTCCGCTGCGCACCGGGTGCGGGTGCAACTCCATGCAGCCAAGGTTTACGATCCACGCCAGGCCGGCGGCGTCATCCACGACCACTTCTTCCGCAGTTCGACCGGAGGGAAATGACAGCGTCACCGTCCGCATCCACTCCGGCAGATCGCTGGGTGCGCGTTTCTGGTAGAACGGCTCCGCTTCAGCGCCATTCACAAACCGCTTCAACACCACGGGTCGATCCACGATCCCCCGTAGCGCCCCCGGCGCCACCGCCAAAAAGTAGCGAACAATGTCCAGCTTGGTCAGCTTTACGCCGCGCGTAAAGTAAGGCTTCTGCGGGCTGCTGATGCGCACCACCCGCCCCGCAACCTCAAGCAATTCTGCATCGTCTGCCTTCGCCATTCCAATCCTCGCCCGCGAAGTGTGATGCGTACTATCAGCAGCGCGTCCGCTCGATTAGCCCAAGATCAAAGCCGAGTCGCCACGAGCCACCTGTTCCTTCGGCTGCTCTGAAACTGATCATGCACCTTGGCCTGTCGAGACCACAACGAATTAAGCGAAGTCGAATCAACCCGATTCATACCGAACATTCGGATACGAAAACAAAACCCGAGGCATTCGGCCTCGGGACTTGCACCACGATTCTTGAGTCAGATTCGGAGAGCTACTTTTTTAAGCAGACATGCGGTTGAAGCCGGGGTGTCATTCCGATCCTCAAGGCTGAAGCCAATGGCTCGAGACGTTACCGTTCGTTCGCCGCGTAAGACCGCGGATTTTCGAAGCTCGAAAGAAGAAAATCCTGAACAGGAGCCTTGCGAATAGAAATCACGCTCGCGGAGATCGGGAAGAGATCAACCGGAGTCTCGCCTTCCGCTTCCGGCGTGGTCACTTCGGCGCGTTTCTCCTCCAACCTGAGTACCTTAGGGATTTCTATAGATTCTGCAAGCACTTGCTGGATCCGCTCTTCAATCCTGTGTCTCAATTCCAGATGCGCAGCTTCTTCTTCTTCCTTCCGCTTTTTCTTCCCGAATAATGAAGACAGAAAACCTTGTTTATCGTGGTGTGCCATCGTCCGCAGACTCCTTGGGGGAAAGTAGTCGGTTGTCGATGCGCTATCCCGCGCCGGGTCGATCTCGTTGCCGAACTTCAACGGTATATCAAGAGTGCCAGAAATACCACTTTTGAGCTATCCCCGTATGGTCACACCCGGTAATCCAAATAGTCATCGCTTATAGGGGTACTCCGGGAAAGTCGCAAGCGTTTGCGCAACTGCAATGGGCAACGCTTCAGACCGCTGATCCCAGCACCTCATCCGACTTCCTTCCGCGCCGCCGCAGTTCCCGAATACTCAGAGCATCATGCCGCTTCGCCAGCCGGCGCCCCTGCCCATCCACGCTCAATGCGCAGTGGAACCACTGCGGATCTTGAAGATCGAGCGCGCGATTTAAAAGTATCTGTCGCGCAGTCGATTTCAGGAGATCGGCTCCCCTCACCACCTCCGTAATCCGCATGGCGGCGTCGTCCGCCACGCACGCCAGTTGGTAGCTCGGAACACCGTCCCTTCGCCATATCAGGAAGTCCCCAAAATCGATCCCTGCTACAAACCTCTGTCGTCCCATATTGCCGTCTTCAAACTCCACTGCCTCCCCGTCCGGTACGCGCAACCGCCAGTTGAGCCCTCTCGGGCCAGCTTCCCCGCTTGCTCCGCACGCAGATGCGTCGAGGGTTCGGCAAGTTCCGGGGTACACCGGCTCATCTTCCGCATCCTGTCCTCGTCCTGCGCTCTCATGCGGAGCACCTAAGGACGCCGCCATATCCTTGCGCGAACACAGGCAGGGGTAAATGAATCCGCCCTCGTGTAGCCGCCGCCATGCCGCCAAGTAAATATCGGTCCGCTCGCTTTGCGTGTAGGGCCCGAACGGGCCGCCGACGTCTGGCCCCTCATCCCAATGCAACCCGAGCCAGTTCAGGTCTTCGAGCGCCGCCTCCGCATGCTCTGCCCTGCTCCGTTCCCGGTCTAAATCCTCCATCCGCATCACCAGCGCTCCGCCTGCCGCACGGGCCCGCTTCCACGCGGTGCAGAAAGTTCGCGCGTGTCCGATGTGCAGATATCCCGTCGGCGAAGGCGCAAGCCTGCCGCGATACCCCGAAGGCACGAATGAAGACCGGCGATCCATCTCACGTCCAGTGTAGACATCGGGATCAACGCGGTTTCAACCTTTCTGGATCTACTTCACCGCAAGGAAACTCATTCACCGCTTTCCCTTGCACTTCGACAAGAGTTGGCATATTCTCTTGTCGAAGCGAAAGGGAAGAAACGAAAGGTGACAGGCCGAATTGAATTGCCGCAGGGAACACTCGATCTTCTGATCCTGCGCACTCTCCTTCCTGGCGCACAACATGGTTGGGCGATCTCAGAACGTGTACAACAGGTCTCGAGCGAGGTACTCAGCATCCAGCAGGGGTCGCTGTATCCCGCCCTCCATCGGCTCGAACGACGCGGATGGATTAAGGCGCGGTGGGGCACATCCGACAATAACCGTCGCGCAAAATACTACGAGCTGACACGGACTGGCGAAAAGCAGCTGGAGCGCGAGACAGAAGCCTGGCGAAAACTGACCGTCGCCGTGGCGCAAATTCTGGAAGGAGCGTGAGCCATGCTGGATGACCTGCGTTATCGCATCCGCGCGTTATTCCATCACACGGCGGTCGAAACAGAACTCGACGAAGAACTCAGATTCCACTTTGATAAACAGGTTGAAAAATACATGAGGTCAGGCATGACAGATGAAGAAGCCAAGCGTCGCACGCGCATCGATTTTGGCGGTCACGAGCAGGTAAAGGAAGATTGCCGGGAGGCTCGCGGCACCGCGTTCATTGAGCTAACGCTGCAAGATGCGAAATACGCACTCCGCCAGCTTTTCGCCAATAAGACCTTCTCCCTCGTCATGATCCTCACCCTGGCGCTCAGCATCGGTGCCAATAGCGCCATCTTCAGCGTCATCAATGGCGTACTGTTGAAGAGGCTGCCATACAGCCAGCCCGATCGACTCGTACGTATTTTTCTCTCCAGTCGTGAGTATCCAAAGTTTCCCCTCAATCCTTGGGATTTCCTGGATTTCCGCGCGCGCAACCATTCGTTTTCTTCCATCGCGGCTTTCACACGGGGTGACGTGCAGCTCTCCGGTGATGGCGAACCCGTGCGTTTGAACGCCTTCGGCATAACCTCCGGATACTTTCGTGTGCTTGGCCTTCAACCGCAGATTGGTCGCGAATTCGATTTTCAGGCAGAGATTCCGGGAAACGGACTCCAGGTGATTCTTAGTGATCGCCTGTGGCGCACGCGATTCGGTGCGGACCCGAACATCATCGGCCGCAAGGTCACCATGAACATGCAGCCCTTCACGGTAATCGGCGTCATGCCGGCCGGCACTGAACATCCAGGCAACGAGTATCATTCCGTAGCCTATGGCGAAAGTGTTGACGTGTGGTGGCCGTTTTCCTTTGCCGGGAATCCAAACCAACGCGGATCGCACTTTATCGAGGGCATTGGACGGCTCAAGGATGGTGTAAGCCAGGAGCGCGCACGCGCAGAGATGAATGCGATCATGACCCAGATTGCCCGGGAACATGGGAGCAATGATTCAGGCTGGACTGTTCTCGTCGTGCCCCTCTACACGGAGCTGGTCGGCACCAGCCGCCAGTTGCTCCTTGTGCTATTAGGCTCCGTCGGCATCGTACTGCTAATCGCTTGCGCCAACGCCGCAAACCTTCTCATGGTCCGGGCTTCGGCACGTCAGCGTGAGATTGCCGTCCGGCTTGCCATGGGCGCGCAGCGCTCTCGCGTGGTGCGTCAGTTGTTGACCGAAAGCCTGCTGCTCTCGCTCACCGGTGGAGCGCTTGGGTTGGCACTTGCGTATGGCGGAGTGCGCGCACTCGTCGCGTTGCTGCCTGCCGGCTTCCCGCGCGCCCATGATATCCACGTAAGTGGACCCGTACTGGCCTTCACGTTGTTGGTAAGCTTCATCACCGGAATCCTCTTCGGCCTAGCTCCAGCACTGCAGGCCTCGCGAACCGACCCAAAAGAAGGCCTGCAGAAGTCCGGAAGAACTTCGACCGCGGGCCGGAATCAAGGCCGCTTGCGCAACGCATTAGTGATCGCAGAGGTCAGTCTTGCCAGTGTTCTGCTCATCGGCGCCGGCCTCATGCTGCGCACCTTTCTCAACCTCATTCATCTCAACCCCGGCTTTCAGCAGGATCACCTGCTGACTGCAAGCTTGTCTTTGCCGCACGCGCAGTACAAGACGGACGAACAGACAGCGCAATTCTACGACCGCCTTACATCAAGCCTGAACGCGCTCCCCGGGGTGGAAAGCGCCGGCGCGGGCAGCGACCTGCCCTGGACCGGCTACGACGAAAATGCGGGCGGTTTCACCATCGAGGGAAAGAAGCCCCCGCCTCACCAGGAATTCCATGCGCGCTATCACATGGCGACAGCCGGCTACTTTAGCGCCATGGGGATTCCATTGCTCGAAGGTCGCTTCTTTACCCAGGCCGACAAGAAAGATGCGCCAATGGCTGTCATCATCAATCATGTAATGGCAGAGCGCTACTGGCCCCACGAGGACGTCATCGGCAAGCGAATTACTTTCGCAGACGTACCCAAGAAGGACTCCGACTGGATGACGGTTGTCGGCGTGGTCGGCGATGTAAAAGATCAACCAAACAGTCCAGGAGCAGAGCCCGCCTTCTGGTGGTCAGAGCTTCAGGTTTCAGAACGTGATATGTCGATCGCCATTCGCACTCGTTCCGACCCGCGCCAAGTTGCCGACGGACTTCGCGAGGCGGTGCATCGGCTTGACCCCGCGCTCGCAGTCGCCGATATGAAGCTGATGGACAGCGTGGTGGACACCTCGGTTTCCACACCCCGCTTCGCATTCGTTCTAGTGGGTCTGTTCGCAGCACTTGCCATTCTTCTCGCCGCTATCGGAGCCTATGGCGTAATTGCTTACACGGTGAGCCAGCGAAGCTCGGAATTCGGCTTGCGTATTGCCCTTGGAGCGCAACGAACCGACCTTCTGCGCATGGTGATGGCCCAGAGCGCAAAACTGGCGGTGCCTGGAATCATCTTCGGAGTGCTCCTTGCGCTGAGTCTGAGTCGGGTAACGCAGAATCTCATCTACGGCGTGAGCGCCGCAGATCCGGCGATTCTGTTCTCGGTGGTTTTACTGGTTCTCTCCGTTGCGCTCGTTGCCTCATACGTGCCGGCACGACGCGCATCGCGTTCCGATCCAATGGTGACGCTGCGTGCGGAGTAATACGCTCGCAGCGTCCGTCCCAACAACTTTGCCTGTCAACAACAGATCAGTCTGAATCATCGTCGTGGTCGCCATCGTCGCGATGATGATGCGCGTACTTGCCGATGTTCTCGCTCAGATGATTCGGATCCACTGACACCTGAACCACATCCATTTCGTGCCCATCCAGATCGAGTACAAACAATCCCATTCTCTGCCCTTCGGGATGCATGTAGATCATCGTCTGGCTGTTGCCTTTGCGGCTGGTCTCGCGAATCACGCGCTCCCATTCGGACCCCAGTTTCTGCTGGACCATCTTGTTCAGCTCTTCACCATCCACGTCCGCGTGGAAGTCGTCGATCTCGGCGACGTGCATGCCGTTCACGCCGCCGTCTGTCGCCTTATGTGAAATCAAGCTGATCAATCCTAGAAAAGGAATGCGTTGTGCATGCACGTGATATTTCGTTTCGATAGAGTTCACCACGCTGTCAAACCCGCCCTGCGCGCCGCTTGCCAGGACCACGACCGGCACGGCCAGTGCTACGAAGCAAATGGGGATGAGAATTAAACGCTTCATTCGTCACCGTCCTTCTTGGACTTGTCCTTGTCGAACTTGTCCTTGTTCTTCCCGTGCGAGCCCGTATCGATATCGCCCAGCGATCCAAGACCACCCAAGCCCGAAAGCTTGTGCAGATCTTCCATCTTGACCGGACCGAGAATCAAAACGATGCTCAGTTCCTTCGGCTCTGCGCTCAGAATGAACATCCCGTGCGTCTCGCCATTCACCAGCTTCACCATCACGTCGGTGGTCTCCCCGCTCCTCTTGTCGTGCTCGCGGACAATCGGCGACCACTCAGCGGTCTCAAAATACTGGCGCAGCTTGTCCACATCCACCATCGAGTACTGGCCGTCCTTGTCGAACTCGTAGTCGCGTACATAGATGCCGTCGAGACCTTCGATCAAGTGCCGCGTGGTCGCCTGATCCCCGTCCTTACCGTTCAGGAACTTCGCGGCAAACGCCAGCATGTTTTTGCCCAGCGTCACCTCAGTCACATTGGAAGCCTTGGCAGCCAGCTCCTTCTCCACTGGTGACGGTAGAGGCAATTGCGAATTCTGCGCCACCGCAGGAATGAGCAGTCCCACCATCACCAGAAATAAAATTGCAATTCGGTTCTTCATCGAACTCTCCTTTGCTTGCCTTCGCTACTGATCGGCGCGATTGCGCGCCACCAGCCGCCGGTTCATGTCGTTCAGCGCGTGATTGGTAATCCGCAACGCCGTTAAAACTTGTTGTGCAGCTTCTTCGCCCTTGCGCCGGTCCTCGACCTGCCGCCAGCTATAGCCGCCGGCGATCACGCCCACCAGCAGCACCGATGCCGCGAGCCGCTGCCACCAGATGGTGTAACTCTGCACGCGATCCGTGCGCCTCGTGGCCCGCTGCTGCAGAATCCTGCGCTTGAGGCTTGGAGGCGCCGGCCGGCGCTCCATCGCCTGTCGCAACTCGCGTTCAAACTCGCCATCGCGATCTGGCTGATCCGCCCGCTCAAAGTCCACGAATATACTCCTTCAACTGCGTTGTTGCCTTCGACCGCAACAGCTTCAAACCCCGCTGCAGATTGCTCTTCACCGTTGCTACTGGCGCCTCAACGGTCGCCGCAATCTCTTCCGGCGACAAATCTTCCTGATACCGCAACACCAGCGCCGCTCTCTGCGCTTCCGGCAACGTCGAAAGCAATTGCTCCAGCCTTGCGCTTAACGGTGACGAGCGTTCCTCGACTGGGGCTCCGTGATTTTCTTCAATCTCTACCCACAAATCCACACCGCGCACTTTGCGCCGCCGCAATGCATCTGACGACCGGCTGATGGCCACACGCCGCAGCCAGAACATTGCGTGCTCGGGGCTTTCGATCCGGTCCATATGCCTGTCCAACTCCAGAAAAACATCCTGCGCAACCTCTTCCGCCAAGCCGCGGTCGCCGGTCATGCGCCACGCAAGCGAGAACACCATGGACTGATGCTCGTCCACCAGTCGCTCGAAATCCGGATGCCACTTCTCGGCCATGGGTTTCGCTTCTACTCTCTTATCCGCAGGGAAACGCGGTTTGGGATGCAAAAGGTACGTTTCCTGCCAAAGAAAGTTCAGCAAGGCGGACACATTACCAAAAGCTGCTCGCTCCCCGCCCTTGCGAGAGTTTTCAAAGCCCCAAACGCCTAAAATCACCCCATTAATCCAAAGACACCCCGGATCCTGCTGTGAGGATAAGTGCCATGAGATGCAAGACTTTACTCGGCCTGTTGATCCTGGGATCAGTGTGTTTGGCAGGGTGCGGCGGTATCACCAAAACCAGCACACCCCCTCCCCCCTCCCCAACCATCACCTCCGTCGCCGTCTCCTGCATTGCATCGAGCCTCCAGCCAGGGCAGACCAGCCAGTGCTCGGCTTCCGTCTCGGGAACCGGGGCGTACAGTTCAAGCGTGACTTGGTCCGCAGTTTCAGGCACTGTTTCCAGCACTGGCCTTTATACCGCTCCATCGACCGTGCCAACCTCCGGCTCCGATAGCGTCAAGGCGACCTCAACTGAAGACAGCACTAAGCTGGGAACCGCGAAGATCGCTATCGCCGCACCAGCAACTCCAACTATCACTGGTGTCGCGCTCGCCTGCAGTCCAGCTTCCATTACCGACACGCAGACGTCTTCGTGCACAGCGACTGTGACCGGCACTGGAGCTTTCAACAACACCGTGAACCTTGCGATCAATCCGGCTGCGGCGGGGACACTGAGCGCATCGACCGGCGTTAAGTCGGGAACGGTTGTCCTATTTACTCCTGCAAATACTGGCGCAAACTCTGTCACCATCAAGGCAACATCGACCGCGGACTCTACTAAGTTCTATTCCGTTCCGATTACGGTGACAGCATCGGCGGCCGGGCCGTCCTGCGCAGGCATGAGCACCGGAGACAACGCCAGTCTCAACGGCTTTGTTCCTTTCACGCCCACGACTGCGTGGAACACCGACATCTCGTCAGCTCCACTCGATCCGAATAACGCAGCGATCACTTCCGCCTCGGGGTTTGCGGGCCTGCATCTGCATCACGACTGGTCTTCGGTGGCGGGAGGAAATTACGGCATTCCGTATGTCGTTGTCGACTCCAGCACAACACCCCTGACTCCTATCTCCGTGGTCGACTATGCGGGTGAAAGTGATGTTGCCTCGGCGCCGTTTCCGATAACCGCGCCCATTGAGGGTTCACCCGCCGATTGCAGCGGATGGCCCGACACTTACATCGGCGATTCACACGTACTGGTGTTGGATCGGCAAACCTGCATGCTTTACGAGACCTTCAACACACATCGCTGTAACGGAGCATGGAGTGCATCGTCAGAAACGATCTGGGACTTGAAGAACTACGATCGCCGTCCCTGGGGCTGGACATCGGCTGATGCCGCCGGCTTGCCGATCTTTCCCGGCCTCGTGCGCTACGACGAGGTCGCAGCCGGTGCAATCAATCACGCTATTCGTTTCACCATGCAGCAAACCAAGAACGATGCCAACGGCGGATACTTTGTCGCACCTGCAAGCCATGCTGCGGGAACCGTGTACGGCGTCAGCAACATCATGGGGATGCGTATCCGCTTAAAGGCCAGCTTCGACATCTCGAGCTACTCCGCCGCCAACCAGGTCATCCTCACCGCAATGAAGAAGTACGGCATGATCCTCGCCGACAATGGCAGCTACTTCTACTTCCAGGGAGTGCCCGATCCACGCTGGAATGATGACGACCTGCACAACCTCGACTCTATCCAATCTTCCAACTTTGAAGTGGTGCAGATGACGCCCGCCTTCCCTGGCTACGACGCCAACACGGCGCCTGCCGGAGAACCTCCGATCATCAACAGCTTTACGTCCTCCGCTTCATCTGTGGCAGCCGGAACACCAGTCACGCTCAACTGGAATACAAGCAACGACTCTTATGATTTCATCGACGTGCTTGGCGGCGTTAGCGGAGGAACCGTAACCACCACGCCAGCGAAAACGACCACGTACACCTTGAACGCGACCAACCAGTACGGCCGAGCCACAATGCAGGTCACCGTTACCGTGCACTAGAAGAGAACCTCAATCAGCGGCGCGTGTACGCTCGTGCTCGCCAAGTCGGGCGATGCCTGCGGAAGATTCTCCGCGGCCGACTAAGTCGTTCGAAGCTTTCACTGCGAATTGACAGGAACAATTTCGCGGAAATTTGACAGTAGAGGACGGTTGAACATCTTTCGGTAACTCTTCCATCGGTGGACGGGAACCGGAGCGTCTCCTCGACGCTTACAGTTGATGGTCACATCTTGACATTCAAGATGAGCCAATGCTATCTTCACCCATCATGAACGATCAGAACACTGACGTGATTCAGGGCACGCTGGACATGTTGATCCTCAAGACCTTGAGTCTCGAACCACTGCACGGTTTCGGTATCGGCCGCCGTGTCGAACAAATCTCGCGGGGTGTCTTCAAGGTGAACCCCGGATCGCTACTCACAGCCTTGCAGCGGCTGGAACGCGCCGGCTGGCTGGATTCCGAGTGGCGGCAAACTGAAAACTCGCGCCGCGCGAAGTTCTACACCCTCACTCGTGCCGGCAAAAAGCAGCTGGAAATTGAAGCAGCTGAGTGGATCCGCCGGGCATCCGCAATTGCCAGGCTGCTGCGTGAAGGAGCTTAACTCTATGTCCCTCTGGCGTCAGCTCACCTACGGGCTCCGTGGATTGGCTCGCCGCGCAAACAGGAGCCAGGAGACCGACGAAGAGCTTCGTCACTACTTCGAGGAAGCAACTGCCGCCTGGAGAGCTCGCGGACTCTCTGCTGAGGACGCGATACGGGCGGCGCGGCGGGAATTTGGAAGCACGGCCGCTATCGAGGAACAGGTGCTTTCATACGGATGGGAAAACTCCGTCAGAACATTCTTTTCCGACTTGCATTTCGCGGCGAGGCAACTGCGCAATCATCCGGGATTTGCGGTGATTGGCATCCTGACGCTGGCGCTCGGCGTCGGCGCAAGCACAGCCATCTTCAGCGCGATCAATCCCATTCTCTTCAAACCGCTTCCCTATCCTAACCCTGGCCGCATTCTCATGATTTGGAGCACCAATCAGGGTGCTCGGTCCGAGGTGTCCTTCGGCACATATTACGAACTCGCACAACGCAGTCACTCCTTCGACACCATCGCCATCTTTGAGCCATGGCAGCCGACCATCACCGGTGGGAGCCAGCCGGAGCGGCTGGAAGGTCAAAGCGTAAGCGCCGGTTTCTTCCGCGTCCTTGGAGTTTCTCCCGTTGTCGGTCGCGATTTTCTCGCCTCCGAGAACGTATTCAACGGCCCAAAGGTCGTCATTCTCAGCGACAAGATTTGGCGTCGTCTTTTTCACAGCGATCCTGCAATTCTAGGCCGCGCAATCAAATTGGGCGATGACAACTACACCGTCGTTGGCATAATGTCTCCTGACTTTGAAGACGTGCTTGCGCCTTCAGATGAGATCTGGACGCCAACGCAATACGACCCAGAGAAGATGGCAGGCAACTTCAACAGTTGGGAGTGGGGAAATCATCTGCGCATGATCGGTCGCCTCAATCCGGGGCTGAGCCGCACCGAAGGCAAAGACGAACTGACTCAGATTGCGCGTTCCCCATGGCGGGAGTTTCCCCGTCCGCGCTGGGCCTCGCTCCAACATGGGCTGATCGTCGATTCATTGCAGGACGATATCGCCCACACGGTGAAACCTGCGTTACTTGCGGTGCTTGGCGCAGTCATTCTGGTTCTGGCAATTGCTTGGGTAAACGTCGTGAATCTCGTGCTTGCGCGAGGTTCGCAAAGGCGGGGAGAATTTGCGGTCCGTGGTGCGCTCGGCGCGTCGAAACGGCGCATCATCCGACAGCTCATCACTGAAAACCTGCTGCTGGCCTCATTCGGCGGAGTAGCAGGCATCGCAGTGGCTATAGTCACCCTACGCGAACTCGTCGCCCTCAGCCCCGCAGAACTCCCGCGGCGCGGCGCCATAGCCATCGATCCTGCCACCTTTTTCTTCGCTTTCGCCATCACTGCCATCATCGGCATCGCTTCTGGGCTCATTCCCGCAATCCACATTTCGCGTGAAGAGCTGCAAACCGGACTCCAACAGAATTCACGTCGTTCCGCGGGCGGTGGCACTGCGACGCGACGCGGACTGGTCGTCAGCGAAGTCGCGCTGGCTTTCATTCTGCTTATCAGCGCGGGATTGCTCCTTCACAGCATGCGGCGTCTGTTGGCGGTCGAGCCCGGTTTTGATTCTTCGCACCTGCTCACGATGCAGGTCGTCACCTCGGGCCATCAGTTCGATAACCCCGCCTCCGCACCCGACATTGGCGACCGCACCCGGCGTCGCTTTTTCGAGCAAGCTCTTGATGCCGTCCGGCGCTTGCCGGGCGTTGAGGACGCTGCTTTCACCAGCCTGCTCCCGCTCAGCGATGATCCACCCGTCGATGCCCTGTACGGCGCACAATTTGAGGATCAGGGAGCTGACGCGGGTTATAACGTGTTTCGTTACGCAGTCAGTCCCGGTTACTGTCAGACCATGGGCATTCCGTTGCTCAGCGGCCGTTTTCTCGATGAGCGCGATACAGCCTCTGCACCGCAGACGGCGCTCATCAGCGAATCGATGGCCAAAAGTCATTTTGGTAGCCAGAACCCGCTGGGCAAGCGTCTCCACGTCGGCCCCAGGGATCGGCCTTGGTACACCGTCGTCGGAGTGGTCGGCGACGTGAAGCAAACATCCTTGGCGATCAATCAAGCTGACGCGGTCTATCTCGCCACCGAGCAGACCTGGTTCGCCGATGACACGCTGTCTTTCGTGATTCGAGCCCGCGCCCAACCAGCGGAACTCGCTCCGGCGATCGAGAGAGCGATCTGGTCGATCGACAAGAACCAACCTGTTGTTCGCGTCATGACGATGGATCGCATGATTGCCGTCACGGAAGCGGAGCGAGGATTTGTACTGATTCTCTTTGAAGCTTTCGGCATCGTGGCTCTGGTGCTGGCTGCCGTTGGAATCTATGGCTTGCTCTCGGGCAACGTCACCGAGCGAGCCCGGGAAATCGGTGTGCGTGCGGCGCTTGGCGCTTCCCGAGGCGACATCCTGGCGTTGATTCTCCGAGACGGAATGCGCCTGACTGGGCTCGGTATCGCCGTCGGTCTTTGCGGAGCCATTGCCGCCACCCGCGCGATTACTACGCTTCTCTTTGGCACGTCGCCTCTCGATCCCATCGCTTGGGTCGCAGTCATCCTTATGCTTGCAGGTGTGTCGGCAATGGCATGCTGGGCCCCCGCGTGGCGTGCATCGCGCGTCGATCCGTCGATCACTCTACGCGCCGAGTGATTATTTGCTTGAAAGCACCGGATGCTCCGATGCGCTAGTTGTTATTGTGTGCGATCGATAATTTCTGTGCTTGCGACGTTGCCCCGCTAATAGATCTCAGAACAAATCTGGAATACTGTGAAACGCGATACGCGTTGGTGCGGCTTTGTATGCCGCGAGCATTGTTGCCGGCGCCAGCGTGCTCATTCCGTATTTCTGATTGAGAAGGTCCATCGCCTCGAGCAATTTCGTCCGGCTCTTCGCGTTATCGAGCGAATCAAAAAGGTTCAGCGAGTGCAGGCGATCGGGGACCAGGCCATTCAGGCTTACCCCGATAAAATACGGCTCGTCGTATCCTTGCCCCTTGGGCTTCTCCGCCCACAATCGGCATAGCGCTCCGATCAGAGTCTGATTATCCTGACACTCGCTCAGCCGTATCTCGTGATGCCATCCGCGCGTCGGCACACCGAAGCGACTCACCGGTGCGTTCTGGTTCCTTGGCACTGAGAACCCAACCGCCAGTCCTATCGAACTCGCCCAGAGCTTATGCGTTCGCAGTCGCATTGCCGCCTTGTGGAGCAGCTTGTGCGCCACCGCCCATGCTTTCTCTGCCGTCCGCATCTCTGGCGCCAGCACATGCGAGTGGCTGATCGACTTCAGATGCTCAGTCTCCGACATCTCGAAGTCCTCGCCCTTCAGCCAATGCCATAGCCGCCCGCCCCATACCGATCCCCACAGCTCTCCAGACTGATCGCAATTCAATTTCAGCAGGTCATCCATGGTGTGAATCCCTTTGTCATTCAGGCGCTTCTCGGTCTTCGCCCCAATGCCCGGCAGATCGCGCAGCGTAAGGCGCCGCAATGCCTCAGGCAGTACGTCCAACGTCAATGCTACGAGTCCGTCCGGCTTTTCCATGTCGCTGGCAACCTTGGCCAGATATCGGCTTGTCGCCAGCCCCACCGAACTCCGAAGGAACGGGCCAACCTGCGCCTGAATGCGCGCCTTTACCTTGCGACCCAGTTCCAACGCGGCCAGCAGCGGCCGCTCCCTCCCCAGCAGCCGGCATGCCATCTCGTCGATTGACATCACCGCCGTCACCGGCAGACAGCTCTCGACCGCCTCAACGATCCGATGGTGATATTCCACATAGATCTCGTGCCGTGCCTCTACCAGCAAGATGTTGGGACACATACGCTTGGCATCCGCGACCACCGTCCCGGTTTTGACGCCTTGCGCCTTGGCTTCGTAGCTGGCGGCGATGCAGCAAGTGGTGTCGGCCAGCATTGGAACCACGCCCACCGGCTTCCCGCGCAGCTCGGGTCGGTCCTGTTGTTCAACCGACGCAAAATAGGAGTTCAAATCGACAAACAACCAGTTGAGGTAAGGCCCTGGAGGCCGTCCTTCCGCGAAGGCTGAGGCTGCGAGTGCGGGAGGTTCTGGGATTGCCACCTGTGGCGTGGTTCCGGCCGGCCAGTCCTCCGGACGGCAACCCTCTTCGTCCTCTCCGTGCAAACCAGCCATTTCCATATTTATAGTTTCGTCTTTTGTTCGCCCTAATTCAATCCTTCTTTTGCTCATATTTTATGCATCTATATAAGTGGTAGACTTCTTCTGCCGGAGGGCTCTGTCAATTTCTCCGAGCCTTTCAGACGCAACTTGTGTTCATTCCATAGACGGGATTAGTGCGAGTGCGGGGGCCACGGCTATGCATAACTTAATTCATTGGATTTCTTCGTACGCGAGTGTTCTCGCCATCTTGGTAACGCTGGGCGTTGCCGTCCTGCTCGTCTGTTGCCTGGAGTGCACCAACTGCCCCAGCCGCGAGAAGGACGACATCTTCAGCCGGCACGAGGTCTAGCTCGCGCCGTTTTCACTCGCTGCATTTCGTACCTTGGTGGAAATACATTTGCCAGTTTCCCGACTTCCTCATCCACAGAGAACTTCGTAGAGTAGCAGCGCGTTCTCCCTCCGGCTTCATGCGTACCGCGCGATAAGTTACCAGAGCAACATGCTCGCCGAGCATCCTGCACCGAAAATCTTCGATCACTGGCGCATCGAACCTCTCCGTAGCCAACAGTTCGAGGATTGAGTCGCGCGTCCATACGCGGCCTGAGGCCCCAAACTCCACAAAGTCATCGGCCAGTAGCGACGCCACATTCGCACGATCGTGCCGCACCGCAGGATCCATCAACCGCAATTCCAGTCGACGCAACTCCGCAAAATTCTTCTCGTCCATGCTCGCGTTCTTCCCTTATTGCACCGAAGGCTTTAGATATTGCTCAAACTGCGCAAGAATGCGCGAGAACAAGTGTGTTCGCACATCCGCCCCGGCAATGGAATGCGTCTTGCGTGGATAAATCTGCAGGTCATACGGAATCTTCGCCTCGATCAGCTTTTGAATAAACTGCACAGTGTTTTCGATGTGCACATTATCGTCGCCCGTGCCGTGCGCCAGCAGCAAATGCCCCTTCAGCTTCGCAGCCGAATTCAGTACCGAGAAATCCTTGTATCCCTCTGGAAAGTCGATTGGCCTGCTCATGTAGCGTTCGGTATAGATCGAATCGTAATTACGCCAGTCCGTAACAGGTGCAACCGCAACTCCTGCTCTGAAGCGGTCGGAATGTGTGAGCGCATATAACGTAAAGGTGCCGCCCCAACTCCAACCCCACCATCCCAGACGCTTCGCGTCGAGCTGCGGATATTTCGCCAGCACGGCGTCCACGACCGTCAGCTGATCTTCAAATTGCACCGGCCCAAAATTGTGATATGCCGCCTGCGCAAATTCACGGCCGCGACCTCCCATGCCTCGATTGTCGGCATGCAGAACGGCAAATCCATGCTGGGCCAGCAACTCGTCAAAGAGCAGCCCGTCGGACCAAGCGTTCAGCACGGTCTGAACCGCCGGGCCTCCGTATGGATTCACAATTAGAGGCACACTGGCTCGCTCAGCACTGTTCATCGGAAGCAGCAGCGTGGCATACAACGTTGTCCCGTCGTGTGCTTTCACCTCGATTTGCTCTGGAGCGTGCAGGCTATACGCGTCAACAGCGTGGGAGCCCCAGAACGTCATGCATGTAGTTCCCACTGCGCAAAGTTCCACAACCGGCGGCTCCATCCTTGATGAGAACTTGTCAGTGAAACTGCCTCCAATCGGCGTGAAGATCGCGTTGTGATGGCCTGCACCCGTGGTCAGTTGTTTGCGTTCTCCGTCAAAGCCAACCTGCCATATCTGCTGATCGAGAGGCGAGCCTTCATTTGAGGCGTAGTAGATTTCTTTCCGATCCGAGTCGACCCGGTAGACCTCGCCGACTTCAAAATCGCCTTTGGTCAACTGCCTGTCCAGCGTGGCGGTAGTGGTGTCGGTTCTTCCCTCGTCGTACTTGTAGAGATAAATGTGGTTGTGGCCGTCGCTCCAGTTCGTCAGCACAATGCAACCATGCGCAACATATACATCGAAGTTTTCATCGATGAATTTTTCATCGTTGAGTTCAAGAACGCTGTGCGCCGTGCCCAGACCCGGCTCGGCAAAATAGATGCGGCGGTGCTTCTGGTCTCTGCTCAGCGTTTCGACCCACAGCGTTTTGCGATCGACCCATCCGAAGCGAGGAATGTAGTCCTGGCCCTGCTCCACCGGCACATGGACCCAGGAAACCTTACCCCCCTTGGAACTGACCACACCGACGCGCACGTCGGGATTCAGATCGCCCGGCTGCGGGTAGCGCTGTATTTCAACGGAAGCATGCACGGGGATCCAGTCGGTAATCGGATACACGGGAACGTTCTCTTCGATCATCTGCAGGAACGCCAGACTCTTCGAATCCGGCGACCAGAAATAATTGCTTTTGGTATCGAGTTCTTCTGCGTACACCCAGTCCACTTCGCCATTGAAAATTCCAGGATTTGGCGATGCCGCCACGGTCACTGTCGGCGTCCCCGATTCGCGAAGAGGAACAACCGCCAATCCGTGATTACGAATAAAGGAAATGAATTCACCATTGGGTGAGAACTTGGGATCGTCGCCCGACCCCTCGCCGGAATGCCCAACATCAATGCCAGTTCCATTGCTCAAATCGTAGATCCACAAGCTGCCGTTCGCATCAAAGAGCAGGTGCTTCGAATCGGGCGCCCAGATGTAGTTCGCCATCCCGTACCGCTCGCGGTGATCGCGATCCTGTTCTGAAACACTGCCGCCAGCCAACGCAGCAATCTTTGCGCGGCCCACAAGTACATGCGGCTTCTTCGAGGCCGGATCGAGATCGATCAACTCACCGCCATCGAGATAGGTTAGATGCTGCCCGTTGGGCGACCAGGCGATGCCGCTCGGCGGAGTGCTCATCACTCCACCGTGCGCAAAGATTCCTTCAACAGTAAGAACCTTTGGGTTCTCCTGGGCTGGAATTACGGGAGCAATGCACAACAACGCGACAAGCACCGACACGGGGTAATAATGACGTTGCTTCAAACAAATCCCTCCGGCGGTCCCAGTTGATGAATTTGAGCGTGGTGGGCGCGCACGTCAGCAATCCAGTGTAAACGAGCAATAATACCTTCTGAGCACAGCGCTGCTCCGGCGCCGCGGTTGCATTCGCGGTATCAACAGATATAGTTCCATACTGTGCAGAGGGAGCATCTCTTCCATGAGTTGGGCTACACCAGAAGAACGACGAAATCTCGGACAGTCGCGGCGCAAACAACTAGGCCGCCAGCAGAATGATCAGCTCAACATCAAGGCTCGTAAGACCACACCTCTCTCGCTGCTCCAGCGCGCAGAGCGAGGCCGCGTCCCAGCCCTCTTGAAGCTGAAGCATCGGCTCATGGCTGACTCTCCCTTCGGTTACTTCCGAGGTGCAGCGCCGGTTATGGCTGCCGACCTGGCTGTGGTGCCGAATACGGGGATTGAAGCGCAACTTTGCGGAGACGCCCACGTCCGCAATCTCGGCGCCTTCGCCGCACCCGACGGCCGCCTTGTTTTTGATATCAACGATTTCGATGAGACCATACGCGGGCCCTTCGAGTGGGATTTGAAACGCATGGCCGCATCGCTCGTGCTGGCCGCGCGGGAGTCCAGACACAAAGAAGCCTCCGCCCGCCAAGCTGTGGAGCAGTGCATCCTCCGGTACAGCGAGCAGATGCGCACCTTCGCCAAGATTCCGCTGCTTGAAGTCGGGCGCTTTCAAGTGCATCGTCTCGGCGACATTCAACCCGTTCATCAGGCACTGCTGAAAGCCGAGCGCGCCACGCCCTTACACACGCTCGCTCAGCTTACGGAACCCACTCCCGGCAAGCCGGACAGCCCTCGGCGCTTCAAAGAGATCCAACCGTTCCTGTGGAGGATCGCAGGATCGAAAGCTGAAAAGGTGCTCGAAGCCCTTGGTCCTTATCAAGAAATGCTTGAGCCGCAGCGCAGGCACCTGCTCTCGCTCTACCGGCCGATCGATGTGGCTTTCAAAGTAGTGGGCACGGGTTCCGTCGGACTTCGCGACTATTGCATTTACTTCGAAGGCAACGGGCCCGGCGATCCGCTGTTTCTGCAAATCAAAGAGGAAGCTGCATCCGCCTACTCACCCTACCTTCCTCAGGCGCATCCGGCGACTCAGAATGGACAGCGCGTAGTCAACGGTCAGCGTGCAATGCAAGTGCAGTCTGACCCCTTTCTCGGTTGGACCAACATCGGTTCCCGTCAATTTCTGGTGCGGCAACTTAACGACCACAAGGGGTCCATCGAACTCGCCGATCTGGCAGGCAGCGGACTCATGGCCTTCGGGGAGGTATGCGGCGAGTTACTCGCACGGGGTCATGCGCGCTCCGGCGATCCGCTTGTGATCACCGGCTACCTCGGAAACGGCCAGACCGTTGCCGAATCTCTCGCCAGGTTCGGAACCCTCTACGCCGACCAGACCGAAAAAGACTGGCAGGCTCTCCGCAGATCGGGTCAAGTTGAAATAAAGTGAGGCAATTCGCATGAAGATAAGCCGCCGTGGGTTTGCACAATCACTTGCCGGTGCAGCAATCAGTGCAGCGGCCATCCCAGCCCTGCGCGCAGATGTTCCTGACGTTGTAGTTGAATCCACATCTGCAACGCCTTTCCCGCTCTCCATCATGTTATGGACCGTCTGGACCGATCTGCCCTTTGAACAACGATTGGCCAACGTTGCTGAAGCCGGCTATACAAACGTCGAATTGGTAGGTGAATATGCGAAATGGAGCGACGCAGATTTCGACCGCGCCAACTCTGCACGAAGACGCCTCGGCATCCATTTTGATGCAACCGCAGGATTGCATAACGGCATTTGCAACCCGTCTGTTCGTGATCCTTTCCTCGCCGAGTGGAAGCAGGCTCTGACGCCGATGCATCGCCTCGATTGTCCTGCCATGATCGTGCTGTCGGGAAACGTTGTCCCCGGACTGTCGCGCGAACAGCAGCATCAAAGCTGCATCGAAGGATTAAAGAGAGCCGCGGAACTTGTTGAGGGCAAACAAATCGACGGCCAACCCGTTTGCCTGCTGCTTGAGTGCATCGATCCTCAAGAGAATCCGCACTACTTCCTGCAGTCGGCAGCGGAGGCAATCGAGATTGTCAGAGCTGTCAACCATCCCCAGGTGCAGTTTCTCTACGATCTCTTCCACGAACAGATCGCCGAAGGCAACCTCATCGAGAAGTTACAAGAGCATATCGATGTGATCGGCCTGATTCACGTCGCCGATGTCCCCGGCCGCAACCAGCCGGGAACCGGCGAGATTAACTACGCCAACATCTATCGCAAGCTTGCTGAACTAAAGTATCGGCACGTTGTGGCTATGGAATTCCACCCCATCGGCGATCCCATTGCGACACTTCGCGCCGCGAAGCAGATGGTCTTAAGTGCCACTTCTTGAATCGTCCGAAATGGCACTCTCACACAATAAGCGTCGGCCTATCGGACATTCTAAGATTTCGGCATCTCAAAGACGGCCGGATCGATCGTCTTGTTCAGTTCAACCTTTTTCACGGTGACCGTAAGGTTAAATTGTCCACCGAGGTCGACATCGATCGCATAAGGGACCATGTAACCCACGTCAGTCTTCCGGTAATCCGAGAGCTTGGTCGTGATATCAACGTCCTGATCCTGCATCTTGCCCTTAGTTTTGACCGCGGTTATCAGGAACGAAGTTGAGTCGATAAGAAACACGGTTTCGACATTCTCTTTCGACGTCAACTTGATCTTCCAGGCATTGCCATCTTTGCCAAACAGCTCAATTTTGTTGCCCTTGGCAGCATAGTCATAGAGCGGCCCGCCTACGTTGATCTGACCTTTACCAGCGTTGTAGATGTCTTCCGGCATGGGTGTGGGGCTCGCAGCGCCCGCCATGGGGTTGACGCTCCATCCGCCTTTGCTGGTAAAGCATTGCACGATCTTCGTGCCGTTGAAATCTGTCTCGTTCTTGAAGCCCACACCATCCACCAGCGTGGTGGTGCTTGGATTATCGCCGCCCATCATTGCAATCGAACTCTCGGTGTAAACGGACTTCACCTTGCTGATTGCATCTTTCCCACCAATCGCGTCAACATACTTGCCGACAATCTCGTCTGCCGTGGGCGCAGGTTCGGCTGCTGTTATGCGCGGCGCAGTCTGGCCATTCATTGACACCGCGTATGCCATCGCTGCGACCACCAAAATGCCGTGGATGATTTTCTTCATATGTATTGTTCGCCTTTCTCGTGCCTGAAAAGCACGGTCGGTCATGCGGCACCAGTGTAGACCAAGTTCGTCATGGATGCTGGGTGTCCGATGAATTTCTCACGTTGCCTCAAACTCATTTGACCACGGCGGATAACCTAAGCCATGAATGGCGATGGCCCCACCAACTCCATCCCGTATCGGCGAAAGAACTCCGCATCCTGTACGGGTGGATTGGGCACTGCCGTATCGCGCAGAAAGTCTTCCATCTTCCCCGCCGGCGAGAACGAGATCAGCAGATGGCTCCGCTTCCCCTCCACTGCCGCAAAGGTGTGTGGGATGCCGCGCGGGCCGAGAATCGAGTCGCCGGCGCCAAGCGTCAAACGCTTGTCGCCCACTGCAAACCGCACCTCGCCTGAAATTAGATAAAAATACTCCTCCTGGTACAGATGTTTATGCAGCGGCGGACCTCCATTCACCAGGTTTATGTGCTCAATCACAAAGAGCCCGTTACTCGTCTCCCGCGGTAACACCTTGAACAGGATCGTGCTGTAGCCTCGTGAATGCACTTCGCCGAGGCGGTCTTTCCCCGCGCTAATGACCTCACCCTGGTTCGGTTGGTCCACGCCCGAAGTGGCAAAGACTGTCGGGTCGAATCCCGCGAATGGAAACGATGCGGCCGCGCTTTTAAGAAAGGAACGACGCTTCATGATGCTGAAACCTCAGAGGAATCTCGAACCGCATCGACTAAAGCTCAAATCTGCGTTGAGGAGTTTCTGAATTGACCGAGAACCTGGGAAAGATCGCTTCAAGCCTAATTACCCCGCCAATGAATCGCAACGAAATTCGAAATCGCGATGTTAGACTTTCGCCACTGAGGGAACCGAATGAAGAGGATCGCCACTCACGTTCTCGTAGCTCTTCTAGGCTGTGCCGGAGCCGTCCTCGTGATGCGTTCACAGCAGCCCGCATCGCAGCGATTTCCGCAATTTGAAAATGAAGATGTCAAGGTGTGGCGATCGCTTGTGTATCCCAACGCACCCCTGACCATGCATCGCCACGATCATCCCCGCGTTATCATTGCGCTCCGCGGTGGCACCATGAAAATTGTTGAAAAGAGTGGGAGTTCCGAAGAGCATATTTGGGAAACCGGCCACGCCTACTGGCTTCCCGCGAATTCTCCCGGCACCGAGCACGCAGACGTTAATGTGGGAAAAGATCCGATAGAAGTAATGGTTGTAGAGCTAGAGAAGGAGCACTGAATTGCCGTCTGCTGCTTTCATCCCACTGGCACCAGTTTGTTATCTGATTGCTGCTGCTGATGCTCATTGAGCAACTGCATCGTAGACGGAGACGCATCCAGGCGCAGCGTGTCCTCGCTTGAATGCAGGCGCACCAGTTCGTTGATTTGATCGAATGTGACGATGAAATGCTGCAGAGGCGTCGAACCAATGTTCACGAGTGGGAACGCAGCATTAATCTCGACAAATGCATGCCTGAATATGTACCGGCCAAGCCTAACATCCGGTTGCAGGCGGGCTGCCTTGATTTCGAATCTCGTGGAAACCGATTCGCCCGTGGCAAAAGCCACAGGCGTCTCCTGGAATTTCAGTTCTGCCGAGTCCTTCTGAGGCACACTCAGCCCGGTACCACCCGAATCAATTTGTGCGTCCAACTGCCGCTCCCCTATCTTGAGATGCACAATAGGGACACCATCCGGCATTCGAAAAGGCAGCACCGATCCGTCTGAATCTTCACGGATTTCCCCGCTCATCAACGTTAACCTGCGTCCCGGAAAGTCCAGCGTCAGCAGGTAGTCTTCGAAGAGCGTGAACCCTAGAACCCCCTGGCAGTTCGCATCGCCATAGAGGTTGTGGACTACCGCTTCGACATCTGAAAACTCCACACCAGCAAGCTTCAAAGAGCCGATCCAGGTGGTCTCGGAGCGTTGTTCGCCGAGGCCGCTTGCGTCTGTCAAATGCGCATGCCCCGTGACCGGCAGAAGTAGCTCCTCCGCCAACTCGCGCGTAATCAGCGCCTGACCTCCGGTTCCCGTATCGATGAGGAATCGAAAAGGTCCTCGGCCATTCACCATTACGGAAACGTAGGGCTTGTCGTGAATGAGTTCAATTGGAGTGGAGTAGACCTCGGATGGAACTGCGGACTTCTGAACTGCGGAAGATTGCGGTACCGGCCCCTGACCGTATGCACTCCAGACAACGAAACACAGCAGGAACGCACAGCCGCAACGCAGCATGAATCCGAATGCGACTTTGCCCGGGGCAGGCATGGCATTGTCCTCTCGCGCGCGTGCTCAGCGCGACGGGTATCCAAAACGCAACCTGATTCTACGAGCATTTTGCGTTGACGGTTCGTTTAAGTTGCAGAAAACGGCGAGCGAACACCAGTACGGACCCGCTCTACAATGGACCGGTATGCCCACCACTGTCCGATCGCACGCCAAGATCAATCTCGGCCTCTATATAGGTGCGCCGCGGCCGGACGGTTTTCATGAGCTTGCCACTGTTTATCAGACTCTTGAACTGCATGACCTTGTTACCGTATCCGCAGAGGCGGCTGCGGCGACATCGATCCGCCTGACCTCCAACGACCGTCGGGTTCCGACAGATAACCGCAACACTGCGTATAAGATGGTGGCCCTCGAGTTAGAGGCTCTCGGCACTCCCGCAAGTGTCTCCATCCATATCGAAAAACGGCTTCCCGTCCAGGGAGGATTAGGAGCTGGTTCCGCCAACGCGATCGCAGCGATGATCGGCCTGGAAGCAGAACTCGGTCTGCCGCCAACATCCGCTCCCACCTTTCCGGTTTTTTCGAGGCACGGAGATTCCAGCTCCGACCTCGATGATCTTCTGATCGACATAGGTCTGGGGGGTGGCAATTGGCCTGGGCGCCAACTTCAACTGGCTGAGAAAGTTGGCTCCGATGTGCCATTATTTCTGGTCGGTGGCGCCGTGCTCGGTCGGGACCACGGGCAGAGTGTTTTCCCCCTGCCAGACTTTGAAAAGGTGTGGTGCGTCGTCGCCCTTCCACCCGTCGGCGTCTCCACGCCCCAAGCCTTCCGCGACTGGGACGCTCTCTGCGCCACAGAAGGTTTGACCGCTGATGCGTCAGAAGATAGACTGGAACAGTTGAGCCGCGCTTATGCCAGCGCCTTCGCGGGAGCAATCCCGCAAGGTCAGCATGAACCAGGCTCCTCCGGTGTCCCTGGCTTGGCTGGGGACCTGGCCGGACCACAAGAGTCCGCGCTTGTCCGCACCGGGATCAGTAGCTGGATCCAAAACGACTTCGAACGGGTCGTGTTTCCCCAGCATCCCTCCCTTGCAGAAATCAAGCGCCTTCTTGCGGCCACCGGCACTCCGGAGGCAGCCATTCATGCTTCGCTGTCCGGGTCCGGTTCAGCTCTTTTCGGGTTGTACCTGACCCGCGGAGATGCACAGGCAGCCCAAAACAGGCTGACTGCGGCGGGCGTCGAGAGCCAGATCACGCGTACCCTGCCGCGCTCGGAGTATTGGGCAAAGATGCTTGTGCGGCAACAAGGTTGACAGCCCGGCTGGGCGGGAGAGAGACTCGCGAACGGCTGCCAATCAGGACATTCGGATAACCCCGAATTTTCTTGAAGTTGGGCGATCGTCTAATGGTAGGACAGTGCCCTTTGGAGGCACTTGTCTAGGTTCGAATCCTAGTCGCCCAGCCAGTTTTTTGAGCACGACCGGAATGCAGCCAAAGCCAACCAGCTTGGAGGTAATCGGAAATGGAAATAGGAACGGTGACAGAAACGTTGGAAGACAAGCAGACACCCGGCGCGGGCGACGCGAATAAGCAGCCCAACCCCGGTCAAGCCCCGGACGGGAAAGGCAAGGATGCCAAACCGGCACCTGAGCGCAAGCGGACTCGCAATCTCAGCGAGGACCGCCGCTTCAAGCTTTTCAGCGGAACGGCGAACCGCCCCCTGTCAGAAGAGATCGGGCGGCACATCGGCGTCCCTGTCGGCGAAGTTAAGCTGCAGCGTTTCGCTGATGGCGAGGTCTACTTCCAGCTGCTTGAGAACGTCCGCGGCGTTGACGTCTTTGTCGTCCAGCCCACCTGCTATCCCGTCGACCAGAACCTGATGGAACTGCTGGTCATGATCGACGCCCTCAAGCGCGCCTCGGCAGCCCGCATTACCGCCGTGGTCCCTTATTACGGATATGCGCGCCAGGATCGGAAAGACCGTCCTCGCGTTGCGATAAGCGCCAAGCTGATCGCCGACCTGCTGACCACCGCCGGCGCCAACCGCGCTCTTTTCGTCGACCTGCACGCGGCGCAGATTCAAGGCTTCTTCAATATTCCTGTAGATCACATGTTTGCCAGCCCGGTGCTGGTCAGCCACTTCCGCTCGCTCGCTCTGCCCAACCTAACCGTGGTTTCGCCGGATGCAGGCGGCGTGGAGCGTGCGCGACACTTTGCACAGAAGATGGGCGCCCCACTGGCCATCGTCGACAAGCGCCGCACTGACATCAATGTTGCTGAAGTGATGAACGTCGTCGGAGACGTGGCAGGCAAGACCGCTCTTATCATCGACGACATTATCGACACCGCCGGTACCCTCGTGAAAACCGTCGATGCACTTTATGCCAACGGCGCAGCCGCCGTTTATGCCTGTGCCAGCCACGCGGTGCTTTCGGGCCCGGCCATCGACAGAATTGCCAACTCGCGCCTCGAGCAGGTGGTTGTCACCAACACCATTCCCTTGCGCGAAGCGGCCCAGAAGTTGCCCAAGATTAAAGTGCTCTCCATCGCCGGCTTGCTAGGCGCGGCAATTGAGAGCATTCACATGGAGACCAGCGTCAGTACGTTGTTCTCTTGAGAAGTGGTCAGTGATCGGTGATCAGTGATCAGAACATCAACGAGCTAGTGAGCTTCAACCGGTTGTCGTCGTCGTTTTTCACTGACCACTGACGACTGTTCACTGATCACTGGCTTCTTCACAAAGGGAGCGGCACTCAAAATGCCCGTGCCCGAATACAGAAAAGAGAGATTCGAATGCCTGAAGTTGTCGTAGCCAAGCCCCGTGAGGGCAAGTTCAATAAGAATGCCGCACGCCGCGTGCGTGTCGCCGGAAGAATTCCTGCTGTCCTTTATGGTGCAGGTCACGATGCGGTCGCCGTTGAAGTCGACCCCAAGCAGATCTCGCGAATTCTCTTCTCCGAGACCGGCCAGAACACCATCTTCGATATCGAAGTCGCAGGCATTCCGCCTGCCAAGGCCATGATCGTGGATTCGCAACGCGAGCCGATCAAGGACAAGCTGATCCACATCGACATGAAGCGCATCGCGCTCGACAAGGTTCTCCGCGTCAGTGTCCGCGTCAAGCTGCTCGGGATCCCGGTCGGCGTGAAAACCGAAGGCGGAATCCTCGATCAGGTTCTCCGCGAAGTCGAGATCGAGTGCCTCCCCGCCGACATCCCGAACCACATCGACGTCGATGTAAGCGAACTCGCCATGCATGGAGTTCTCCGTGTCAGCGATTTGCCGCACTCGGAAAAGATCAAGTACCTGAACAACGAAGACGCGACCGTGGCACACGTGGTTTCGATTCGTGAAGAAGTTGTTGCTGCTCCTGCCGAGGGCGAGTTGCCTGTGGCTGGCGAGGCCGGTGCGACACCTACCGAGCCCGAAGTGGCCAAGAAGGGTAAGGGAGAGCCTGCCGCTGCGGAAGGCGCTGCCAAGCCCCCAGCCGCCGGAGGGAAGAAGTAAGCACCGGTGGAAGAATCAAGCGATTCCGGAGTTCGGACCGGGCCCTTTCTTGTGGTGGGGCTCGGCAATCCCGGACTCGAGTATTTATGGACACCGCATAATGCGGGGTTCATGGCTATCGACCGCATCGCCCAGCAAGAGGGTATTGTGGTCCAGAACCGGCGCTGCCGGGCCGTTACCGCAACCTGCCGTTTGGCGGGACGCGAAACGATCCTGGCCAAGCCGGAGACATTTATGAATCTCAGCGGGCTATCACTGGCCGCTCTGATTCGGGAGTTCGAGGTGGACCCGGCTAAGGACCTGCTCGTGATTTACGACGAGTTGGATCTGGTGCTGGGGACATTCAAGATCAGGGAGCGCGGTTCGCCCGCGGGACATAACGGAGCCCGTAGCGTAACCGGTGCCCTGGGCAGCCAGGAGTGGCTGCGATTGCGTATCGGCGTGGGTCCGGATTTGCCGCCAGAAGCAGGCAGCAAAAGACCGGGCAGGGATTACCTCCTTTCTCCGATGCGTAAGGCGGACTTGGTCAAACTCGATGAGGTGCTGGATAAGGTGGCAACGGCCACACGGCGCATCATCGGGGAAGGTCCGGGGCCGGCAATGAACGAATTTAACCGCCGCGAGTAAAACAACCCGGCGGAGGAAAGAAGCAGGGAACAGGGATTAGGGAACAGCGTGGCAAAGAAGCAGCCCAATTGTGAACTAAGAACTCTGAACTGCGAACTGCATTTGCGACGTGCTGGAGCCAGCGGGTTCCGGCGGAAAAGGAATACGGATGTCTCGTTTATATGAGGTAATGTTCATCGTTCGGCCCGATGTGGCCGAAGAAGACGTCGACAAGTTGATCGCGGGCTTCACCACCAACGTCACCAACGGCGGCGGCGTGGTTAAGAACGTCGAAAAGATGGGTCGCCGCAAACTCGCCTATCTCGTGCGCAAGTTCAACGACGGCAATTACATCCTGATGACGATCGAGGCCGGTGGCCCCGTGGTGCTGGAGCTCGAGCGCCGTCTGCGCGTCTCTGAACCGATCATCAAGTTCATCACCGTCCGCATCGATGAGGAAGAAAAGCGGTTGGCGAAGGTGAAGGCGCTTCGCGGGACTCGCCGTAAGGTCAGTGCAGAAACGCCTGCCGCCCACTCCCCGACTGCCGCTCCCGTTGCTGCTCCGACGGCCGCCCCGGTGGCTGAAGCTCCCGAGGGCGTCGCGGCCAGCGCTTGAGGTATTTAATTGGACTTTCGCTGCCATCGCGCCCCTAGTCGGACCCGCTCGCAGCAGATCGACACTGCTTGTCTGTCTCCATGCAAGAGACAGAAAGCCAACAGAATGAAGAGGAAATGAAATGGCTGACGAAAACGTAAAAGCGCCCGAAGCGAGCGCACCAGCACCGCAAAGTGAACGCCCGTCTGGTGGGCCTGGCGGACCTGGGGGTGGCCCCGGGGGTCGTCCTGGTGGTCGCCCGGGTGGATCCGGCGGACCTGGCGGACGCGGCAAGTTCTTCCGCCGCAAGAAGGTCTGCAAGTTCTGCACTGAAAAGATCGACGCTATCCCCTACCGGGATGTTCGTCTGCTGCAGGGATTTGTGGCCGAGCGCGGCAAGATTGTGCCCCGTCGTTTAACGGGAGTTTGCACCACGCACCAGCGCCGTTTGACGAAGGCCATCAAGCAGGCACGCAATATCGCCCTGCTGCCCTTTGCAACAAGGCACTAGCTTACGGGCTAAGGCCGTCACTGATTACTAGTGATGCTTTAGTTGTAGGGATGAAACAATTTCGCTGGCGACGTCCGCGCAAGAATCGCGATAGAATCTGGCGCGGCGCAACTGAATGTTAGTCGCCGGTGTCTAACACAACGGACGGACGGCACGGATGTCTGGCCGCCCGTAAAATCTGGAGAGTTTCACATGGAAGTCATTCTGAAAGAAGACGTAGCCAACCTCGGCCACCGCGGCGATGTCGTGAAGGTGGCAGACGGCTACGGCCGCAATTTCCTGCTCCCCCGCAAGCTGGCTCTGCAGGCAACACTGGCCAACAAGGCCGTCATTGAACAGATGAAAGAAGCTGCCGCGCGCCGCTCTGCCACTGAAAAGGTTCAGGCGCAGGAACTGGTTGCCAAGCTTGAGACCGTCAGTCTGAGCTTCACCCGCAAGTCCGGCGAAAATGGCCAGCTCTTTGGCTCTGTCACCTCGGGCGATATCGCCAGCGAACTCGCAGCCAAGGGCTATGAAGTGGATCGCCGCAAGATACAGCTGAACGAGCCGATCAAGAGCCTTGGCGACTTTACAGTCTCCGTCAAGCTGCACCGCGAAGTCACTGGACATCTCAGCGTTCACGTTGCGGCGGATGCTTCGCAAGAGGTTGCTGAGCCCGTTCCCGCACCCGCAGTTGCTGACTAACAACTCGCGACTTCTGACCAAGCCGCCTCCCCATCCAAAGGGAGGCGGTCGTGTATCCAGCCGATTGCCCATTCATCACAAAAGCTAATTCTTCATCAGCATTGATGGTGATCATTTCGCAGTCGGCGCTGGCGTTTCAATCCGCGGCAGCATCTCTGCTCGCGTAGCGGCGTTGTAAGCAAACCACGCTTCGATCATCGCTCCCTGCATCACATCACCCTTCTGCACGCGGTCATACAGATCCATATTCGAGTGGTGGGTGCGCGAACCATACTCCAGCGGGTCCTGCATGAACCCGATACCATCCAAGCCAATCCACGAGAAGCTGGTTGAGTCCGTGCCGCCCGGTTCTCTCGTCGGCCCTGAAGTCAACCCAACCACAGTGTCGATGCCCAAATCTTTGATCGGCGTTATCCACGACTGGAAGATTGCGGCAAGCTCCGCATTCCCCAGCGCCGATACCGCACGGAATTTCCCTGAGCCAGAGTCGTCGTTAAAGTACACGTCCAGCTTGTCGTATTCCGGAGTCTTCTTCATCGTGTCGCGCGGCGCGAAGTGCTGTTGCACATAAGCAAGCGAACCGTAGAGGCCCTCTTCTTCGCCCCCCCACAAAGCCACGCGAACAGTGCGCCCCATCGGCTTGTGCATCGCGGCCAGAATGCGCACTGCTTCCATCGCGACGGCCGAGCCTGTGCCATTGTCAGTCGCCCCTGTGCCGCCCTGCCAGCTATCGAAGTGGCCGCCCACCATCACGACTTCATCGGACTTGCTGGTGCCGGGAATTTCTCCGACCACGTTGAAGCCCATCTCGTCGTCCTTCTGATATTCGGTTTCAATGTCGAAGGTAAGCTTCGGCGTTATGCCGTGCTCGAGCAATCGGCAGATGCGGTTGTACTGCTCCGGTGTGATCGCTGCCATCGGCGGCCCGACCGGATCTTTTGGATCCTGCGATCCACCATAAGACGCAAAGATTGTGCCACCATCGCCGTTGTAGCCCGGGGTCAAGGCGACGGCCACGCCTTCTTCCTTCAAAAATGCATTGACCTGGTTACGCAGAACACGTCCGCTCGGCGCCGCGGTCGAAAGCGTCGAAGGCGTGTACTCGCCCGGCCTCGGTGCTGCTCCTGCCCGCATCGGGAAGAAGAAGCCCATGTGCGATGGGTCCGTCGTCTTAGTGCGCTCTTCTACTTCCGCGTCCGTCAGCCGCTTGGCCTCCGCCTCGGTATGCAGCGTGAGCTCGCGCGGATCGAAGATCAGCACGATCTTCCCCTTCAGCTTGCCTTTGTATTTGGCAAAGTCCTCCTGCGAGTGCAGCGGCGCCAGCACAGCTTCAGCCGTCACCGGCCCATTCGTCCCAGGAGTCCACGCGAGCGGGAAGCCGATCAGCGCGGCGTATGCCGGCGATTCAAGCGCGCCATAGTATTTCTTGATCTGCCAGCCGTCGCCGAATGGCCCCCACTTCTCCAGATGCACGTTCTTGAGGCCCCACTCGTTCATCCGCTTCATCGCCCACTCCGCGGCAGCTCGATGGTTGCGGCTGTTGTTGACGCGTGGGCCGTAGACCTCAGAGATATAGAAGAGGTTCTCCATCACCTGCGAGTGCTGAAAGGCCTCATTCTTGATCTGAGTCAAAGCAGCCAGATCAACCTTGTCGCCCTCCTGCGCTCCCCCAGGAGCGGATGAACTGAGGAACAGGGTCATGGAGCATGCAGCGACAGCCGTCAGCCTGAAGCGAAGCAGGTTCACGATGTTTCTCCTTTTCGAAAATGATCTCGGGCTGACAAACGGTCGGATCGAGGAAACGATTGGTCCACTGATCCGGAGGAAGACTGTGCGTCAGGCTCATAGAACGCGAGATGTGACAAACCTATTGAATTCGCGGCCACATTGCAACAAAAACTCATCGCCGAGGTCGTCAACCACCCTGTTACGAGCGGCACTCTGAGATGCTATCTGCATGCCATCATCGATCCAATCGAGGCTTGAGAATTATCGCCGCAGGCAGCTCGGGCATCTTCGGGTGCTTGCAATTCATATTGACCAGACCCCTTCCGAGATCGGGGAGCCGCATCAATCCGTTCGAATTGAGTTGCTAAAAGAGAGTGGCTCCGAAAAACTCGCGCTGAGTTTCATTGGCGTGGTGGAATTGAGTATCAAGAGAATACACCCCGGAATTAGTTGCCATCTCGAAATCGCCTCTGTGGCAAACGACCAACTCGAAGGACTACGTCTTCGGGTTTTCAATTGCGAACAAGATTTCGAGTTCAGCTTCTATTGCTTCGATTTTGAAATTAACGAACAGAGTCTCTTGGTGACTGAGCCTGGAATCTGAAACGACGCAAGAGCAAGTAAGCCAGCAGAGTCTACTTGAAGATATCCTTCTCCGTCATACCGCCGCTTATTTTGATGAGCTTCTTTAACGCCTTGGTGAACTTCGTCTGAAATCCCGATCCGTCGGGAATCAAAGTCCACGAGAACAGGATTCGCGCCCGCGTCGAGGGAGTCGACGGATCAACATTGTTGTCTGTGTCGTAGCAGGTCCGGGCCCGCTTGCCTGCGATTGCATTCACCGTCAGTCGCGCCAACGGAGACCGCGTTTGCATGGAGTCGCTGGCGTCGTAAACGTCCCACACGATCGTGTTGGAATCGAGGGCATTTAAAAAAATGTCGCAGTGGCCGTCTGGCTGTTTGATCGTCAGCACCGTAGCCGTAGGATCAATCGAAATCTCGAGATTGTCATTCACTTCGTCCGCCGGACTGTATGCAAGCATGACTCCATGTATGTAATCGAAGAGTTCAGCCGAGGTTGGCTCGTGCGGCGGAGGCCCCTTCTTCTTGTGTGCGTCGGACTGCCCGCTGCAGGGGTGCGCAGTTATCGCCAGCACGGCAACGCAAATACCCGCCGCGAGCGACCACCCCGCCCTTCTCTCGACCTGATTCATGAGGCTTGCGTTTCATCATAGGACAGACCGAACCCGATTCAGCTTGGCTGCTCATCAACCCGACTCCAATCCGTAACCTTGACTTTTTCGGGCGCTGCCCCTGTACCTCAAACCTCGATTTGGCTCACGGCTTTCTCGCTTGGCCCTTGGTCTTCTGATAGAGTTCGAGGAGTTTCTTACCTTTCGCCGCCAGTCTGCGCGCATCTTCCATCGTCTTCGGGACCGGCTCGCCCCATGCGTGCGCGGAGAGTGCCAGCCGGGTAGGTTTTCCGTCGCGTTGCAGAGGGCCTCGGGGATTAGCAAAGTGACGGCGAAGAAATGAGCCCTTGCGCCGCATCTTCTCCGGAGTATCCGTCGGCCCCTTCACCCCTGGTCGCAGGTGAGAGCCTTCTCTCCGCGCGAACATCTTGCGCCCTTCCGCAGTCAGTCCACCCTCAGGATCCTTAGCCGGCCGCTTTCTATGCGAAGCCGCGCTTTCCGTTGTTGTCTTAACAAGACCATGACGTTTCGCATCTCTACTGCTCGCATTTTTCGTCGTCAGCTCGCTCTTGGTCGACACGTGTTTTTTCGGCTTGCTGATCTTCGAATTTGCCATGTCACACTTGATGCGCCTGTCGCGCAACGTGCTTACCCTATTTCCCGATTCCGTTCCGCCCGATCAAACGCGGGTTAATCTTTTCAGCCCATCAAGGGGTAGGTCGGCAGTGAATTGGAAAGCAGAATGAATTTTACTCAAATTTATGCGGTGGGAGTTCCACCAGAACTCGTTTGGAAACAACGCATTCGGCCGCAATCGCGACGCCACTTTGGCTGCATGCTGATCTGCAGGGCAACGCCGGAAGCCCCGATTTCATCTTTATGCCATGAACGTGGAGGATCTTATTTACCTATGAAAAATCTAAAGTGGTTTGCACCATCCCTTCTTGCCCTCTGTGTCGCGTCAACAGGCGCGATAAAAGCCAGCGCACATGAGGCTCAGCCCACGGCCGCTCCGGCTATTTCCTCAGCTGTTTCTCAGGATCAAGACCGCGACAGGGACCGCGATCGCTGGGACCAGGCTCCGGAGGGATATCGCGACGCGCAGCAGCGCGGCTATCACGAGGGCGTTGAAGCCGCACGGCACGATTTCAGTGAGCATCGCCACGCGGACGCCGATGACCACCAGATGTACAAACACCCACCCGTCGAGGGAGGAGACGCACGCAAAGACTTCCGCGAAGGTTTCCGTGAAGGCTATCACCGTGCCATGGATCACATGACCCGTGAAGGCATGGATCACGACCACGACTCGCCCCACTTTTAACCGACGGAACCTTGCTTAACCCAATGCCCGGCTCTTGAGCCGGGCATTTGCTTGAATACCCATAATTGCCGTGAAGCTCAATTTCTACTCTCAGGACATTTGCAGATCGAGGCATAGGGCATTACGATTACGTCCTGAAGTCAAAGGGCGATGTCGCCATTCACGAAAAAAGGAGAATTCGCACTATGAATCTCAATCGTCTTTGCATGACAGGACTGATCGGGTGTGCGGCACTTTTGCTGCTTACTGCTCCGCGCATCAACGCGTCAACTCCAGGACCGCAGCCGGCCGGTTTTGGCCAGGATCGCGATGATTGGCAAAGACCACCGGATGCGTGGAACGATATGCAGCGGCGCGGCTTTCATGATGGCATCG
The DNA here is from genome assembly GCF_039994875.1 of Telmatobacter sp. DSM 110680. Taxonomy (GTDB): domain Bacteria; phylum Acidobacteriota; class Terriglobia; order Terriglobales; family Acidobacteriaceae; genus Telmatobacter. The sequence goes on along the minus strand of NZ_CP121196.1, from coordinate 1,110,085 downwards.
AGGGAGCCCAAAAGGACTTCGGTAATCACCGCCGTCCCGATGTCGACAATCGAGACGAATATCGCCGTCCCGATGTCCCAGCTCAATTTTGGGGTGCTTATCGCGAAGGATTTCGCCGCGGATACGACGTCGGCATGTCGCACCTCACTGGCGCGAACGACTGGCGCATGCGTGCTCCTGAGCGTCCCTGGGACGCACCCCCGAATGAATTCGATCAACTACGTCGGCAGGGATTTCAAGATGGCATTGAAGGTGCCCGCAAGGACTTCGATAACCACCGGCGTCCTGATGTGAACAACCGCGAAGAGTACCGCCATCCTCATCTTCCGCCAGAGCAACGCGAGGCCTACCGTGATGGTTTCCGTCACGGATACCAGGTTGCCGTCGACCATATGATGGGCGGCCACGACCATGATCGCGACGACCACGATCATCATCGCTAAAAAATAAACGAATTGATCGAAAATGCCCGGCGACTCAACCGCCGGGCATTTTTATTTGATCACGCTCGTCACAGATGGATCCATCCCGTGCGGATCAACTCCAGCGAGCCGGCAGCAACCACAATCCACAACGCGATCCCCTGCGCTAGCGGCCGAACGCCTACTTCCCGCAGCGTGGCCTTTGAAATTCCTGTGCCTATCAAGAACAACGTTACCGTCAGTCCTAATATTCCCAGATGCCGCAAAACCGAATACTCCGGTTGGAGTATGCCCAAGTACGTGTTGGCTACCGATGCAAGGCAGAAAAACAGGATGAACGAAGGCCACTGAATACTCGCTTTGCTCTTCCGCACCAGCGAGGTTCCCAGCGACATGGGAACAATCCATAACGCCCGCGCGAGCTTGACCGTAGTACCAACCGCCAGCGCGACCGCGCCATATTTCGCCGAAGCACCCACCACCGAACTCGTATCGTGAATTGCGAGCGCACACCATAGTCCAAATTGTGTCTGCGTCATATGCAGCGCAGTACCAATCGCTGGAAAAGTCAGCAGCGCTACCGAATTCAATGCGAACACCGTGCCCAGCGAAACCGCGATCTCCTCCTCCGTTGCACTGGCTACCGGTGCAATTGCGGCAATCGCGCTGCCGCCGCAGATTGCCGTACCCGCCGAAATCAGAAATGAAATCCGTCCCTTCACCACGAGCAGTTTTCCCAACCCCCACCCCAGGACCATCGCAAATGTGATGCCCACTGCCGTATACATCACGCCGCTGCGTCCCACGCGCAAAACCTGCTGCAGGTTCATGCCAAACCCCAAGCCGATCACCGACAGCTGCAGCAGCACTCTTGCAAACTTCTTCGCCCGGGTCGGATAAGGGTGTTCGCACGTGAAGCCAAATAAAAGCCCGGCAGCCAGGGCGACTGGCGGCGAGAGAAATCCGGTCGAAGCGATAATCAGTCCAGCAAAGAATACGTACTTAGCCACACATCAAGGGTCGTGGAAACCAAGCCTTGTGTCCAAGCAGAAGTTCTCATCCGTCATTTGGATTTCTTATGGGAGGTCATCAAGCACGAGGTCTATGAACCTTTTTCATATCGGGAAAGCCGGCCGTGCGATCCAGCAGGTAGCGCCGAAACTCCTGCACCAAGCCTTGCGGCTCAATTCCCTGAGCGTAAATCATCAGAAAATCTCGCTTGATGCGCAGCCCTTCTATGTCAACGATTCGGAAGCTTGTACCGGTCCGTGCGTCCTTGGCAAGCGCCCACTTCGAAACAAAGCCAGCTCCCAGCCCCGCCTCTACCGCTGACTTGATTGCCTCGGTGGAATCCAGTTCCATCGCAATCTCCAGCGATGCAGGCTTTACAAAGTGGCGTTCCAGCGCCATCTCCACCACGTGCAGAGTTCCCGAACCGCGCTCCCGCATTAGCAAGGGAACCGACTTCAGCTCCTGGACAGACACGCTTCCCCGCTCTGCCCACTCGTGCGCCGCGGGCACAATCATCACGAGTTCGTCAACAAGAAAAGCCTCCTCGCGTACGTCCTTGCTGCGTGAGGGGCCTTCGATGAAGCCCAGCGCAATTTCATGCTGTACCGCCGCGTTCACAATATGTTCTGTATTTCCGCTGATGAGGGTCGGCTTAACGCGAGGATGTGCGCCAAGGAATTTGCCCAGCAGGCTCGGCAGCACATATTGCGCAATCGTAGTGGATGCGCCCAACCCCAACTGCCCCGCCAGTTCTCCACTCATCGCAGCAATCTCATGCTCTGCCTGCTGCAACATTGCATGCACTTGCTCCGCGTGATTCAGCATGACTCGTCCGGCGGCGGTAAGCGCCACACGTGAGCCCGTGCGGTCGAAGAGTTGCACGCCAAGGTCTTCTTCAAGCGCCTTGATCTGGAGGCTCACGGCCGGCTGTGTGAGATAAAGCTCCTCAGCCGCCTTGCGAAAACTCAACTGCCGCGCCACCGCTCTCAACACCATTAACCGCGCGTTTTCAAGTTGCGCCATGGCGGTATTAGAACACTGCAGCCTGCGCGAGCGCTTCCGCGCTGGCTACCTGAGCACCGGTTCACCTACCGTCAACTCAATCGCAACATCCGGCACCGACAGCAGCGTGTTGTGAATCAGGCAGTGGTGCACCGACCGTTGCAATCCTTCCGTCTGCTCTGCACTTAACTGAGCCGGACACCGCACTTGAATGCGAAAATTCCCCAGTCGCGCCGGCTTCATCAGCTTTTCAGCCGTCACCGTTACTTCCACCCCTGCATCATCGATCCTGCGCGCACGTAGATATTGCACTGCGTAGAACTCGGCGCATGTGCCCAGCGATCCCAGCATGAATTCCGGTGGAGTCATGCCCGCGTCCTCGCCACCATTTTCAAGCGGCTGGTCGCAGATCACTTTGTGAGCTCTCGCCTCCACACTGAATTTCAGCCCATCGATCTGTTTCACCGTTACTTCCATCAATTGACTCATCTCCCATCAGAACAAAGTCCAAGAAGGACGGTTTCGTTACATCCCGAGAATTCGTTTTTTCTCAATGTCTGGTACAGAGCAACCGTCTAAGAACGCCTGCGATGACCCATTGCATCGCTCAACCGGACGATGCTTCTCTGCGAGTGTAGGAATTGCGGGCTCACTTCACCGTGCCCTGGATCATAGATCTTTTCACTCGAGCTGAGGGTTCACCTCGAATGTCCGCATTCACCAGTTTGCGAAAATTTACCGGTCTTTCCGGTAAAGCAGATCTCGGATCACCTTTCGCCTCTCCGCGTTCACTTCGCTCTCTGCCTTGCGCTCCTCCGCGGTCAGGGATCGCTTGTCGGTCCCCTCGTCCGCCTCGGGCGCACTGCACTCCGGGCAGCGATTTGCGAAGCCGGGCTTATCTGGCCTTAACTCAAATTCTTCCCCACAGGCCACGCAGGTTTTAATCGGAAAACTCATTTTCCTGATTTTATAGAGTCTTGGAGCCTAAAGGCACTCGTCTAGCGACGGAGACAGCGCAGATACGTGCAACTCTCTAAGAATCTGTCGATTTCACCCATTCGGTAAGGCAACCAAACGCATTAGGCCTGCTTCTTATCAACGTCCCATACTGCTGTTAATCAGAACAACTCAAGGCGACATGCTCTCTGTACGTCCAGCAGCCGTTTTTCTCGTGTTCGTCTCGAGCCTGCTGTGGGCCGCCCCGCCGCGCCATAAACGGGACGGTCACAACCTTAAGTCCCTTACTTTAGAGCAGCTTGGCAACATTGAGGTCACCACCCAATCCAAAGAGCCTACCCAGGTCTGGGACACGCCGGCTGCAATTTACGTCCTAACCAGCGAAGATATTCGACGCTCCGGCGCTACCAGCATCCCGGACGTCCTTCGACTGGTCCCAGGGGTAAACGTGGCCCGTGTGAATGGATCGCGTAACTGGGCCGTTGGCATCCGCGGCTTTGGTGATCAGTTCTCAAGGTACGTCCTCGTCCTGATCGACGGTCGCAGTGTCTATACGCCTCTCTTCGGCGGGGTATTATGGACCGCTGACAACGTGATGCTCGAAGACATAGACCGCATCGAGGTTATTCGCGGCCCAGGGGGCACGATCTGGGGAGCTGACGCCGTCAACGGCATCATCAACATCATTACGAAAAACTCCCAGGCCACCAAAGGCTCCCTGCTCTCTACTGGCGGAGGTAGCGTCGATCAGAACACCGAGGATGCGCGATACGGGGCTGCTCACAAAAGCTGGACATGGCGGACGAATGCCTTCGGCTTCGTCCGGTCGCCCGAGTTTCACATCGATGCACAACCGGCTTACGACTGGTCCCGGTTCGGCCAGGCGGGCTTTCGCGCCGACCGCGCCGCAGGGACTAACGAACTCACAATTCAGGGAGACGCCTACTGGGGAAAATTCGGCGACGCTCAAACTCTTTCCACGTACACGCCACCGGCATCTTTCATCTCTTACAAATCCACGAACGTGTCGGGAGGCAACCTGCGTGCGCTCTGGCGCCAGAAATTCAGCGATCGATCGGACATCTACCTTCAGGCGTTCTGGTCCCACGACCACCGCATCGGCTCCAACTTCGGCGAAGACCGCGACACTTTTGATGTTGACTTTCTCCATCGGCTAGGTACGGCGCGCTTTCAGCAATTCACCTACGGTCTTGGAATACGCCTCAGCCCCAGCACCGTAAGTCAAACGATTCCCACTGATACTTTCACTCCGCTGCACAAGACCGACAGCATCTACAGCGCGTTCCTACAGGAGGAACTCCGGCTCGTCCCCGACAAGCTCTCACTCACCCTTGGTTCCAAGTTTGAGCACAACAATTACACCGGGTTCGAATATCAACCCAACGTGCGCCTGCTCGTTACGCCTACGCAGAAGTTCTCTGCATGGGCTTCAATTTCGCGAGCTGTCCGCACTCCCGATCGCGTCGACGAAGACATCCAGGTCGACATTTTCGCAGTCGCATCTCCGCTGATCTTCGCGCGTGTTATTGGCAACAACAATCTTCAGGCCGAGCGGATGGTCGCCTATGAAGGTGGCTTGCGAACTTTGATCCATCCGCGTTTCTATGTCAGCACAGATGTTTTTTACAACGAGTATCGGAATCTGATTGCGCAGAGTTCACCCGCGATAGCGCCCGCGCCGGGTCCGCCGTTTCCGCCTTCGGCTTACCTATTCACTTTCCAATACGTAAACGGCATTCACGGCACCACTCACGGCTTTGAGATTGCGCCCGATCTGCAGGCAAGCTCGTTCTGGCACATTCGGGGTGGCTACTCCTATCTCGACATTGACCTGAAAGATGAGCCTGGATTCACGGATACAGTAACGCTGAAAAAAATGGGCGGCTCCAGCCCTGCCCAACAAGCCTTCCTTCAATCCCAGATCGATCTCCCGGAGCACTTCGAATTCGATCAGTCATTTCGCTATGTCGATTCGCTTTCAGCTCAAGCCGTGAAGGCCTACACCACCGCCGATACACGGATTGGATGGAATCCGTCGAAGACTATCTCCTTCTCCATGACCGGACAGAATTTGTTTCAGCCACATCACCCGGAATTCGGAATCGATCCATCGCCGACCGTGCTTATTAAACGGGGCATCTACGCAAAGCTCGTCTGGACCCATTGAGTGCTGATCGACACCAAGAATATGAAGTGGAGCTTTCCAACTGAGAGACCGCGACTGAGATGCCTTCAAGGCAATCGCAGCAATTCTCCGCTCGCCATCACTCTCATTCTTTTCAGTCTTGCAGTCCCCGCAGCGATCGCACAATCAGCCAAGCCTTCGGAGTACGACGTCAAGGCTGCCTACCTGCTGAACTTCGGCAAATTCATCCGTCAATCCAATGGTCGGTATCTCCATTCATCGTTCGACATCTGCCTTCTCGGCCGGGACTCTATGGGCCAGACCATCGACGAACTGGCCACAAATCAATTCATTGACAACCGTCCGGTGCACGTCCGCAGGCTTCCAGACGTCACGCAGGCTAAAGGCTGCGCGATCGTTTACTTTAGTTCGAGCGAGAATGATCGTCTTCATGAGGACATGGTGCTTTTGCCGTCCACCGACGCCCTCACCGTCAGCGATGCTGACGATTTCCTTGACCGCGGCGGCATGATCCAATTTCTCGTGATCGATAAACACGTTCGCTTCACAGTAAACCTGAACGCCGTAAACCATGCGCATCTGGTTCTCAGTTCGGAATTGCTGCGCGTCGCGTTGTCCGTTACGGGCAAGCCTTCGGGAGAGCAGCCATGAAACTCTGGAGCAGTCAGTCTATCTCCGACAAGTTCATGCGCATGACCCTGATGGTCAGCGGAACCGCGCTGCTGCTGGCCTACATCTCGTTTCTGGTTTACGACCTTTACAATCTCCGCCGGGAACTCATCACTGCCACCGCTACTGAAGCGAATATTGTGGGCGCGAACAGCGTCACAGCGTTGCTCTTCGACGACAAACAGGCTGCTGAAAACACGCTATCTGCACTGCGCAACTCGCCCCAGGTCCGGGCTGCCGTCATCCTCCGCACCGATGGAACCGAGTTTGCCCGCTACCAACGAGATGCCGCAGCTCCGTTCACGCTGGACTATCATCTCGCGCTCGGCGAAACCCGCCAGTACTGGTCGAGGGGGCGCGATATTCTAGTGGGAACTCGCATCGACTTTCAGGGCGGTTGGGTCGGCACCGTCTACTTGCTCGCTGAGACTGGAAATGTTGCCCGACGGGTTGAGCGTTTTGGCCTCATCTCGGCCGTCATGCTGCTTATCTGCTTCGCCGTCGCGCTTCTCGCCACTTCCACCGTCCGCCACCTCGTTACCGATCCTCTTACCGGACTCGCCCGGACCGCGCAGGTGGTCACTCGCGAAAAGGACTACTCGGTTCGCGCTAAGATTCCGCCGAGCAGCGACGAACTTTCCTTCCTCGTGCAGTCGTTCAACGAGATGCTGGAGCAGATCCAGGCACGCGATCGTGCACTCGAATTAACACGCAGCGATCTCGAACGGCGAGTTGAAGAGCGCACCGCCGAGCTTTCCTCCACCAATAAGGAGCTTGAAGCCTTTTCATATTCCGTCGCCCACGACCTTCGCGGCCCGTTGCAGCACATCAACAACATCGGCTTTCTATTGCAGCATTCCGCTTCAGAGAGACTCAACGCTGAAGGACGCATGCTGGTTGATCGTTTGCTCGAAGGCAGCAAGCGCATGTCCGTCCTCATCGATGACCTGCTCAACCTGTCGCGTGCGTCGAGCCACCCACTCCATCGCACCCCGATCGACCTCAGCCATACCGTTCAGACCATTGCCACGCGTTTGCGGGAAGAAGGTGATGGCCGGGAGGTGCAATTTCAAATCGCGAAAGGCGCCCGCGTCATCGCTGACGAAAGCCTTATGCAGGTCGTGCTCGAAAACCTGCTCGGTAACGCATGGAAATATACCTCGAAGGTAGGAGCGGCCGAGATTGAATTTGGCTACACCGAAGAACCAGACGGGACCGTATATTTCGTCCGCGACAACGGCGCAGGATTCAATCCCCGCTATGCCGATCGCCTCTTCCGGCCCTTCCAGCGCCTGCATTCGCAAAGTGAATTTACCGGTACGGGCGTGGGCCTCGCGACCGCCTACCGAATCATTACTCGCCACGGCGGAAAGATCTGGGCGCGCGGCAACGTAGATCAGGGCGCATCATTCTTTTTCACACTTCCCTACACGGAGTCCTGACCCCGGCCCGCCCAGCTCTTGGATATCATTGCGCGAGACAAAGAGAAGGGGCTTCTCCAAAAGAGGAAGCCCCTTCGCATACTTGCGATTTCAATCGTCGATGTAGAACCGTTAGCGGCTCCAGTACTGTCGATTCAAGCCAAGATGATACTTCAGACCGGAGGCAATGACTTTCTCTCGCCGGCCAATTTTGTATCCCAGGTATTTTGCAAACGTGCGTGCCATCGCCGAGGGCACAAGGTGAGGATGTTTCGTAATGAGGTGCTTCATCTCCGAAACAACAAACCGCCGACCCTCGCCCGAAGCGCTTCCAAACTGATCGATGAGCCAATTCTCCCGCGCATGCAGAACTCCAACATCGAAGTAACGCCTGAACTCTTCGGCAATGGTATAACCGTGCGAATGGCGCACCATGGCATCCGCCACGTATGCCGTCTTCCATCCTGCACGATGCATGCGTGCAACCACCAGCGTGTCTTCACCGAAAATTACATCGGGAGAAAATCCTCCCACGCTCATCAACGCGCTACGCCGGTAGGCTCCAAATGCATTCGAGAAGAAGATTGATTTGAAGCCGTTCACTTGTCTGCTTTCCCAAGAACGCACGCCGGAGGCAGCCGGATAGCTGAAGTGACGCGCATGGGCCTCGATCGGATTGGCATCTTCTCGCGGAAGCTGACGCCCATAGGCCGCCCCGATCTCCGCGTCATCAAACACTTGCAGCAGGTTTCGAAAAGCATCTTTCCCATGCGGAGCAGCATCCTGCGTAAGGTAGAGCAATATGTCTGCGCCGTCCGCGAGATCTGCACCCATCTGCCGGGTTCCGCCATGATTGAAGTCCTTGGACGAGATTTCGACAACGGTGAACCCATCCCTGCGCGCAAGATTCGCCGTCCCATCCGAAGACGATGAATCAATCACGGTCACCCGTCCCGGTATAAAACTCTGCGCGAGAATTCCGGCCGACAGTGCATCCCAGTAACGAGCCGCGTTGTAGGTCGGGATAATAACCGCAACTTGTCTGGGTGTTAAAGAGTCCGCGCTGCGATCAGCAGGCCCATTGACTTGCATCATACAAAGACACTTCCTGGCTGCACTCGTAAAGAGCAATATTTCAAATCTGGACTCATCGCGTTGATGGATTCCCAAGACAAGACATCAGCGCTCCGGTTGACGGCTTAGCATGTCCTCAAGCGGCCTCGCCGAGGAACGAAAGGCATAGACCAAATGCGCCAGCAGTAGATCGAACCGAGTCAGTATCTGCCGCGGCAGAGATTTTGTCCTACTCGCATTATTGATGTGCCTGCGATAGAAGAGCAGATCCTCATCAATGAAAGCCGCCCTTCCGCCCAACAGATCATTCCGAGTGCCAATCCAGGCATCGTGTAGAAAGCCTTTGCGAGTTGGAAAAGGGAGCACTCGCCCGAGCAGCGAAGCCCGAATCGCCATCGCCGATCCCTGGTAATGATTTTTGTAGAGATTGCGCCAGAATCCAGGTAGAAAGCGACCATCTCTATTGATGCGCGAATCCGGCATCGGCAGATCGTTCTCGTCAATGATGCGCACCCGGCTCTGCACAATCTCCACTTCCGGCCGGCTCTCGAATACATCCAGGAAACGCCTCACCTTCGAGGGCGCCCACACATCGTCGTCGTCACACAGAAACAGAATGTCACCCGTCGCCGAGCGCAGCGCGTCTTCAAATGTACCGACCACACCGGCATTCTTCTCATGTCTGCGCAGTCGCACCCGCGAATCGCCGATCCGCTCAATCCGCTCTAGCGTGTCGTCCCTCGATCCATCGTCGATGATCACGACCTCGTCTTTCGGCTTCAACTGTGACAAAATCGATCGCAGTTGCGCATCCACAAACTTCCCGCCGTTATACGCAGCCATGCACGCTGAAAGCTTCGGCTCACCCGCGGTCTGCTTCAACGCAGGTGACCCGGCGATTCGATCCTCGGTTGCCGTTATCCACTCCGCGATTCGCTTCCGCCGGGATGTGAAGAGCCGCCGCTTCAACGCCTCCCAAGTGATACGCCGCAGTTCCAGTGGGTCTTTCCGCCGCCACTGTTTGACCATGCGCAGTGCTAGTCGCAGTGTTCTCTCCCAGCCCGCCGCGCGGTTCATGCGCAAGTCCCAGAACGCCGTTTCCGCGAACAATGCATTCCTGTAGCGCGCTGCGCTCATCCGCTTCTGCATATCCTTCATTGAGAATTCGTGTTCGACCTGGATGTCGCCCGCGATGTAAACGCGCTTGCCGTGTTCGTGAAGCTTGCTGAAGATCAGAGCGTCGCTGTCGTCAAGCCAAAATCGTGGATCATAACCGCCGACTTGGCGCAGCGCATCCACTTTCAGCATCGCTCCGGAGTTGAAGGCAAACACGGGTTCCTGCGGCACGCCAACGAAGCCCGTCTGATACCACCGCGGAAGTGCGCCGAACTGGAAATAGTTTGGCGAAAGCTGCTTGCCGGCCGCTGCAATCTGCGGCACAATCGCCCCGATCCCCGCATAACGAGAGCTCTCCCGTGCGGCCGCGGCCATTCGCACAAAAAAGTCGTTCGGAACCGCTGTATCCTGATCCAAAGTCAACAGCCACTCCGATTGATTCTGCGAGGCCAGATCCAAAGCGCGGTTATAGGCTGTGGCCAGGCCCGAATTACCCTCATCGTGAAAGTAATCAACGCCCTCCGCGAGCTGACCTGCCTGGCCCGGGCCCGGGCTGTTGTCCCAAAGCAGTACGCGCACTTCTCCAGCATCGGCGCTCAATCTCTCTCGCGCAGCCATCACACTCTGGAACGCAGGCGATTGCGCAGGCTCAATGCGGTAGAGGACGATCACAACGGTAACCGTCAGCCGTCCCTCGAATTCAAGAAACACCGGCCTTACACCGTTCATCCCGGCACCCTGCTTTCCGCCGGTTCACCGCCCCACTGAAAACACTTCCGCTGAACCGCTGCCTGGATCGCAAACTGCAGCACCGTAGAAAGCGGCGAGAACATGTCGCTGAAGAAAATGAAAGTGAGGCAGGTGAGAAAGAGTCCCGCTACCAGAATGCTCTTAGGCAGCGCACGCTCCATCAGCCATCCACAGCCGATTCCCAGCACCATATTGGCGAGATACACACCGAGGTACGAAAAATCGAGCACGTAACCAGCCAGGTAGGTACTGGCCCCGTCGATGATGGTCAAATCATCATGAATCGACGCATGAGGGTCGGGCGGAGTGAGAAACGAGGGCAGCAGCGGATAAAGAAACGACAGAGTCGGACCATGAAAATTGCCCTTCGCGAAAAGCCAGCATAGATTCGAAAAGGGAATGGATATGTACGACGTTAGCCAGAGATAGGCCATCGGCCAGTCAGAATATTTGTGACGTATCTGCAAATACTCGAGAAAGACGCCCTGCGCCGTTCGCGCGTTTCCGATCAAAGTGATCGCCACTACCGCCAGAGCCAAGCAGCAAACAGCGATCGTGTAGATCTTCTTTTTACTCATCCGCGTCTTCAATGAGAAGACGAATAGCATCTGCAGGAGGGACACCATGAGCAAACCGCGCGTGATATACAGCGCCATCCCCGCTATGCCGAACATTGCGAAGAGCACCTTGCGCCATCGTGTTGAATCCAGAAGCGAATTCACCGTTATGACCACTAGCAGTGGAAACAGAACCTGCTTGAATCGTCCGTATGTAAGATAAGTTGAAGGATCGCCAATGGCCGGCGGCGGTCCCGATAGCACCCAGTTAAAGACAATAATCAAAACGGCTGCGCCGCAGCAGAGCAGGCTAGCCTGCCATAGCCGCGTTACATCCAGCGTGTAATGCAAAGACTGGGTACGCGTAGGCCAGCGATGCAGCAAGGTGCGCGACACCAGATACCCAAAGAGGAAGGATCCCAATGACAATCCCGCCAGTAACAACGGCATTCCCATGTTTGGGTAAGTCACGTAGGTGATCTGAAAACTGAGCGACACCAACATCAGCATCCAGTTCAAGACGAAGATCACCAGCGGATTGCAGTACAGCGGAAGGTCCTGACGCCCCTTCAACTCGCCGTGAGAGAGCACGTGATTTTCCACGTTTTCTGTTACAGCCGGCCACGTTGCCGCGGGCGCCATCTGCATGTGGCCAGATGGACTGCCTCTAAGGCTCGTACCGTGGAGCGGATCGTTCATAGCATCTCCCGGCCCAGCAGAAAATCTGCACGGAGGGATCCGAGCCCTCGCGCGTAGTGTACATAACGCGGCAATTGTCCGATCATCTGAAGGGTGCGCACCCCAAGACTCGGCGAAAGACTCGATTGCCTGCTCAAGAATTCAATCTTCTCGCGGATCTTCCCAACCAGAGCATCGTTCTGATTCCAGCCTTCGCTCAGGACACGCTGCAGCAGGTCTTCGAACTGGCGCGCAACCCGCTTGTAAAACTGCCTCCGTGTTTCGCCCCGCCCGTTGGCGGCCTTGCTCTCAGCCACACCAAGTTGCTGGCCGGCATGAATTCTGTAGTCAATCAGCGGCTCTGGAATCAAACCCAAACGCGCGTGCAGCGCAATCATCCATGCCAGCCAGCCGTCGTGCACCCAAGATACTGGAATGGGCGAGCTATAACGGCAGATCGAGGCACGGAACATCAACGTCGCCCCCGTCACTACATCGTGTTTCAAGAGTGTGGCAGTCGGACAGCTTACAAAGTTCCGTTGCTTCGCGGAGGTGAACTTATGTTTTGCAAACAACTGCTGCCCGGTCTTCCTTCCGTCTCCGTCTATGAGGTTTGCATCGGAAAATACGCCGCCGAGAAAAGGATCCTCGCGCAGCGCCTCAGACAGCCGTTCCAACTTCGCCGATCCCCATCGATCGTCCTGATCGCACAACGCAACCAGATCTCCACGGGTAAGTCCAATCGCCTGGTCAAAGTTTTGCGTGGATCCCAGCCGCTGGCTGTTTCGGATCACTTTGACCGCGAACGGCGCCTCTGCTTGAAACCGCTTGAGAATCGAAATCGTGTCATCCGTCGATTGATCGTCGCAGACCACCAACTCCATTGGGAGTCGCGATTGTAACGCGATGCTCTCCAGTTGCTCTTGAAGATAGCGGCCGCCATTGTAAGTGCACATGGCCACCGAGATGCGCCGGATCGAATCGTCACTGCCGTTCAGATGCATCTATCAAATCTCCGCTTGTGCCCACTGGCTTCGTTTGTTTCTAAAAATTGCTGTAGCTGAAATCACGCCAGCCACACCCAGCACTGCAAAGTAAGCAAGGGAAACGCCCCACGCTCCCGAAGTCTTTGCAAACACCACCACGCTCGCCGCGGTGCACAGAGCGATGACCACCGATTGCACCAGAAACGGCTCGCATTTGTGCGCCCGCAGATAGATCGCCTCGCTCTGCACTACGTGACTGCTTAGCGCTGTTAGTAGCAGTAGCAGAAAAATGGGCCAGTCTTCGATGCGTCTGCTGATTTTAGGGAGGACGTATGGAGCTGCCAGCACGCCCATCAACACCAGCGCGGCCGCTCCTACAAACAATGAGATTGATTGCCGCAGCGAGCGGAAGAACATGCGGTCCAGCTCCGGCGTATCTTTCTTTGCAATCAGGCTCCCGAATGGCGCTGCCTTTGTCGTCATCCATGCCAGCATCATGGCGCTTAGCTGCATCACCACGCTCATCGAAAGGCCCATTTTCCCAGCTTCTTCTGGACCGCGAAACGCAAACAGCACCGGCGTAAACAATTGGAAGATGAAGTAATCGCAGAGCCAGCTTATGGCGATCTTCCACTGAAAAGGCCATACTTCGCGACGCCAGCTGATTCCCATCTTCGCCACATGCATGCGCAGCAACGGGAGCAACAGCTTTCGCCGTGACACCAGCAGAAGGCTTGCCACAAATCCCTGTCCAAGCAGCACCATGGCCGGAGAGAAAAGACCGTGATGAGTAAGCATTGCCGTCCACGAGAGCGCTACGCTCACCGTCGACTGAAAGAAGCGCATCCGCGCCACCTGCGCCACTTGCCCGCATCCTTCGAGAAACGAAAGCACCGGCCCAATTGAAAATGTAACCGCGCACGCAAGAACAGTAACCCGCAGCGGAACGATCCAGATATTGGGCGCTTGCGGCTGCTGATGCAGCGAAAAGAACCGCGCCCCCCCAATCATCAGCACAATTCCCATTGCCACCGCAGCAATCGAGTACCATCGCACCGCGCGCTGCAGCAGCGACGCCAGTCTGAAGTGCGCAGTCTCGCTTCCCGTGATGGTCCCGTCCGGATGAAACTCCAGATGAGCTCGTTCATGAGCCGCAACCTGCAGAATCACAAACGAGAAACCGAGTTCAAACACCGCCTGCAGTGCCACGAGGCTCCACAGCGCATAGTAGTAGCCCTGCTCGGCTGCCGATAGAAAATGCACAATCAGCAGGACGCTTCCCACGCTTCCCAGCCCTTGTACCACCCTGCCTAGCACGGTGAATGCAATGGCACGATCGAGACCTATGGAATGGGGAAGCTTGTAGCGCAGAAAATCGCGAACCGCTAGCCAGAGACTTCCTGACGGCCGTGGGGATGTCGTTGTCTCGGTCAGCATGCGTCCTGGCGTAAGGTGCGGATGGGGTTAATCAGAATGAATAGAAAATATTTATATAAGCCGCGAGTACTCGACGATTGTCTCACGCTGTGCGTGGCGTTGCGCGTTCGCCGCCACTTACTTCGTCAGGCACTGGCTTGGGCTTGGTGGCTGTTCGCCCCTTCCACAGCGAGCGCCTTAACAGATCCAGCTTATCTTTGGTTGCCGGATTATGCTGCATCCGCGCCAGGCCACCTTGAAACAAAGCGAGCATAATTCCGAAAGTGAAACCACCAGCCAAGCCGGCAATGATAAACATGCCACGCTTCGGAAATGATTTCTGCTCAGGTGGCACTGCGGGATCGACTATCTGAATGAATGCACCTTCTCTCGCCTCATCCAGCTTCGCGAGTTCAAGCTGCTTCGCCAAAATATCGAAAATCGCTTCGTAATACTTCACGTCGCGAAGCCTGCGCACATACTCCAGTCCTGCCTCGGGAACTTGGCCTTTGGGCAGAAAGACGTCGTCCGCCGAACCGCCCTTCGCGCCCACCATTTTGTTGAACTGTGCACGCAACCCATCGAGTTCCGTCTGCGCCTCAGTCAATGCCGGATTCTCATCGCCAGCATACGAGCGCATAGCCTGAATCTGCACTTCTTTTGCCACAATCTGCGCTCGCAGGCGCGCGGCAGAGTCGATCATCGCACGAGCTTGTCCGTCCACCTGCACCATGCCGGTTGAAAGCTGCGTCCGCTTCAAGGCCTCGTCAGCATTCTCCAGATCGGTCTTGGTTTTCTCGAGTTGACTCTCGAAAACTACTCGCCGCTGTGACGCCTCTGTGATCGCGAGATGCTGCGACAGCGTCCTGAACTGATCCACGTATCCATTCGCAATTTCCGCAGCTCGGGTGGGATTGCGGTCGTCGAAGTTCAGGCGGATCAATCCGTCTTTGGTCGATCCATCGATTTGTGCGTGCTTCTCAAGAGCCTTCCGCGTATCGGCCAGATATTTTTTCTTATATTCTGCCTGCAGTTCGTAACGTTGAATCACTGCGTCCTCAACGGAACGGCTCTTCAACATCGAAACGTACATGTCGTTAATATTCTTCATTCCCAGCATGCTGCCAGCCACGCCGCCCATTGCGCTGTTCATGCCAGACAACTGACTCGCGAGCATAGAACTCACCGACGAATTTCCTTGCGGCGGAAGTATGATCACGGTCGCCGTATATTCCTGCGGTAGCGCAAAGGCAAGGATCAGCGCCAGCAGTGTGCAAACGGCCGTCACCAGCCCAACCAGTTTCTTCCTCTGCGTAATGATGAGCAGAACATCCAGAAACGTCAGATCTTCCTGCTCCATTGGAGGAATCGGCGGGAAATCAAAATCTTCCGGCATTTCCTTTATCGTTCCCTCGCTCCGTATTTTCACCATGGCTCATGTACTCCGATTGGTGCTATCGCAACACTGGAATGTTTGACGGCCGCTCGGCAAATTCGCTGGATGCTTTCAGGTTTCATCTAGCGAAGGAGGTTGATTGCTGCCGCTCCAAGGGCAAACTGCGAGAACACGGCTGACCAGTCGGTCAAACCGCGCAACAGTGTCGTCTTGTTCAGCTGTTCCGGAACGATAATCGTGTCGCCCGGATAGATAGCTTGTTGATTGAATTTGTCGTTGCTCCACAACGTGTGGTCAAGATACTGGCGGCTCACCACAGAGCCGTCCGCGCGGATGATGAATATCTGTCTTCTATCCGCATTTCGATTGGGCCCTCCCGCCGTACGCAGATAATCACCCGCGTGCTTATGAGCGAGATACACAAAGGAATTTGAGTCATACACGGCCCCCACAATTCCTACCGTCGAAGGAACCGGTGGCACCACGAAACGATCCCCATCCTCCAAAGGAAGATCGGGAAGAGAAGCTATGTCTGATTTGAACGGCTCAATGTGAAGCACGATACGGCCGGTAGCTTTAATCTCCCGGAGTCGATTCACGAGTTCGCGCTGGCTGGAAACCGAAGCGCCCACGGTCGCGGCCTCTTGCGCACTAACCACCGAGGACGCCTTGTTCGATGCCCCAATTTCAATCTGGTAGGAGAGCGCTGAAACATATTCATCCAGCCGCTGCTGCTGTTCGCGTCTTGTACTCTCGCGACTGAACTGTGACCCGTAGAGATACGCCTGATCAGTCAAGCCCCCTGCACGAATAACAAGTTGCCGAAGCGTCTCGCCCGGCAGCACACTGTACACTCCGGAGTGCGCGAACTCCCCTTCCAATCGTACGTATTTCGTTTGCTGCGCGCGCGGAACACGAATGTCCGCGTCAGAAAAAATCGTGATTACATCTCCCGGCTCAAGAGCAATATTTGCGCCTTCATCGCCGTTCAGCACCGCGGCTCCGAGGTCGAAAGGAAGCAGCCGCGTAGTCAGCGTCTTCTGGTCCACACGCTCCACCACCGCATAGCTCCAGTCGATGTCTGGCGACATCCTGACAACCTGTGTCTCTATCGGGAAGTGTGGGGTCGTTACGAGGTGTGGCCCCGAGCCGAGCATTTCGCGCTCGGCGCCCGTGACCTGCGCAACCTTCCCTGCCTGCTCTCCCTTAGATCCGTTATCCAGTTCGTTTGAAGCTGCAAGAGATTGATATTGGGCCGTGCTCCCGCTCGGCGCGTTTGTGTCATTGGGTACACCCGCCGTCAGCTGCGGAAACAACCCACTGCTCACAGTCTGTGCATCCTGGGGTATTACCGGCCTGTTGTTCGTCTGTCCCGGCTGATTCGGTGGGGTCTCCATCTTCACGGGCGGCAGCATAGGCTGAAAATCCGCAACCGGGAGCCCAAGCTGCTCCCGCCTGAGCCAGTAGTCTGTCGTCAGCAGCGATTCCTTATTCGGAATCAGGTCGCGAACGTGCATCCCTTCGTGCCACGCGAATCGCCCCGGTGTCGCCACGTTTCCGCGCAGGGTTACCGTTTTATCAAACCTCGCTGCTTCAGCGCGCACCCGTACGATGTCTGCGTTCTTTAGCGGAGCGGCCAGTGCGGTACGATTCATCGTCACATCGATGGCCACCCTCGTACTTCTGCCATCGGTCTGCGTATCGGTTCGCTCAATCTCCAGAGACGACGTAGATGCCGCAGCCGACACTCCGCCCGCGAGCGATAGCGCTTCGGCTACACTCTCGCGACCACGCAGTTCATAAATGGCAGGCACATGGACGCTTCCCACCACCGCCACCTGGGGACCAATCGCTGGGAAGTAAATTACGTCGCCAGTTTCCAGATTTGTGTCTTTTGACTTATCGCCTTTCAGCAGCAGGTCGTACAGATCGAAGTCTGCGATGGTAGCACCATTGCGCTTCAGCAGAATGTGGCGGAGTGATCCATTTTGCCCCGGGCCTCCGCAAGCGAATACCGCGTTCACCAGCGAGCTAAGGGAACTCACGGTGTAGCTGCCCGGACGTCGAGCCTCGCCCGTAATGAAGACTTGGATCGAACGCAGCTGTCCCAGATTTACGTTCAGATCATAGTTGCGATATACGCGATCGAAGCGCGATTTAAAAAAATCCTGCAGTTGCTTGAACTGCATTCCCGCCACGCGAAATTCGCCCACCTGCGGTATGTAGACTGAACCGGATCGATCCACCGTCAGATGCAGATTTTGCGTTACCTGCCCCCAGGTCCGAATTAACAACTCGTCTCCCGGACCAACCACATAGTCCGGCATTACGGGCAGCCGCTGCACCGGCGCAAATGTGTCGGGCACATTAGCAAACAGCTCCGCGCCGTACACCGGCACAATTCTTCCGATTGAGCCAGCGACCAGCACTTGGAATTCAGTAAGTGTCTGAGGTTTGTTTGGTTGACTGCTGCGCTGCTGGCGCAATCCCGCTGTACGATCAATCCCGTCAGCGTCATCGCGGTAAACAGACATCGGCGTATTTGCAGAGCCGGGATTCAGGCTCGGGAAAGAACCTGCTGAGCTACCTGATCCCCCCACTCCCGTTCCGCTGGTCGATGTCGAAGGGCTTAATGACTCGCACGCAGATATGTCCCCGTTCTCGCAATTCGAGGTTGCTGAGTCTTGCTGCTGAGAGCCGCCGATTTGGCTCTGAGGCGAGGATGGCGTCTGTGCTCTCGACGTAGCTAAGAATAGGGCAACTGAAAAAACGATCAATACGCGCAAGAACTTACTTATGCTCGTTCTCATGTTTGTTGTCTTCCGTCTTAAATTCGTGTGCCGCACATCCCTGATCAACACGTGCGAAGAAGTGCGGCCCGACTAGATTCATGGTTCTCTGTTTGCACCCGACGCCAGTCTGCGGGGCACGTCAATAAATGTTGCGGGACCCGGAAGTAAACCGGGCCCCATGTGGGCCTGCATCGAAGAATATCGATATGAGTTAGTAAGCTCCGCGCATCGTAAGAACCGCGGGGATAGTCCTCGTCAAAATCTTCAAGTCGAGTGTGCAACTCCAGTCGCTCGCATACTCCCGATCGAACATCACACGTCTGTCAAATCCGACGTCGCTGCGTCCTGAGACCTGCCACAGACCTGTAATGCCCGGCCGAAACAGATCGTAGTAAGCGAAATTCTGACCGTATAGCGCAACCTCGGCCTGCACAATGGGGCGCGGTCCCACCAGCGACATGTCACCCTTGAGAACGTTAAACAACTGCGGTAACTCGTCGAGGCTCAGCTTGCGAATAATTCGACCTACCGGCGTGATCCGTGGATCAGGCGTGTCCTTGTTCAACGGATATGCAGCTTCATTTCTGCGGTCCGCTTCAGTCCGTCGATGATGCTGCCCATTGATTTCGAGCACGTTATCCTTGTGCTTCCGCGTAAACATCGAACGAAACTTGATGATGCGGAATGAAGCGCCAAACCTGCCGAGCCTGTCTTGATAAAAGAAGATTGGACCCGGCGAAGTCACCGCTACCGCGATCGCGGTAGCCAGCATGACTGGAAACAACAACACGATCAGAATGCTCGAAAGCAGAATGTCCAGCGTGCGCTTTACGACCGCGTAACGCCACGAGAGCGCTCGTTGAACGGCGGAGGAAAGGTGAGGTGTGGGGCGTCTCCAGGCTGTCGCCAGGAGAGCTTCATGCATTAGGCCGATAGGGGACATCGTTCCAACTCCCGCCCCCTCGGCTTCCAATATATTTATGGCAGTACTTCTTCCTTGCATTCGCGATACCCTCGCTTTTTGTGTTTCCATGCCCTCACGAATTCCAATAGTGGATTCGCTGCGGCTCGCGCATGGCCGTGCTCTATAGGTTTCCTCTGATGCCTATGCCGACACCTGCAGATGAGCGGCGGATTAAAACGTCAGAGAAGTTTGGGTGAAGGGATCAAGGCATTTAAATCTGTAAAGAATTTTCTACCGCAGTATTGTTAGCATTTTGTTTGTATTTTTCTTGGTATGTAGTTTCTGTTGACGACGATGGAGCGTCCATCAGTTCCACATCATCCCCGTTAACTTCAATTGCGATGCTCTGCATTAGCAGGCTCAGCGTAAGTACTACTCTGAAGCCGCTCTTCTTGCGAATTACGATTCCTTCCAATCCCGCCAGTGTGCCGCTCTTGATTCGAACTTGCTGTCCCACTGTAAGTAATGGATGCGGCTCTACCTTCATTGGATCCAAACCCAACCGTAAAGTCTCCACTTCCAGATCGGGTAAAGCCACAGGTCGCGATCCGGTACCGATCATCGAAACGACGCCCGGCACTTCCAATACGTCTACGCGCTTCCTCGCATCGATTCGTACAAAAACGTACCCGGGAAACAACGGAAGATCAACTACGACCCGCGATCCGTCCTTCCACTTATGCTGCGCTCGATAGATAGGCAGAAAGTGTTCGATCTCTCTCATCGCCAGGTGGTACGCAACTTTCTTCTCGTGGCGGCATGTCGTGTAGATTGCGAACCACCGTCTTTCCCCGGCCAACTCGCGATCGCTGCCGGTTTTGCGCATAGCTTCGCCATCCTCACTTGGTAGGGAGTTTTCCACATCTACCGTAGCGGAGTTCGAACCCTTGAGAATTCTTGGAGCTTGCATCGTCAAGACACGAATGCGTTAACGGGCGCTCCCACGCTCATCGGGCCGGATATCTCAAGTTTTCTTACGGGCAACAAGGTGCTTCAGGGGCTTGCAATTCGGACTTTCAATGCTACGAAGTCGTCTGTTTTCTACTATTCGGCTATGAATTAGGACCGCGTTCTTTCTATGAAACCGGGGTTGCCCCTCCCCATTAAACTTTTCGCCAGAGAGTGCAGAAAAACCGGTTACAAAAGTAAAGACGCAGAAATCAGCCTAAAAGTTATCTGGGACTATCGCCATGTGACCAACTTCCTCTGCCGCTCTGGGTCCGGATTTCTCGGTGCTCACTACACGAACCTTCTCGCTTGCCGTCCAAATCGAGAACATCCTCGCATTGGTGTTGAAAACCCGAGCTTCATTTCGATGTTTCGCGAGCCTGATTTCTTGCCTCGCAATCGCGCCGCTATTCACCGCACAAACGGCGGCTACGGTGCTGCAACTGCAGGAGTTCTTAAACTCCAAGCACGCCACAAAAATGTCCGACATTGACCTTGCTGGCCGCCTGGGTTCCGCCGTCCTTACGCAGCAACTGACTTCGAATACCCTGTCTCTCATTTTGGCCAATCATAAGGTCGGTCCGAAAACCACTGAGCAGCTTGAACTTCTCGCCGCAACCTCGATCTTCAAATCGCCGCCGCTTTCCGAATTGCCGCAGTCTCCTGAACCCGACTTGAATGCTCAAAAAGCAATGCTCGTCGGGGCCGCGCATTTTGTAGACTTCACACTTCACGGCCTTCCAGATTTTCTCGCAACTCGCGAAACTACCCACTTTGCAAACGCTCCTCTATCTACGCAGCACAAAGCCTTGAAGGCAAAGGTTGCTATTCACTGGGTACGCGAATCCCGGCAGGAGATCGCTTATCGGAATGGACGGGAGATCGACGATTCTTCTCCGTCGGCTGCTGGCGGTGCCAGTTCTTTGCCTGACACTACGAGTCTGACTACCTGGGGAGAATTCGGCCCAATCCTGAAATCCGTTCTTGACGATTCCTTTGTGGGAACCGTGCATTGGAGCCGCTGGCAGATCAGCGAATCCAACATGCGGGTCGCGGTATTTCGTTTTGCCATTCCCCAATCCGCCTCTCACTACCTGGTCGACTTCTGTTGTTATCGGAAATCACAGGATGACCCGGAGGAATACCCGTTCCGCACTAAACCCGCGTACCACGGAGAACTCTATGTTGAGCCCGCAACCGGTGCGATCGACCGCATCACGCTGGAGGCTGAACTCACCGAAGACGACCCAGTCACAGCCTCAGCCATCGCCGTGCAATATGGACGGGTCAATATCGGCGGGAAAGACTACATCTGCCCGATTCGAAGCGTCGGCGTCACGCGGTTTCACAGTCGCTCGGTCGAATCCACCGATGAATTCGCTCTCGAAGAGCACGTCAACATCGTGCACTTCCTCAAATACCACAAGTTTGGATCCACATCACGCATTCTGCCGCAGTGATAATAAAAACTATGCAATTTGAATGGGCACGCGGGCCACTGGCCGACGGACTCCACTGCTATCACAACCAGGAGTTCTTCGCGGCTCACGAACATTGGGAAGCCGAATGGCTCAAGTGCGCTGAGCCGGAGAAGAAATTTCTCCAAGCCCTGATTCAGATCACCGCGGCCTTTCATCACCTGCAACGCCGCAACTTCGAAGGTACCGCGTCCCTGCTCCGCGCCGCCTTGGGACGGCTGGAAAATTATCCCGCCGAGTTTCAGGGAATCGCAGTCGAAGAGCTTCGCCAATCGATCCACACCTGGCTCGAAGCCCTTAAAGCGGTCCCTTCAGCGCACCTGCTTCAGTTCCCTAGGATCCGGTAAGATCGCGTTGAAAAGCTTTGCGACTGCTAGTTATTCCGCGTTGTTTACATAGCACTCGTGGATCGCGTCCAGTGATGCGTTGGGCCAACGATTTTTTATGAGATCTTCTTCGGCTAGTTCGTGCAGCCTGAAATCGATCTCTCCGTCCGCACGTACCTGCCCTTGCACATACCCGTAGATGTGGGTCTTCGCGCCTGGCTTTGCCGTCTTTGGCAATGAATACCGCCGCGCGCCTGCCGATCCGATGATCAACCCGGGCACAACTCGATTCGAATACTGCTTCCAATAGTAGGTGTCGAAGATGTCAGGCGAGTAGTAATGCGAGTGGCTCGCAATCAAATAAACGTGCTTGCCCGCAGCCTGTGCATCATAGAACCAGGTGTACACCTTGTCTCCAGTCCGTTCGCCCAGATCCCAATCGTCCATCGCATGTTCCGAGCCGGTTGAGTGCGGCAGCGCCTCGTGCATACCTGCAACAATTGCACGAACTCCCGACCCTGGGGCCAAATCGCGATCAAGCACGCCGCGCAACCACTTCAGTTGCGCATCAGAGAATTCTTCTTTGCTGGCGTTATCGAGAGTGATGAAGTCAACGCCTTCGTGCGTCCAGTGATACCACGGGCCTACTGGCCCCGCCCCGGCGCCATCGGCTTTCCTTTGCTCGGCAATCTCCGGTCTATCCAAAAACATCCCGAACTTTGCCACATAGCCCTCTCGCGTCATCGGAGGAACTGTTTCGTGGTTACCGCGTCCTACGAAGACGGGCATCTTCCCGAACGGCGGAATTTGGTGGGCAAGAAAATCGTCCCAAGCTATCCGGTGATATTCATCGATCGAAAGTTCTTTGCTCACTGGCAGCATCGACACCAGGTCCTGGTCCGGCTGCGACATCCAGCGGAAATCACCCAGATGCCAATAAAAAGCGTCGTTTTCTGCTTTGGTGGCGGCGGCGATCGCGGGCATCACAAAGTCACCGCAGTTCCGGCTGTCTCCCGATACCGCAAAACTCCAGTTTGCGCCAGACGTCTGGCAGACAGAAGTGGCCGTCAAGAAAACAAAAACCGATGGCAGGAATCGCATCATCAAGGGCTGAAACATGCCTCCAGCATAAATGGCCTCTCCGGCGGACCTCGCTCCATCCTCGATTAAACAACGCAACCAATCCGCCTTCACTCGATTCGCCCGTCGTGTGATTCGAGTCACGGAGCGCTGCGATGGTAGCTGGCTAAGCTCGGAGGAAGCGCCCTGATTTCATCGCGCACAGCTATTCAAGGAGCTCTATTTTTTATGGCTTACGTTATAACCGACGCCTGCACTAAGGATTTTGTCTGCGTTGCCGAATGCGCCACTGCCGCCATTGCGCCGCAATCAACAGATGACGCCGCCGCAACCGTTTCGCAGGTCTACATCAATCCCGATGAGTGCATCGACTGTGGCAATTGCGCAAACATCTGCGCGCAGGATGCGATCTACGCTGAAGCCGACCTGCCTGCAGACAAGGCTTATTTCGCAGAAAAGAATCGCGCCTACTTCCAATAATCTTCCACTTCAATTCTGGTCGGTCAGATTGGCTTAGCGTTCGTTTTTCGCTGGCGGCGGAGCCGGCGTCTGAGCGTTCTGCTGATCGACGGGCTTCGAATCAGCAGCCGGTTTAACGGCGGTCGGCGCCAATGGCGTCACTGGCACCGTTGTCCCTGGCGTCAGTGGCATCGCAGCAAGCGCCAGCGTTTGCACGGTCGCCGGGTCATCGCGCAGCTTCAGATATAGCATCCCATTCACGGGGTGCGGCACGATCAACAGCGTCCCAGTAAAGTCCGACGGCACATCCACGGCATTGTCGAAATCGGGGGACGCGGCCACCGATTCAGCCAAAAATAAATTAGTCCCCGTCAAACTGCACGGACGTGCCGGACTGTGCGGGCAATGCAATTCCTTGAATCCCGGAAGACGCACCAGCGTACCCAGTGATATCCACTCTCCTGGGGTGCCATCGGCCGAAATTGCCCGTGCCTGTAGCGGACCAAATGCTGATGAGCCGAACTTGGCCAATGGCTCGACAACGCCGAGAGCTGTGCTTGCGTCTTCCAGAACCAGGGTTCCATCGCTCACCGAAAGGGTGGTATGAAAACTGTTGTCGGCAGCTCCGACTTCCACCTTTTCATCGCGTGGAAAATTTGTCGGCGTCTTTGACTTCAAAAAAAACACCAGCCTGCCGTCAACGGGCAGATCGTTGGGACTGCCGAGATGAACAGGCGAAGGTTCTGCCGAAGCTTCATCCTGCGTACCCTTGCTCAGCAGCGTCACCTGCGGGCGCGGCGGATCCACGCTGACGGGTACTTTCAACTCTCGTTGATCACGCAATTGAACCTTGGCGGTATAGCGCTTTCCTGGTTCGAGATTGGAGGTATCGCCGTTCGCCGTCATCTTTAATTGATCCAGATCCTGCACTCGCCGCAAGTCTGTCGGAGTCCAGCTGATGCCATTCAGCGTTACCTTGGCCACCTCGTCTAAACGGTTTCCCGTGAGCAACGCTTCATTCTCACCCGCGTTGAGCTTAAGCTTGTCGAGAGAAGCCGCCTCGGAGTATGCGGTAAGCGTGAGTTTGTCCGGCTTGTCCATGCCGTACTGGTGAATGCTGATAGTGACTGGACCCGGCGCCGCATCTTTCATGGGCACTCCGATCTCCAGCGTGTTCGGCTTGGGCGACTTCCACTGCAGCTCAATTGCGCTGGCACCGGTTGATTGCGCCTCAACTTTGTCAGTGCAAAGTGTGCTCGCGCCTACGATGTGAAGCGTGTCTTCGCGGCCTACGACGAGAGCGGATTCGTCGCCAGGCACGATGTTCCATTTTCCCGACTCGGCACTCAACAAGTGAAATTTGGGGCCCTCCCAGTCATCGAATCCCCATTTGCCTTTTACGGTGCCAAAGACTTCGCCGGGAGGAAGCTGGGGCATGGCGTGGTCCAGAACCAGACCGCCTTGGGAGGCATCGGCTTTGAGAGGAATATCGACCGGCCCGGTCTTGGTCTCGACATGGAGTTTTAAATCATGCGCTTCGGGGGTTGCATAAACCAGTGGCGCTCCCTCGGCTGCCAGCACAAGGCCACTCTTCTGAGCGCAAAACTCCTCGGCAGGGTTCACGGGATGCAACGGTGGCATCTTGGCAGGACCCACTGGCGGCAACGCCACTACCACTACTGATTTTGGATCGCGGAACGATGGAGGCACGTTCAAACGAAGATTCAACGTGTCCTCGGTTGGCAACGCCAGCGCTGGAATGTACTGGAAATGCGCCGTATGCAGCGAAGCCAGAATCCGCGCCGTATCGACTATGGCGCCGATATATGGGCTGTAGACGCCAGCCCCTCCCAGCGTCGAATAACTCAGCTGATTCATCAGGTCGGCGTTGTTACCGCTAGTCAACTGCGAAACCCGATTAGAAACATTGGCATCATCCAGGACCATGCCTTCGGTGTGCTGCACCAGGCAGGGCGCCTGCTGGTCAGTTGGTTTGTCGAAACACTGCTGATCCAGCTTGATGCCGAGAACAGAAGCCGCCTTCTGAGCTCGATCCTTGAGCAATTTGGGGTCGGACTGGGAGGTCACTTTGACCTCTGCTAAATAGCTATCAAGGCGCATCCTGTCCAGGCTGGCCGATTGCAGATCCTGGGTGGCTCTGACAAACGTTCCGGGTCTGCCTTTTACGGCGTTACGCAGTGTGCTGAAGTCGCCACCAGTCGCTGGGGCAAGGAACACGATCGCTTGCTGAGCTTCCTCTGGAACGGTGACGAACACCCCTTCCTCTCGAGCCTTCTTTGACCACGTATCAACACGTGTAAACCATTCAGGTGGAGGAGGATTTGTGGCGCCCCGCAGAAAAGAAACGATCAGCACGAACCGCGTAGACTGGCTCTCCGGAAAGTCCGGATGAATCCATAGACGATCACCGGGAAGCAGGTTGGGGACCTGGCCAATCGGGAGGGTGACCTCGCCGCGCTTTACTCGCACGTCAACCTTGGGTCCGATCAGGTCGAATGCAGGAGCTGCCTGGCCGTACATCGATACACTGCTCAAAATCAGAAAAACAAACAACAATAAAAGGGAACAACGCCGCATCCCTCTATTGTACGGAGGTGCGGGCTCAAGGAATACGGATTCCCAACCGAGACTTTTCGGTATTTTAGGGTTGTCGGCCATTCTTTGGCTTGGACTTCCTCTTGCACCGGGCAGGCTATAGGTTGCACAATCGTTTACACTAGTGCGTGGTTAGGCTGTAAGTGATTTTTAGTTAAAGTTTTGACCCCGTGGGTATCACGCATAGAAGCAAAGAAGGCAAGCGGGACGCTCCAGCACAACTAAAGCCGCCAAGAGCCCTTTCGCACGCTCCGGAAGCCAAGTGGTTCAATTCGAGCCACATCCGACGCCTTTCCGCGCGAACAAGTATCATTCTCTCGGGCTTAGATTCCGTCCGGGTGCCGAGGGATGAGGGTGAGTTAAAGAAGATTTATACGGAGACTGTATATGAAGTCGAATCGAGCTGTGCAAAGCAGCGTAGACATTAGCAACCTGACCGTTCCCGACGCCGAAGAGATTATTGAAGAAGCCTTGAGTGAACTGGCATTTTCTCAAGACCCTGGTTTAGTGCGCGCGCTCCGCTTTCTCGCCCCTCCCGGATACCAGGCGATCGTGGAATTGTGTGGAGAAAACGGACGCAGTAAGCGCCGCAATGCCTCGGCTGAAAGCTGGTCGCCCGAAGAGGATGAGGTCCGTATCTACTTCGAACGTCTCGACGAAAATGCCGCCGGACCTGTACGGCAGAGTCGAGCTTCCCGAGCCTCGCTCGAGCAAAGCATTGAGGATGAGGTCGAAGATGAGCCGGCGCTCCCGGCGGACGTCGATGCACGCGTTAAGGAACTCTGCGCCGCGCTCGCCGAAGCAGAGCGCGGCGGTCACGCTTTCATAGCGCTGAAGTGGTTCCGCGATTCATTTTTACCGCGCAAGGCCTTCCGCTGGAATCAGCACCCGGAATCGAGACAAGCCGTACTCGCCGAAGCCATCCAGCGAGGGGTGGTTCTTACCAGCAAGATCGCAAATCCAAAAACTCCCGCTTATCCCACAACGACGATTCGGTTGAATCGCGCCGAGGCCGGCGTGCCCGAAGAAGCACAGAGATTCCATCCGGTGGTGGTGCAGGGTGAGTCGATCAGCGAAGCTATCCAAGAGGAGCGGGGAAAGTTTTGAGCTGCTACTTTCTCGAATCGACGGCATTTGCCAAGCTCTTTGTGCAGGAGGCCGGCACTGACGCAATGATCCGGCTGATGGAGACCGTCGAAGACAATCGCAAACTCATCGCTGCAAGCTCTCCGCTTGAGGTCTACGCTGCCATTCGCAAACGCGAGCGAATGGGCGATATCACTCCCGCCGACGCCGCAGCTGCGTTCGAGATTCTTCGCATTGAGGCTGCTCGCATGGTGCAGGAGCCTCTGAATCCGGCAGTGCTGGAATCTGCCAGACAACTACTAGACCGCACAAAATTGCGCTGGACCGATTCGCTGCAATTGGGAGCTGCGCTAGTGGCGCGCGAAATGTTCCGCGGAACAGAGATCATCTTCGTTTCGGCTGCGCCCCTGTTGCTGGAAGCAGCGAAATCTGAGGGCATGCAGACTCTCGATCCTGAAAAAGACAAGATCGAAGCGGTCGAACAGACTGCCTGAGCGCTTCATCTCTTCATCTGAGAGTTTCCGCCGGCTCCACTTTCATTGCGCGCCGGGCAGGAAGATAAGTGGCAAACACTGCCACCAAAAGAAACAAGGCTGGCACGAGGACAAAAGTGGTTAGATCGCGTGAGGTGGTTTTGTAGAGTACGTTCTCTAAAAACCTGGTCAGCATCAATGCCGCACACAATCCTGTCGTGATTCCGCCCAACACCATGAAGAGTCCTTGCCTCATCACCATCTGTAGAATGTTCGCTCGATTCGCGCCAAGTGCAAGCCGAATGCCGAATTCTTGACGGCGCTGGCCAACAGAGTAGGACAATACGCCGTAAACTCCAACGATGGCAAGCAGCAGCGCCGTTGCGGAAAAGCCGCCCACAAGAAGCATTACGAACCGGGGCTGAGCGCGAGAGCCGTCGACCAACTCTTCCGCAGTCTGTATCTCATTTACTGGCTGATTGCCATCGACAGCGGCAATCTGAGCTCGGATGGCCGCGACAGCATCGGTGGGACGAACATCAGTCCTCACCAGCAGGTTCATGTCGCTCCACGGTAACTGCTCGAATGGCAGATACAGTTGCGCCAGCGAGTCTTTCTGCAGGCCTTGATTCTTGACGTCTGCCGCAACTCCAACAACAAGGGCGGGCTCGGGCCTTCGTCCCACCACAACCCTCTTGCCGACTGCAGACTGGCCGGGCCAGTATTGACGCGCAAAAGTCTCATTCACGATCACCACCGGAGGCGCCTTTGCATTATCGTCGCTTGCAAACGTGCGCCCGCTCCGCAGCGGAACGCGCATCGTCTCGAACCAGCGCGGGCTGATTGCTTCAATGTCCACGAAAGGTCGTTGAGCAAGCGGTACGTCGGGTTGTCCATCCGCCAATACGGGCGTGATGCGCTTGAACGTTAGCGGCAGAGTCGCGGAGATTGCTGCAGAACGGATGCCGGGTTGCGCAGATATGCGTTGTAGCACGTCGTTGAAAAATGCAATCTGTTGATCTGGCTTCGCGTATTTTGTGGTCGAGAGTGATACATCCATCGTCAGCAGGTTATGTGCTTCAAAGCCCGGATCAACACGCAATAACAGGCTGAAGCTTCGCAAGAGAAGTCCGGCCGCAATGAGTAATACCAATGAAAGTGCGATTTGAATCACGACCAATAGCGCTTTTCCCCGCGATCCTGAACGGCTGATCGAGGCGGTCCGTCCCTCGGAGCGAAGCGTTGCGTTCAAGTCGACGCGGGCAAGCTGCAATGCGGGAAAGATTCCAAATGCAATACCTGTGAGAAACGAAATTGCGACGCTGAACAAGAGGACTTGCCCATCAAGCGTGAGCGGGAAACCCTCGGGAATTTGGGATGCACCCCAAACTGCAAGAGCTCGAGTGGCGGCCCACCCGATCCCTACGCCGAGAGTGCCCGCGACCAGGGCGAGCAGGAGGCTTTCGGTAAGAAGTTGGCGAACAATGACACTCCGGCTCGCGCCGAGGGCGGCGCGTGTTGCGATTTCTCGCTTGCGTGCCAGAGCACGTGACAACAACAAACTCGCGACGTTTGCGCACGCAATCAGTAGCACTACGACTACCGCGCCCGACAGGATCAACACCTTGGGCCGCACGTCACCGACAACCTCATCGCGCAGGCTCGTTGCCTTCATCTGCGTCGAGGGAGCAGCGTCCGGAGCAGTCGGGTTTTGTTCCCGGTAGCGCTGATTGAGTAATGTCAATTCGTTATTGGCTTCAAAAATGTCAGTTGCGGGTCGGAGGCGCGCAATCATATTCAGATATCCGACGCCCATCCGCAGTCGCTGCGGAGTCATCAGCGAAAGTTCAAAGTATCGTGGGGTGAAGATGTCTGCCTTCGGCATGAACGGGAATCTTGCGTTCGCCGGCAGCACACCTACCACGGTCGTCGCAATCGAATCCAGCGTAACGACGGATCCGACGATACCGGGGTCGGCGTGATAGCGCGTTCTCCAGATTGCATTGCTGAGGATCGCGACCGGCCGTCCTGCCGGAGTTCCCTCGTCCTGCGTAAAAACACGCCCCAGCTGCGGTAGAACATCGAGCATCGGCAACATGCTTGGCGATATTCGTGCAATTGGCACCTCAGTAGGCTCGCCGTTTCCGGTGAGATTCAAGTTGTCGTTTGTCCACACCGCCACTGACTGAAACGACTTGTTGTAATCGCGCACCAACTCGTAGCGCAAAAGCGTGCCGCCATTCTCCTTGGCGGCATCTCTTGACGTGATGCTGACGATCTGTTCAGGCGCGGGAAAAGGAAAGGGCCGTAGCAGTACCGCATTTGCAACTGTAAAGACTGCCGAATTGGCGCCTATTCCAATTGCGAGCGTGAGCAAGACAGCCAATGTCAGCAGCGGAGTCTTGGTCAGCGTGCGCACGCCGAAGCGCAGATCGCGAAGGAGAAATCGCATGGTGACAGATTACAGGCCAGAGATGAATGGCGTCATGGCCTGCTTCTATTCGCGCCGAAAGCGGTTCGCCTTTTCAAATTCGTCGCGTAGCTCGGGAGTGCGCAAATTTTCACGGATGTGCGCCAAACGCTGCTCAAGCGCTTCGATTGCGGCGACAATAGCCTCAGTATTCGTATGAGCGATGTCGCGCCACATTGAAAACGGACTGGCACCGAGCCGTGTCATTTCGCGCAGTGCACGGCCACCTACGTCTCTCAATTCCGGAGCTTCACCGACCTCATGCTCAAGCAGTGCGCTAAGAGCGGTCGCGGTGAACTGCGGAAGATGACTAACCCACGCTACCAACTCATCGTGGCGTTGAGGGCCGAGGTCCAAAGTTCGCGCGCCCATGGCGATAACCCACTCGCGCCAGTTCCTCGCGAGGACGTCAGATTCAGTGGATCTTTGCCATGCGGGAAAATCCGTGAACAGCCATACCGCGCCGCGAAACAGGTTGGCATCGCTGAGCTCGGCACCGCCGCGCTCCTTACCCGCCATAGGATGGCCCGGAAGGAAACCTGCGCGATCGCTCGTGTTGTATAAGCGGTCTGCAGCTTCGGTGATCTGCGTCTTGGTACTGCCGACATCTGTGACAAGATGTCCAGGACCAAGCACGGGTGCCAGTTGCTCCATCAGATCCAGCGTGGCAAAAATGGGAACCGCCAGTAGCACGACCTGGCTTGCTTTCGCGGTTGCGACAGCATCTGTACCGAGGGAGTCGACGGCGCCCATCGCGAGCGCGGTCTCTGCCTGGCCGCGGCTCCGATTCCATCCGACGATTGAGCCCTGAAACCCAGCCGCGCGCAGGGCAAGGCCTACCGATGTGCCCAGCAGGCCTGTACCTAGAATCGCGACTCGTTCCATCATCAGGACTCTTTCCACTTTAAAGCGTGCGGCCAACCGCCTTGGCAATCAAGCGCAGTTCTGACATCAATTTCTCGAACTGATCCGGGTACAACGTTTGCGCCGCATCCGACGCTGATTTATCGGCGTTCGGATGGACTTCGACGAGAATCCCGTCAGCTCCGGCCGCGACGGCCGCTCGCGCTAATGGTGCAACCATGTCGCGGTGCCCGGTACCGTGCGATGGATCGCCGACGATTGGCAGATGCGAGAACTTCTTCACAACCGGAATGGCAGAGATGTCCATCGTGTTGCGGGTTGCGGTTTCATAAGTGCGAATGCCGCGCTCGCATAGAATGACATCGTAGTTGCCGCCCGACATGATGTATTCGCTTGAGAGGAGTAACTCTTCGATGGTGGCGGCGATTCCGCGTTTCAGAAGAACCGGCTTGCGCGCCACGCCGAGCTCACGCAGCAGGTTGAAGTTCTGCATGTTGCGTGCACCGACCTGGAAGCAGTCAACATAGGGAAGCATCGGTTCGATCTGCGCGATCTCCATAACTTCGCTGACAACGAGAAGGTCGTGCGCGCGTGCTGCATCGTACATCAGCTTCAGTCCGGGAATGCCCATCCCTTGAAAAGCATAGGGCGAGCTGCGAGGCTTGTATGCTCCGCCGCGTAGAAAGCTGGCTCCGGCGGATTTTACGCGCTTGGCTGTCTCAAAGATCTGCGCTTCATTTTCAATGGAGCAGGGACCGGCCATTACGACAACTTGCTGGCCGCCAAGCTTCACTCCGTTGGCAAATTCAATGACAGTCCCTTCGGGCCGAAATCCTCGTCCTGCCAATTTATACGGTGAGCTGATGCGATGTACGCGAAGTACGCCGGGCAGATTCTCAAACTTGGTCAGGTCAATCGTGGCCGTAGGACCGACGCCCGCCAGAATAGTTTGAGTTGCGCCCGTGGTGCGATGAACGCCGACGCCGGCTTCCACCATTACCTCAATCACGAAGTCAATCTGCTCTTCGGTGGCCATCTCCTGCATTGCAACAATCATTTGTCTTTCCCTGTCTCGGGCGCAGATCCCGTATCCCCAGCAACGGATTGCTGGGTTGACGGTGCGCCAGTGCCTTGGCCCTTGAGGGCATTCCTCTCTGAAGCCAACTCGTTCCTTTGCAGTGCCCGCATCACGTCGATGATGCGCTCGTAGATATGCGTCAACTCGATGTCGGGCAGCGGCCCTTTGTTTGCGGCACGCACATTGGCATAGATGATCTTTTCGCGTGCCGGCTCATATACCGGCAGCGAGGTCGCGACTTTCAAATGACCGATCATCAAAGCGGCACGGGCCCGCTCGCTCAGCAATTCCACTAGCTGGCGGTCCAGAACATCAATTTGGCTGCGCAATTCTTCCAGCGTCATTCCATCCTCGTAAGCACCGGTGCCGGCGTGTCATGAAGCCGAACCGCCAGGTGCGTGGGAACAAGAGTTGAACCGAATCAGCGGCTTCGCTATCGCGGGCCGCCCTGAACCGCGTAATTACCGGGCCAGCGCCGCTTGGGGCAGGCGCAGACCCTTGATAAATCGTGCAACGGCTCCGGGTGCCGCTTCGGGAGTAGACCGCTCGATCAACTCCACAATCGCGCTGCCGATCACCGCAGCATCCGCAAACTCCGCCACTTGCGCGACATGTTCCGCGCTGGAGATGCCAAAGCCCACAGCCACCGGCAGCTCGGACCATCGCCGGACCCGCGTCGCCAGCGCTGCCGCATCCGAAGTCATGCTCTGCTGTTTGCCTGTGATCCCGACGCGCGAGATGGCATAGATGAAGCCCCTGGCGTGAGCCGCGATATTCTTCAGCCGTTCGTCGGGACTCGTGGGCGCTGCCAGAAAAATTGGCGCCAGCCCCGCCCGATCCATCTCGGCAAGATACTCGTCCGCCTCCTCGACAATCATGTCGATGATTAGAACCCCATCGGCGCCACCAGCCTTTGCATCATCGACAAAGCGCGTGCATCCGTAGCGGAGAATTGGGTTCAGATAGGTAAAGATAACCAAGCCGGCGTTCGGTCGAGCTTTGCGAATTTCGCTCGCAATTTTGAGAACATCGCGCATCCGGGTGCCACGGGCCACGGCCCGTTCGCTCGCACGCTGGATCACGGGACCGTCGGCCAAGGGATCACTGAAAGGAACCCCGAGTTCAATCACATCCGCACCGGCGTCGATGGCCTCCAGCGCAATCGCGAGCGTGGCTTCGACACTGGGATCGCCGGCCGTCAGATATACGACCAGGCCCGGTTTGTGATTGAAAGCGAGTGCCATTATGTTGCGTTAGGCTCCCCGAGCTTGAGTTCGCGGGCAATGATGCCCATATCCTTATCGCCGCGTCCCGAGAGATTTACAACCAGTATGTCACGCGGAGAAAGTGTCGGAGCCATTCGCAGGCACTCCGCGACCGCATGCGCGCTTTCGAGCGCCGGCAGAATGCCTTCTGTCCGAGCCAATTTCACTAATGCGTCAAGCGTGGCTGCATCATCCTGCGAAACGTACTCTGCGCGTCCTGAATCGTGCAACGCCGCGTGCTCGGGACCGATGGACGCATAGTCGAGACCTGCCGATACCGAGTGCGTATTCGCGATCTGGCCGTTTTCATCCTGCAGCACGTAGGAAAATGTGCCTTGCAGAACGCCTGGAACTCCTCCGCGAAAACGCGCTGCATGCTCGCCCAGTTCGGTGCCGCGTCCACCCGCCTCAACCCCAATCAGCCGAACTTGGCGATCAGGAATGAATTCATAGAATGCGCCGATGGCATTCGAGCCGCCGCCGACACAGGCGATCACAGCGGTAGGCAGACGGCCTTCCCTCTCCAGAATCTGCTGCTTCATTTCAATGCTGATACAACGATGAAAATCGCGGACCATCGTCGGGTAAGGATGCGCGCCTAGTGCGCTGCCCAGCAGATAGTGAGTCGTACGGACATTGGTGACCCAATCGCGCATCGCCTCGCTGATAGCGTCCTTCAGTGTCTTTGAGCCGGAGGAGACGCCGCGCACTTCAGCCCCGAGCAACCGCATACGCAGGACGTTCAGCTCCTGGCGCTCCATGTCTACGTCGCCCATGTAGACGACGCATTCCATCCCGAGAAGCGCGCACACCGTCGCGGTAGCAACCCCGTGTTGTCCGGCGCCGGTTTCGGCGATGATCCGTTTCTTGCCCATGCGCCTCGCGAGCAGTCCCTGGCCGAGCGCGTTGTTGATCTTGTGTGCACCCGTGTGAAGCAGGTCTTCACGCTTCAGGTAGATTTTGGCGCCGCCTAGTTCATACGTGAGCCGCTTGGCAAAGTAGAGCGGAGTCGGACGGCCAGCAAAGTCTTTCAGCAGATCGGCCAACTCTGCTTGGAAAGCTGCATCGGCCTTAGCTAGCTCGTACTCGTGTTCCAGTTCGAGAAGGGCCGCCATCAGCGTCTCCGGAACATAACGTCCGCCGTAAGCGCCAAAGCGTCCGGGACGCGATTCCGAAGGGCTCGCTGGAAGAACGACTGATGACATGGGGTGCTGCCTCCTGCAAACTCTGCGAGTGAGTCCGTCTAGTTCAGTTTACAGGGTGGCGAAAGCGGACGGTGCGTATCCGTCTCATGCCAGTCTGGCACTGGCAGAGCGCGCGATCGCAATGAAGTCTCGGACTTTTCCAGCATCCTTGCGACCCGGTGACACTTCAACTCCTGATACCACGTCGACTCCCCATGGACGAAGAGTCGAGATCGCGTCGGCCACATTCGCCGGCTTTAATCCGCCGGCAACCACAAGCCGATGAGACACTTCCGGATTTCTAGAGAGGCTCTTTCCGGCTGACTTCCAGTCAAAAGTAAGCCCGGTGCCGCCCACAGCCTCCGCCGTTCGCGAGTCAAGGAGGAGGGCATCAATATTGGTGTCCCTGGAAATGTGCACTGCCACCTCCCCGATACCGTCTGCATAATGTAGAACACGCAGAATGCGCAGCGCAGGGCCAAACTCCTCGCGCAGCCTCTTCGCCATGTCCGGGGTTGAGTCGATGTGCAGCTGAACACCCGTCAGTCCGCTCTCGCGCACCGTAGTTGCAATCTGTTCGAACGTTGCATCAACAAAGATGCCGATCTTTTCAACCGACTTCGGTAATCGACCAGCGATGCTTGCCACCGTCTCTGCCGTCACTCGCCGCGGACTCTGCGCAAAGACAAAGCCGACCGCATCGGCTCCAGCCTCGGCAGACAGCAGAGCATCCTCGACCGACGTGTTTCCGCAAATCTTGATCCAGAGACTCATCGCGCGACTCTAGTGCCCGCAAGCAGAGCGGCAAGGGCCAGCCCCGGATCGGCCTGCCGCATCAGGCTCTCCCCAATAAGAAAAGCATCAAACCCGGCCGCACGCAGCCGGTCTATGTCTTCCGAGGTCGAGATTCCGCTCTCGGCCACACGAACGAAGGACGCGGGAATCCGGCCTGCGAGTCCTAAAGACGTTTCCATGCAAACTTCAAAAGTCTTCAAGTCGCGATTGTTAACGCCGATGGCGTCCGCACCATCGCCAATCGCATCGAGCACCCGTCCGAGCTCGTCCGCGGTGTGAACTTCCACCAGCACATCGAGAGAATGCTCGTGCGCCGCCGCTGCGAATCGCTTCAGTTCGTCACCGGTGAGCGCGGCCACGATCAGCAGAATCGCATCTGCACAATGCGCGCGAGCTTCAATGATTTGATATTCGTCGACCGTAAAATCCTTGCGCAAGCAGGGCAGACTCACCGCGCGAGAGCCGAGTTCAAGGTTGCGCAGGCTTCCCTGGAAGAAGGGCTCATCGGTCAGAATTGAGAGCGCAGCCGCCCCGCCTCTCTCATAGCTTTGCGCCAACCAGGAAACGTCGAAGTCTGCACGAATCAAGCCTTTGGATGGAGAGGCCTTCTTGATCTCGGCAATCATTGCCGGCTCAGACAAGGATCGTTGACGGAGCGCGGCGACCCAGCCGCGAGGCTGATGCAACGCGGCCATCCGATTCAGCTCGGACGCCGAGACGCGCTCCTTCGCCGCAGCGACACTCGCTCGCGTAGTGGCAATAATCCTGTCCAGTCGAGTAGACATGCGTTGGCTTGAGTATAAGGGGGCAGCAACGACCTGCCCAAGACCAGCCCGGCCGCAAGGTGTTCGGCCGCCGATCATGATTGGAAAGATAATGTGGTGGGCCCGGAGGGATTCGAACCCCCAACCAAGGGATTATGAGTCCCCTGCTCTAACCGTTGAGCTACAGGCCCTTCTTGGGCTGCTTATCCCACTGCTTAAGTTTGACATAAGCGACAACGGCAGTCATCCGTCGTGGTATTGCTAGGGTGTTCACTATCAACGCTGGAACTGGTTTGCCACGCTGGAAGGAATGATCCGTCCTGTACACTCTCCGAAGCCGATCCGGGGCAAGCTTGGCCTCTCACAATACCCTCGAAACGTGACCTGGTCGCCATCTTCGAGGAACATGCGCGTCTCGCCCGTAGGCAGCCGAAGCAACTCGCGTCTATGCTTCATCTCGAGCATGCATCCTTCAGAGCCTTCTTCCGGACCGGAAATCGTGCCGGTGGCGAGTAAGTCGCCCGGGCGCAGATTGCAGCCGCCGCTTGCGTGGTGCGCAAGCAGCTGTGCGGGACTCCAGTAAAGATCCCGAAGATTGCCCTTGCTGACCCGCACCGGTGCAATCCCGTTGTGACACATCCGTTCAGACTGCAGGTAAACCGCGAGGGTTATGTCAATGCCTGCGTGGATGAGATCATCGTTTACCAAATAAGGAAGCGGTGCCGGATCGCCGACAGGCCGAGCCGGCAACGAAACGCGATAAGGCGCGAGTGCCTCCATGGGAATGATCCAAGGCGAGATAGTCGTCGCGAAGTTTTTCGCCAGAAACGGTCCAAGAGGTTGATATTCCCATGATTGAATATCGCGTGCAGACCAGTCATTGACGAGGCAGAGGCCGAAGATGTGCTGCTCGGCTTGGTCAATCGGAATGGATTGCCCGAGCGTATTGCCAGGACCGACAAATATGCCGACTTCGAGTTCGTAGTCGAGAGAATGCGATGGCCCAAAGACAGGTTCGGCAACGGAAGCTGGTTTGGTTTGGCCGCTGGGCCTGCGAATGTCGTGGCCACTCACAACGATAGATGACGCACGTCCGTGGTAGCCGATCGGGACATACTTGTAGTTTGGGAGTAATGGGTTGTCTGGACGGAACAGCTTTCCGACTCTCGTCGCATGATGGATGGAAGCGTAAAAATCGGTGTAGTCTCCGATGTGCGCAGGGATTTGCATCTCAACATCATTCATTGGGATCAGAAGCGGCTTCACCCGCGCTTGCGTGTCGAGATCGGCACAATCTTTATCAAGGAGTGCCATCACCCGTGAGCGGATCATTGACCATGCGGATGGCCCAAGACCCATCAGGGCGTTCAGAGATTCTTGCGAGCACGCCGCGAGAGTGTCCTGCCGAATTTCCGCTAAAAGTTCTTGTGCGCAGGCACGTAGATCGAGAACCTGATCGCCAATAGCGACACCGATGGCTGTGTGCTCCCCGTGACGAAACACGCCATAGGGCAGATTCTCCAGAGGAAAATCGCAATCCGCCTGATTGGCGCTCTCAACCCAGCTGCTCATAGCCATCCTAAAGACTGTAAATCGCGGATCGGCTCTTCGAAAGAGCAGCTTCCAATGCTGATAAAAAAGGTCTGGCGAACCATTGCGATCTGTTCCGTTGTCCAGGAGCGATCGCGCCAACTCATGGAGTCTTCACCGACGCTCCATGTAGATGAAACCTCTTCCGCCAGCATAAGCACTGTTTCATCGATGCTCGCACCGAAGTGCGAGAGCGTCGAGGCACCATACAGATTCATAAATCCATGCGTCACCGCTGTTGGGCATTGAGGCTGATAGGTCAATGGCTGCGTTGACCGGAAAGGATGATGCAACCCAGCGGTTGCTTTAAATGGAATCCGAAGCTCAGCGAGGGTCTTCAGCGTCTCTACGACATCGATCACCGACGGAATTGCAGCTGGAACAACACCGCCCATTCTAAGTTTTGCGCGCGCGCCCGCAGCCCGGATGGCCATGAGAGCAGGTCGGGCACATGCACCCATGGGCACTTCAAAGTACGTTTCGAGGCCACGCGGGATTTCATTGGAGATGCGTTCGATTCGATGGGCGTCACCACATTTGACTTCAACCGCATCAATGGGCAGCCCGGATCTGAGCTGCGCGCTCAGCGACGCCCAATCAGCATCTTCACTGGCGATCACACTGAGTTTGAAGTCTTTCATAGAATCGCCAGCGACGGAACGAAACTCGTCGAGACGATCCATGTTCAAGATGAAGCGTCCCAGAGCGGAAGAGTGTTGGCCGCGCCTATATTCCAGATAATTGTTGGCGGCCGCCTGCAAGCTGAGGCTCGCGGGCGGATAGAGGCCTGCGTAGTCAAACAGTCCTGCCAGCAACGTTTGGACAGCGGTCATTTCTTTTTCGACTTAGCCTGCGCAGTCTGCTTGAAGTGTTTCTTCAATCCTTGCCAGCATTCGAAATACTCGTGCTGCAGGATACGAGCATTCATCGCGAATTCAGTAGGACGGACAACCAACTGTGTTTCAAACATGAACGCGAGAGTGTTGGCGAGATAGTGTGGCTTTAAATCCGCCGCAGTGGCTCTTTCGAACGTTTCGGCGTCTGGCCCATGCCCCGCCATGCAGTTATGCAGGCTTGCCCCGCCGGGCACGAAGCCTTCGGCCTTCGCATCGTAGGCGCCGATGACCAGGCCCATGAATTCATTCATCAGGTTGCGGTGGAACCATGGCGGCCTGAACGTATGCTCCGCAACCATCCATCGCGGCGGGAAGATCGCGAAGTCGCAATTGGCAGTGCCGGGAACGTTGGATGGCGCACTAAGCACCGTATAAATTGAGGGATCGGGATGGTCGAAGGAAACCGTATTGATGCAGTTGAACAGGGCAAGATCATACTTATAAGGCGCGTAGTTACCGTGCCATGCCACGACGTCGAGCGGAGAGTGATCGATAACCGCAGACCAGAGACGGCCCAGAAATTTCGAGGTGATTCGAAAGTCTCCATCGCGATCTTCAAAGGCGGCAACCGGCGCTTTGAAGTCACGGGGATTAGCCAGGCCGTTGGCTCCAATCGCTCCGAGCTCGGGCAGTCGAAAAGGCAGGCTGTAGTTCTCGCAGATGTATCCGCGAGCCTGCTTCTCTTTCAGAACCACGCGGAACTTCACGCCGCGCGGAATCACGCAAATCTCGCCGGGCACTGCTTCAAGAATTCCAAGTTCCGTGTGAAAACGCAGCGCTCCCAGTTGCGGAACGATCAGAAGCTCCCCGTCGGCGGTGTAGAAGAAGCGGTCTTCCATTGAGGCATTAGCGGCGTAAATATGAATTGCCACCCCAAGTTGCATGGCTGGATCGCCGTTGCCGCCCAGCGTCACAATGCCGTCTACAAAGTCTGTCTTCTCCTTCGGAACCGGCAACGGATCCCAGCGAAGCTGATTTGGCGACGTTGGAACCTCAAGAAATGGCCCACTGCGAATCAGCTTGGTGGGAATCTCTTCGTAAGGACGATGCGTTACGGAAGGACGAATCCGGTAAGTCCAGGTGCGCCTGTTCGTCGCTCGCGGTGCGGTGAACGGAGTTCCGCTGAACTGCTCGGTGTAAAGCCCGAGAGGATGCTTCTGCGGCGCGTTCTGGCCCTGCGGCAATCCGCCGGCGATTGCTTCCGTGGCAAATTCGTTTCCAAAGCCGGACTGGTACAGGATCTCATCGGGCATGCTGCTGACCTTTCACAACGTTTTCTGCTTCGCGCGGTGCTCCGCCTCGTGCATGGCTTCGTATATCTGATCAAAGCTTTCCACCGCAAAGAGAAGCTTGTGCAACTCATCCACCTTTACCGGAGTGCTGAGCACTTCGTCCAGTGAGAATTCATGCACGGCGCAGTGACCGTCAATGACGTTCTTGCATTCACCATGAGAACTGATCAAGCCGCTGCCGTATACCTTAATTTCTTCTCCCTCGCGAATCAGACCAAACTCCACGGTGTACCAGAACAATCGCCCCAGCTTTTCGAGGACTGCCTCATCATCAATCGATGCACAAACGCGGCCATACTGCGCGAGAAATTCCGCGAAGACCTTGTTGGCATGCATGGGAACATGGCCGAAAACGTCGTGAAAGATATCCGGTTCCGGCGTGTATTCGAGCGACTCCCGGCTCCGCAACCACGTTGTGGTCGGAAACCGGCGAGCTGCCAGCATCTCGAAGAACGCCGGTGCGGGAAGAAATCCGTTGACCGGTGTTGAGTTCCAGCCCGTCCTTGGCTCGAGCCGTGCGCTGATTGACTCCAGTCGCGGTAGCCGGTCCTTCTGCAGGCCGATGATCTGGAAGCCGTCCAGGTAGGCGCGCGACGCGTGCTTCTCCAACTCCGGAAGCACCCTGCCGACGAGTTCCGCCCACACCGCGTGCTGTTCATCGGTGTACGCGGCGTAATCCTGTTCGATCAAGTACGGCGCCGCAACGAATAGCGTTTCGGTTTTCATCTCATCCCTCCGCGACGCTAGAGATTGCCCCGAGCTTGTTGTTCCCGTTCGATCGCTTCAAACAGCGCCTTGAAGTTCCCTTTGCCGAAACTGCGACTACCTTTGCGCTGAATAATCTCAAAAAACAAAGTCGGCCGATCCTCCACCGGGCGCGTGAATATCTGCAGCATGTAGCCCTCAGGATCGCGATCAACAAGGATGCCCAGCCTCTCCAACTCCTCGGTAGGCTCGTCGATCTTTCCCACACGGCTCTGCAACTCGGTGTAATACGTGTGCGGCACGTGCAGAAACTCGATGCCCTGCTCGCTGAGCTTGCTTACCGTGTGCAGAATGTCGTTGGTGGCCAGCGCTATGTGTTGCACGCCTGCGCCGCCATAAAATTCGAGGTACTCTTCGATCTGCGACTTCCGCTTACCCTCAGCCGGCTCGTTGATGGGGAACTTCACGTAGCCGTTGCCGTTCGCCATAACCTTTGACATCAATGCGGAGTATTCGGTGGAGATGTCCTTGTCGTCGAAGTGCTGGTAGAGGGAGAAACCCATCACATTCGCGTAGAACTTAACCCACTCGTCCATCTCGTGCCAGCCCACATTCCCGACCATGTGGTCGATATGAATCAGCCCCGTGGGACGCGCGATCTTGTCGCTTTCCACGGCACGATAGCCGGGAAGAAATGCTCCGGAATAGTTCGTGCGCTCCACGAAGGTGTGAATCGTATCGCCGTAGGTCCGGATGCTCGACATCACCACCTGTCCTCGCTCATCGGCGAGCACATAGGGCTGAGCTACGCTCGCTGCTCCACGGCTGGTGGTCTCGGTCCAGGCCTTGCGCGCATCATCCACCCAGAGCGCGATCACCTTCACCCCATCGCCGTGACGGCCGACATGCTCCGCAATTGCGTTTCCTCCGCGGAGAGGAGTCGTAAGCACGAAGCGGATTTTGCCCTGCTGGAGCACGTAGGAGGAGCGATCGCGCTGACCTGTCTCTGGTCCCGCATAGGCCACTAGAGACATGCCAAATGCGGCTCGATAAAAATACGCAGACTGACGAGCATTGCCGACGTAGAACTCCACGTGGTCGGTGCCCTTGAGCGGAAGAAAGTCGTGTCCAGTGGGAATCGATTCGGTAGTGGGCTGCGAACCAAGATGTGCGGGGGCAGAGTGCACCGTTGCGCTCATGCGGAGACCTCCTGTGCCGGGACATGGGGGAGCAAAGGGGAAATTTCCCGGCTGAACGTTAAGATAGGCCCGCTCGATAGCACTGAAAATGGCATTTCCGGGAAAAAGGCAGCCTGAAACTTAAGGTCATTAAGCATAATAGGTAAGCAACCTAAGGATTGCTGGCTGATGGCTCATAAGACGGTGCCCAACAGAATTGACCTCGATGCGATCGCCTGGAGAATCTTGGAGGCTTTGCAAGAAAACGCCCGCGTTTCGTTCGCCGAACTCGGCAGGAAGATCGGGCTCTCGACTCCTGCGGTCGCGGAGCGGGTTCACCGTCTTGAAGAGGCCGGCGTCATCACCGGATACCACGCTTGCCTCGATAGCGCGAAACTCGGAGTTCCGATCCGCGTCCTGGTGCGCCTCACCATTCCCGGCGGCGAATTGCAGATCAGCCGAACGGTTTCAGCGCTGAAAGAACTGAGCGAGATCAGTCGCTGCCATCGCATCACGGGTGCCGAATCGTTCGTCATTGAGGCAGACGTCGTTTCCATCCGCCACCTGGAGACACTGATCGACCGGCTCTCCGCGCTCGGGGCCACCTCAACTTCCACGGTCTTATCGTCCCCCGTGGAACGCCGTAACCACCAAGCGAAGCAAGTTGAGTCGTTTGCGAAGTACCTTTGATTGAAGGCTGTTGATGCGTCTCTTTATCGGAATTCCGTTGTCTCCAGAAGTTGTCGATGCGCTTGCGGGACTTTCGCAGAGCTTGCGATCCACTGAGGA
Organism: Telmatobacter sp. DSM 110680; assembly: GCF_039994875.1. GTDB lineage: Bacteria > Acidobacteriota > Terriglobia > Terriglobales > Acidobacteriaceae > Telmatobacter. The sequence goes on along the minus strand of NZ_CP121196.1, from coordinate 1,067,371 downwards.
CGGCTTCCGCTGGAGTTCGCCACAATCCTGGCACATCACTCTGCAATTTCTCGGCGAGACTTCTGAAACAACATACGCGTGCCTTCTCGCGCACTTGAAAGAAGTAAGTTCGCCGGAATTCCAAGTCCACATCGACGGCACGGGTTTCTTCGATCGGGCAGGGATATTTTTCGCCGGGGTAAGCGATTCTCCCGAACTGGCGCAACTGCAAAAGCAGATTGTCGCCGCGACGGTCCAATGCGGATTTGTTGCTGAGGATCGTCCCTTTCATCCGCATATCACCCTGGCCCGCGCAAAAGGAGGCGCGCGCACGCGCGTCCTTCGGCAGCTCAAAACCAAAATCAAAGGCAATGAAAGGTTCCCCGCCTTCACCGCCAGAGAGTTTCTTCTCTACGAAGCGTTCCTCGGTTCAGGAGGTTCGCGCTACGAGATCCGGGAAAGATTTCCTCTCGCGGTCCGCTGACGAGCGTCTGCCATTTGTGCGCTTGAACAAAGCGCCACTATGATGATCGCTTATGTACGACGACAACTATGCGCACGTCCGGGTGGCACGATGACAATCCCGGCGCCCCCTCCTCAGGACACGAAGTCGCAGCTTCGCAAAACGATGGGCTTCTGGGACGTGCTGTTGTTCAACATCGCGACGGTCCTCGGCCCGCGCTGGATCGCAGCCGCTGGTCACAACGGGACATCGTCAATCAGCCTGTGGGTGATCGCCGCTGTCTTCTTCTTCGTGCCCGGCGCGCTCGTCATCAACGAGCTTTCCTCGCGCTTTCCTGAAGAAGGCGGCTTGTACGCCTGGTCGAAAGAAGCCTTCGGAGACTTCCACGGATTTGTCGCTGGATGGACCTACTGGATCTACACGGTCTTCTATTTCCCCGGCCTGCTTCTGGCCAGCGCTTCCATGGCCGCCTACATCATCGGCGGACGGGGCGCACAACTCGCCCAGGACCGCACCTTCCTGTTGAGTGTCTCGCTGGGCTTGCTGCTGGTTGCCGTCATCCTGAACATCATTGGGCTGAACATCGGCAAGTGGCTGCAGAATGCCGGTGGAGTCGGCACCTACGTTCCGCTTCTGATTCTCGCGCTTGTCGCTGTCATCGTGGTCTTCAAACGCGGTTCTGCCACACACTTCACCGTGCAGAACATGCTGCCCGCGTGGAACTGGAACACCGTAAATTTCTGGTCGCAGATCGCATTCGCTTTCACGGGGCTTGAGCTTGTCTCGGCGATGAGTGAAGAAGTGCGTGACCCAAGGCGAACACTCCCGCGTGCCGTTTTTGGTGCGGGCGCATTGATCGCCCTGATGTATATCGGCGGGACCTTTGCGATTCTTGCTCTTTTGCCGGCCGCCAGCATTGATCCTCAGAGCGGCGTATTCAGCGCCATCACAGCAGGATCCATGGTCTTGAAGATCGGCCTGCTCGGGGTGCTGGCAGCCATGCTGGTGACGGTAGGAAATGCCGGCGGAGTGGGAAGCACGGTCGCGGGAATAGCGCGTGTGCCCTTTGTCGTGGGAATTGATCGCTATCTTCCCGCTGCGTTCGGCAAGATTCATCCGAAGTGGAAGACACCGTATATCTCGATCCTGGTGCAGGCCGTCCTGTCCGGGACAATTCTTGTTCTAAGCCAGATACAGTCGAAGAGCATCCTGGTCGGATATCAACTTGTTGTCAGCGCAGCGATCATTCTTTACTTCATTCCGTTCCTGTACATGTTTGCCGCCGTCATCCGACTCTCCACACGGAAAGATCGAAGAGAGAATTCGCATGCAGTGCTTGTGCCAGGAGGAGTTGCCGGAGTGTGGATTTGCGGTTCCCTTGGATTCCTTGTAGTCCTGATCGGAATTATCTTGTCGTTCTTCCCGCCGGGAGAAACGACGACTGCCTCATTCGAGTTACAGTTAGTCGGCGGAACCGCTGCATCCATCCTTATCGGACTGTTTCTTTACTGGCGTGGCGCGCGTTCAAAAAAGGCCGTCTAGGATTTTGGTGTAGTTCATTCATGCGTAAGACCATCTGGACGCCGATACCATCCAAGATGCTATAGTCTGCAAGTTTGTGTGAGTGAAGAATGGCCGAAAGCTCGAAACTTCAAAACGCGATCGAATCCAGCTTTGATCCCCAGTCGCCCCGCGCCAAGGCAAACCGGACCGCACTGCAAGAATTGCTCGCCACCATTCGTTCTCAGGAAGAAACCATCCGGCTGGGCGGAGGCGCAAAGGCTGAGGCAGCCCAGCACGCGAAGAAGAGACTTACTGTTCGTGAACGGATGAAGTTGCTGCTGGACCCGGAGAGCGATTTCCTCGAGCTGGGACTCTGGGCCGCGTACGAAATGTACACCGAATACGGAGGCGCGCCTGGAGCGGGAGTCGTCACCGGGCTGGGCCGCGTATGCGGGCGGCTTTGCATGATCATCGCGAATGACGCGACGGTAAAAGCCGGAGCCTTCTTCCCCATGACGGCCAAGAAGGTTATCCATGCGCAGAATATTGCGCTCGAGAACCACATCCCCACGCTTTACCTGGTGGATTCTGCGGGAGTATTCCTGCCGTTACAGGAAGATGTCTTTCCAGATACAGACGATTTCGGGCGCGTCTTTCGCAACAATGCAGTGATGAGTTCGCTCGGCATTCCCCAGATCACGGCGATTATGGGAATGTGCGTTGCCGGAGGCGCTTATCTCCCTGTAATGACCGATACAGTTCTGATGACAGAAGGTTCAGGGCTGTTCCTCGCAGGCCCTTCGCTTGTCCAAGCCGCGATCGGCCAGAAAACTAATCCCGAGGAACTCGGCGGCGCCGCCATGCATGCCGAGATCTCAGGCACCGTAGACTTCAAGGAACCAGACGACCACCACTGCATCTTGCGCCTGCGGTCCCTGGTCGACAAGTTCGGCGATCGCTCGCCGGCAAACGCATCGACAGAGCGATTTAGCCGAACTCCCTATGATGCGAAGCACGACGCGCCAAGGTATTCCATCGAAGATGTTTACGGTCTCTTAAACCCCGCGCCGGGGACCAGCAACGTCTATGACATGCGAGAGGTAATCGCGCGCATCGTCGACCGAAGTGAATTCGATGAGTACAAAGAGGAATTTGGCCGTACGGTTCTTTGCGGATATGCGCGCATCGGCGGCCGTGCGGTCGGCATTGTCGCCAATCAGAAGACCAATCAAAATCAGATCGTCGCCATGGGCCCATCGGCCGGCGCGAAGCGAATTGAAGTGGGCGGCGTCATCTATACCGAGGGCGCGCAGAAAGCTGCCCGCTTCATCATGGACTGCAATCAGAACCTCGTCCCGCTGATCTTTCTGCACGATGTAAATGGCTTTATGGTGGGCAAGGATGCGGAGTGGTCCGGCATCATTCGCGCTGGCGCAAAGATGGTTTCGGCTGTCAGTACGAGTGTTGTTCCCAAGATTAGCGTCATCATCGGCGGAAGCTTCGGGGCAGGACACTATGCGATGTGCGGCAAGGCCTACGACCCGCGATTCATGTTCGCGTGGCCAACTGCTCGCTATGCCGTAATGAGCGGCGCATCTGCTGCAGGAACTTTAGCAGAGGTCCGCGCAAAGCAGGTAGAGAGGGGGGGCAAGGTGCTTTCCGAGGAGGAAAGAAAAGCCCTTTACGACGAGATCAAGAATACTTATGACGCGCAAGCTGATCCCCGTTACGGTGCAGCGCGCCTGTGGATCGATGCAATCATTGATCCTGCAAAGACGCGAGACGTTCTGATCACCGCCCTTGAGGCTTGTTGCATGAATCCTGATATCCCTAGGTTCAACCCCGGAGTGCTGCAGACCTGAGTAGTTGCCTAGGGAAATGTTCTGAACTTCGTCAATCGGCATCTTATCCATTTAGCAGCCAAGGCTGGCGTCGGCCCTCGGACGCAAAGGAGCCAAACCCATGAGCGTTGCGCTCGAAACCAATCCAAGCCTGTACCCCTTCGTGTTGACAGAGGAGCAGGAACAGCTTCGTCGCGAGATACGCGACTTTGCCGCGCGAGAGATAGCCCCGAACGTGATGAAGTGGGACGAGGCCAGCGAATTCCCTCTTGAGGTCGTGAAGAAGCTTGGCCAGATGGGCCTACTCGGCGTCATCTTCCCGCCCGAGTACGGTGGCTCGGGCCTCGGGTATGTCGATTATGTTCTCGCGATTGAAGAACTGTCTGCCGTGGACGGGTCCATCGGCATCATTGTTGCCGCGCACAACTCGCTGGGCACCAATCACATTTTCCTTGCCGGAAACGAAGCGCAGAAGAGAAAGTACGTTTCGAAGCTGGCGAGCGGCGAATGGCTCGCAGCATGGGGATTGACCGAGCCAGGAGCAGGCTCCGACGCCAGCAATTCGCGCACTACCGCGATCAAAAAAGGCGATCGCTACGTGCTCAATGGCAACAAGACCTTCATCACCAATGGCCACTACGCCGATCTCGCCGTGGTCATCGCTTCGACCGATAAGAGCAAGGGCACGCACGGCCTCTCCGCATTCGTCGTGGAGAAGGGCACGAAGGGATTCCGCCCGGGCAAAAAAGAGAACAAGCTCGGACTGCGCGCCAGCGATACCAGCGAACTAATTTTTGAGGACTGCGAAATCCCGGAAGAAAATCTGCTCGGTGCCGAAGGCGAAGGGTTCATCGACGCCATGCGCGTACTCGACGGTGGCCGCATCTCCATCGCCGCCCTGGCGCTGGGAATCGGGCGCGGCGCACTGGACGCAGCCCTCAAATACGTCAAGGAGCGAAAGCAGTTCGGCAAAGCGATCGCCGAGTTTCAGGGTATCCAATGGAAGCTGGCAGATATGGCTACAGAGCTTGATGCCGCGCGCCTGCTCACCCAGCGCGCTGCCGTGCTCAAGGATTCAGGCCGCAAGGTCACGCGCGAATCGTCGATGGCCAAACTATTCTCGAGCGAAGTTGCAGTGCGCATCTGTGATGATGCCGTGCAATTATTTGGCGGTTACGGGTTTATCAAAGACTACCCCGCCGAGAAGTATTATCGTGACGTAAAGCTATGCACCATCGGCGAGGGAACCAGCGAGATTCAGCGTATGGTGATTGCAAGGGAAATTCTCAAGGTTTATCCGTCACGCGGCTAGCGAACAATCGGCGTTGCCTTCTCGGCCGCCGAGATTCGTGGCGCAGATTTAATAAAATGAGCGACACTGTCAAAATTGTCGAGTGCCCACGAGATGCATGGCAGGGTCTGCCCGGCCATATCTCGCCTGAAATTAAGGCAGGATATCTTCGCAAGCTCATCGATGCCGGATTTCGCCACATTGATGCGGTGAGTTTCGTCTCCCCCGCAGCGGTTCCCCAGATGGCCGATTCGGAACAGGTTCTTTCGCAGTTGTCCCCGCTGGCCGATGTCGAAATCATTGGCATCGTGGTCAACGAAAAGGGCGCGTTGAGGGCTGTGGCAACTGATACCGTTACAACTCTGGGGTTCCCTTATTCCATCTCGCCTGAATTTCTTCGCCGCAATCAGCGCCAGACACTGGAAGAGTCGCTGGACATGTTGCAGAGAATTCAAATGATTGCAGCCGACGAAGGCCGCAATGTGGTCGCGTACGTCTCGATGGCTTTCGGCAATCCGTATGGAGATCTGTGGAGCATCGATGAAGTATTGCAGGCTTGCGAACTGATCGCCGACTGCAGAATCACTGAAATCTCACTCGCTGACACGGTTGGACTAGCCCACCCTGAGCAGATTACAGACGTGCTTTCGACGGTGATCAAAGAATTCGACAGCATTGAAATCGGTGTGCACCTGCATGCGCGCCCGCTTGAAGCCGCAAAACGAGTTCGAGCTGCCTTTCAATCAGGATGCCGTCGATTCGATTCCGCAATCGGTGGGCTGGGCGGCTGTCCCTTCGCGCAGGACATTATGGTCGGCAATATACCCACGGAACTTCTTGTCGCCGAACTCCGTGCGCATGGTGCCAGTTTGCCCGAACTCGGATCTTTCGATTCTTTGATCGTGACCAATAGTGAGATTTCAAGCAGCTTTGGTTCGGTCGTCCAATGAGATTGCGATTAGGAGCGGAACGTGAACTATAAAACGATCCTGTTAAAGGAAAGCCACCCCATTCGCGTAGTCACCCTGAATCGTCCTGATCGCCGCAATGCGATGACCCAGGAGATGCAGACAGAGTTGATCAGCGTATTCGAGGATACTGCCGCGACCCGATGCTGCGCCTTGATTCTCACCGGCGCGGGAGATGCGTTCTGCTCCGGACTTGATCTCTCTGAATTGCAGGCGATGCGTGACAAAACGGCAGCGGAACATCGCGCAGATGCCGAACGGCTCGCCCGGCTTTTCGTTGCGCTCTATGAGTTGCCCGTACCGACCATTGCCGCCGTTAACGGGCCTGCGATTGCAGGAGGGACCGGGCTGGCAACTCTCTGCGACTTCACCCTCGCCACCCCCGCTGCCCGCTTCGGCTTCACAGAGGTTCGCATCGGCTTCGTTCCAGCCCTGGTCTCAGCATTTCTGGCGCTTCAGGTTGGCGACAAGCGTTGCCGCGACCTGCTTCTTACCGGTCGCCTGTTCGGTGCGACGGAAGCGCTACACCTGGGTTTGGTCAATGAAATTGTCGAGCGTGAAGAACTAGCGCCCCGCGCGATCGCCTTGGCGAAATCATTGATGTGCAACAGCACTGAATCGATAAGCGCAACCAAACAGTTGCTTGCCGCACAAAACCGAGCGTGGCTTGACGCCGCTATCGTAGCCGCTATGCAAGCCAATGCAGAGTCGCGCGAGACGGCAGATTTCCGCGAAGGTGTCTCCGCATTTCTTGAAAAGAGAAAGCCCGTTTGGAAACGCTAACTCAGCGAAAATGAATCGGAGCATCGCTGCGCATTTCCACTATGTCGCGCGTCACGCCATCTGCCATTTCGAATGCCTCAAACCCGCTTTGAGTTACATCGAGAACGCAAAGATCGGTGATGATGCGGTGTACAGCTGCGCTTCCCGTCAAGGGCAATGTACATTCGCGCAACAGCTTCATACCGCCATCGGGTGTATTGTGTTCCATCAGCACGATTACGCGGCGAACGCCTGACACAAGATCCATGGCCCCGCCCATGCCTTTGACGCGCTTCCCGGGAATCATCCAGTTGGCCAGATCGCCCCGTTCTGACACCTGCATCGCACCCAGAATTGCCAGATCAATGTGCCCGCCACGGATCATCGCGAACGAATCGGCGCTAGAAAACGTCGAGGCTCCCGGCACGAACGTAACGGTCTCCTTGCCGGCGTTGATGAGATCGGCATCCAACTCCGACACCAGGGGATAAGGTCCCATACCCAGCAGTCCGTTTTCCGATTGCAGGGTTACAGTAATTCCCTGCGGAATGTAATTGGCAACCAGCGTAGGGATGCCGATGCCCAGGTTGACATAGTAGCCATCCTGCAACTCCTTTGCGGCACGTGCAGCCATCTGGTTGCGTGTCCAGCCCATGCGCATCAACCCTCCCTCGTGGTCTTCTTCTCGATCCGCTTGACTGGATGAGGGATGTGAAGCAGCCGATGAACAAAGATACCCGGCGTGTGAATCTCGTCCGGATCGAGTTCACCGGGCTGAACGATTTCTTCCACTTCAGCAACCGTGACCCTGCCGCACGTCGCTGCATTGGGATTGAAGTTGCGCGCGGTCCGGCGATAGATCAGGTTCCCATCCAGATCAGCCTTCCATGCCTTCACCAGCGCCAGGTCCGCCACAATCCCACGCTCAAGAATGTACGTTTTGCCGTCGAAGTCCTTGTGCTCTTTTCCTTCGGCGATGATGGTGCCGACTCCAGTACGCGTGTAGAACCCGGGAATGCCCGCGCCGCCTGCTCGCATGCGTTCCGCCAAGGTACCCTGCGGACTGAACTCCACCTCAATCTCTCCCGACAGGAATTGCCGCTCAAACTCCGCGTTCTCGCCGACGTAACTTGAAATCATCTTCTTGATCTGGTGCGTTGCCAGCAGCAACCCCAGCCCGGCACCATCAACACCGGCGTTATTGCTGGCGACCGTCAGGCCGCGTACGCCTGTGTCGCGCAAAGCAAGAATCAGTTCCTCGGGAATTCCGCAAAGCCCGAAGCCGCCCACCGCGAGCAACATGCCATCGCGTACGATTCCCTCCAGCGCAGCCTTCGGATTGGGGAAGAGTTTGTTCACGTTGAAGTGACGGTAAGATCAAGTCGCGCCTTGTTGCGCCCCGTCGCTTGTTTTACACGAGTTGCATGACCGCCGCCAAGTAACCATCCGTCCGTTTTCCATGGCAGAAGAATGGTTTACAGTGTCCGCATGCGTTTCCGCCCGAGCTCAACCCGACTAAAGCGTCTTCTCGTCCGCGGATGTTTCCTGGTTCTCTGCGCATTTGCAGCGACGGCTTTTGCTGGCAATCGGACTGATTCTACTGCGCAGAAGCTTGAAAAGGCTGATTCGATCCTGATCCTGAAGAAAGATCACTTGATGGAGCTTCTGGCCGGCGGAAAGGTTATGCGTGCTTACAAGGTCGCGCTGGGCAGCGGCGGCCTCGCTCCCAAGCAGCGCGAAGGCGACGCCCGCACACCGGAGGGCCACTACATCATCGACGCAAAGTTCGAACACAGTTCCTACTACAAGGCTCTGCACGTTTCCTATCCCAATCCTGAAGATCGCAAGCGCGCTGCCAAACTCGGAGTGCGTCCGGGCGGCGCCATCATGATTCACGGCTTGCCAAATGGAAAAGGATGGATCGGCGCCCGCCATCGCCTCTACGACTGGACACTCGGATGCATCGCTGTCACCGATGAAGAGATGGATGAGGTCTGGAAGCTGGTTCCCATCAACACCCCGGTTGAGATACGTCCCTGAAGGGTACAACGCCAGTCTCCCGTAAGGCATCCAATTGAAAAGACTATCGTTTAAATCACGAAGTTGTTTTTCTGTTTTAGAAAGATCGATAAATGCTTAGATTATTCAACTTCCGCAAAACCCTCTGTCTAACTCCCCTCTTTGCGACAATCCGAGCATTCGCGGTTCTGCTCGTCCTTCTCATTAGCAGCGCGCCTTCGCACGCCTATTCCGTTTTGACGCACGAAGAGATCATTGACCTGCTCTGGAACGATCAGCTTCGTCCCATGATCCTTGCCCGCTATCCCGGTCTCACCGATGATCAGATGCGCGAAGCTCACGCCTACGCATACGGCGGTGCCGTGATTCAGGACATGGGCTACTATCCCTTCGGCAATAAAGAGTTCAGCGATCTGGTGCACTACGTCCGCAGCGGAGACTTCGTTGCTGAATTGATCAAGGAGAGCCAGACGGCCGATGAGTACGCTTTTGCTCTCGGCGCGTTGTCGCATTACACCGCGGACATCACCGGTCATCCAGCCGTGAACCAAGCCGTCTCTCTCACCTATCCCAAGCTTCGCGCACGTTTTGGTCCGTTCGTTCTCTACGCTCAAGACAAAACCGCGCACATTCGCACCGAATTCGGATTCGACATGGCGCAGGTCGCCAAGGAGCGCTACGCACCTCAGCAGTATCACGACTTCATTGGCTTCGAAGTGTCCAAAGATCTTCTCGAACGCGTGTTCCCGGTCGTGTATGGAGTTGAACTGAAAGACGTGCTGCCCCATGAAGACTTGGCTATCGGCTCATTTCGTTACTCGGTCAGCTCCCTCATTCCGCACATGACGCAGGTAGCCCTTCGAACGCACAAAAAGGAGATCATGCGCGAGGTGCCGAACTTCCAGAAGCAAAAGTTCATTTATCGCCTCAAGCGTGCGGACTACGAAAAATCCTGGGGGAAGAATTATCAACATGCCGGATTCGGGGTGCGTTTGCTCTCTGTGATTCTGCGTGTGCTGCCCAAAGTGGGTCCGCTCAAAGCTTTGGATTTCAACATCCCCACACCCAAAACAGAGAATCTCTACTTCACCAGCATCAATCAGACGGTCGACAAGTACGGCTCGTTGCTCAAGGAATCTCATTCAAAGCAACTCAAGCTGGCCGACAACGATCTTGACAGCGGTAAGGCTACCATCGCCGGCGAGTACATTCTGGCGGACGATGTCTATGCCAAGCTATTGGCGCAGCTGGTCGATAAGAAATTCGACCAGCTGACAACTCCGCTGCAGAAGAACATCCTCGATTTCTATGCGAACGCAGCGGTGCCGAGCGATGCAAAGAAGGATCCGGGCAAGTGGCAGAAGGTACAGAGCAACCTGGAAGCCCTGAAGACTTCGACTCCCAATCCAACGTTGCCCGCCCGGCCGCCATCACAGCCCACGGCGCCTGCACCGAGCGGCGGCCTGCAGTAGCCGCTCTTCTGCGAAAATAGAAGGGAAATGCTCTCACTTCAAAATGCTGGCAAGCGCTTCGGCCCCCGTGTGCTGTTCACTGAAGCCAACTGGCTGATCCGCAGCAAGGAAAAGACTGCGCTGGTCGGCGCCAATGGCACCGGCAAATCCACCCTTATGAAAGTGCTGGCGGGTCTTGAGTCGCTCGACTACGGGACCATGCAGCTTACGCGGGGCATGAGCATCGGATACCTCCCTCAGGAGGGACTACGTCTGAGCGGCCGCACGGTTTTTGACGAGTGCCTGAGCGTGTTCGACGAGTTGCGCGCCATGGAAGGCGAGATTGAGCAAACCGCCGCGCAGCTTTCCGAACTAGATCACGCGAGTCCTGAGTATGAGGCGGCCGCAGAGCGCTACTCCATGCTGCAGGAGCGGTTTCATGCGCTCGACGGGTACGCCCTCGACGCGCAGGTCGGCTCCGTTCTTACCGGTCTAGGATTCGGCAAGGAAGACTGGTCGCGCCAGGTAGACGAGTTCTCCGGCGGTTGGCAGATGCGTATTGCGCTGGCCAAACTGCTGCTCGCAAAACCGAACTTGCTGCTGCTGGATGAGCCCACCAACCACCTTGATCTTGAAACGCGCAACTGGCTCGAAGACTATCTCCACAACTATCCGTTCGGATATATTCTCATCTCGCATGACCGCTATTTTCTTGACGTAACCATCGATCGCACGGTGGAGATATGGAACAAGCGCCTCACCATCTTCCAGGGCAACTACACGAAGTATCTCTCGCAGAAAGATGAGCGGCGTGCGCAGTTGAATGCATCGTACAAAAACCAGCGCGATCAGATCGAGCATCTTGAAGCATTCATCAACCGGTTTCGAGCACAGGCCACCAAGGCAAAACAAGTGCAGTCGCGCATCAAGGAGCTCGAGAAGATTGAGCGGATCGAGATTCCCGAGGAAGAGCCGATCATCCATTTCAAATTCCCGCAGCCTCCGCCTTCGGGCAGGAACGTCGTGGAAGCTGAAGGACTCGCAAAAAGCTATGGCGAGAAACAAGTCTTCAGCAATGCCCGGTTCACGATTGAGCGCGGAGATCGCGTAGCCCTTGTGGGGGTCAATGGCGCGGGCAAATCCACGTTGATCAAGCTGCTCAGCGGGGTGGAAAAGCCGACCTCCGGCATCGTCAAGCTTGGCCACAATGTGCTCAGTGAATATTTTGCACAGGACCAGTACAAGGTTCTGGATGGCGACTCACGCATGCTCGATGACATGAGCCGCGCCGCCATGAAAGTGCCGGAATCGGAATTGCGCTCCCTGCTCGGCTGCTTTCTGTTTTCAGGCGACGATGTATTCAAACCGCTGGGCGTGCTTTCAGGCGGAGAGCGCAACCGCTACGCCCTGGCGCGAATTCTCGTATCGCCTTCGAACTTCCTTCTGCTCGACGAGCCAACAAACCACCTGGACATGCGTGCCAAAGACGTTTTGCTTGAAGCCATTGCGGCCTTCTCCGGCACGGTAGTTTTCGTCTCTCACGATCGCTACTTCATTGATCGCCTGGCGACACGCGTTATCGAGGTGGAGAACGGTGTAATCAACACCTATCCCGGCAACTACGAAGACTATCTGAGGAAGAAGGAAGAGCTGGCCGCTGCGGCGACGGCTGCCACCCCCTCTCCGAAACCAGTTTTTGCCCAGGCGCAAGCACGGTCCGAAGTGTCTACGACTCCAACCCGGATCGGGACCATCGTCATCGAAGGCGGACCTGATGGATCGAATGGAGTTAGGGATGGTCGGATACGACGTCTGAATCCGATCAAGCAGAAACAGATGGAAGAGCGGTGCGTGTTTCTCGAGGAGGAAATTCCACGGGTTGAGGCCTCGATCGCGACGACCGAAGAACAACTTGGAGTCTACATTTCGGCAGCGGAGACACAGCGACTTTCCGATCTCGCCGCTGAATTGCGATCTCAACTCGCATCGCTTACGACCGAGTGGGAAGACTTGACGCTGCAGTTGGAAGGCCAATCAGCAAACTCCTGAGACGGCCCTCATTTCCGGTCATGCATAATCAAGAGACGATGGCGCTTTTGTGGAATCCGGAAAGCTGGTCGCAGCGACTGGCGGAGCTTGAAGCACGCTCGGGTGATCTCAAGGAAGCTCCCCTGCGGCGCGATGTACGCTCGCTGGGCACACTCCTGGGTGAGGTATTGCGGGAGCAGGCAGGCGAAGACCTCTTCGATCACGTCGAGGCTCTGCGGCAAGGAACTATCGCAAGACGCGATGCCGAGGCCCGCGGTGACGAGAAAGAAGCCGAGCGCCAGGGAGCGAAGGCGCTCGAATTGGTCCATTCTCTGCCGGCCGAACGGGCCATCCTACTTACACGCGCGTTTGCGTTTTATTTTGAGCTGATCAACCTAGCCGAAACCAATCACCGCAAGCGGCGGCGAATCGCTTTGCAATTGAGCGGAGCCAAGGGGCGTCAACGTGGATCGCTGGCCGGAACCTTGTGCGAGATGCGGCGAGTGGGCATCACCGCCGATGAGGCCATGGACTGGCTTCGACGCATCCTCATTGTCCCGGTATTCACCGCTCATCCCACCGAAGTCGCGCGGCGATCCGTGATGTTCAAACGCCGGCGCATCGGCGAATTCCTTGCCACGCTCGATCGCATCCCAGTTCCAGAACAGGATTTGGTGCGGCTGGAAGAAGCGATCCGCGCCGAGATCACCAGCCTCTGGCAGACCGATGAAGTGCGGTCGCGCAGGCCAACCGTGTACGACGAAGTGAAGATGGGACTCGACTACTACGACGTCTCCATCTTCGAAACACTGTGGGGTTTGTACCGCGAGATATCCGAAGCACTTCGCGCTGCATACGACCTCGAGATCGAGGCGCATGAGTTGCCGCAGGTGCTGCGCTTCGGCTCGTGGATCGGAGGCGATCGCGACGGCAATCCGTTTGTGACGCCGGAGGTGACGCGCGATGCGATTGAACTGGCACGCGGCCATCTACTGCTTTACTACCAGGCACGCCTCGACGACATCATCGATCTGCTGACTACCAGTGCGCAGCAAAGGCCCGTCAGTGAGGAATTGCGTCAGCGCCTGCAGGCGTACGTCGCGCTTGTCCACACGCCGGAGTCGCAGGTCTTCGGCGCGCAGTACGAGTTCGAGTACTATCGTCGTTTCATCATCTGCGTAAAAGCGCGCATCCAGAGAACGCTTGAGCAAACCGGCAAGCATGGCGCAACCCTGCCGGTGATGCCCTACACGCTCACGCAGGGGCAGGATAAGCTGGCGCAGGTGCTGCCGGAGTATTGCAACGTTGAGGAATTTCTAGACGATCTCGAAACCCTCCGGTCCTCTCTCGCGGCCAATGCCGGATTGCGCATTGCGCGGACGCTGATCGATCCGCTGATTCTGCAGGTCCGGACCTTCGGGCTGCATCTGCACACGCTGGATATCCGGCAACATGCCCGCGTTCATGCGGCGGCATTGCAGGAGGCAATCAGCGACACCATCGCTCCGCAGTTGCCGGCGGGAATGTCGGCAGAAACGACGTCAGTCCTGGAGACCTTCCGCGTGGTAGCGGAGATCAAGCAAGGCTGCTCCCCTGAAGCGGTCCGGCACTACGTGATCAGCGGGGCCTCAAGTGTTGAGGATGTGTTGGCAGTCGTCCGGCTGGCCCGGCTCGGCGGCGTCACCGTTGAAGGTGGTGGGCGTGATCCGGGATTGATGCCCGTCCCGCTTTTTGAGTCGATCGAAGATCTCCGTCAGGCACCTGCGATCTGCCGCGAGCTATGGACCCGCGCGGATTATCGCAAGCTGATGGCGTCGTGGGACAACTGGCAGGAAGTGATGCTGGGCTACTCCGATTCGAACAAAGACGGAGGCATGCTCACCAGCACGTGGGAGATTTTCCGTGCGCATCGTGACCTGCACGTTGTGTCGCGAGAGTGCGGCGTGAAACTGCGGCTCTTCCATGGCCGAGGCGGCACCGTAGGACGCGGCGGCGGACCCACGCATCGCGCGATTTTTGCGCAACCAATGGACGCCTTCGAAGGCCAGTTGCGCATTACCGAACAAGGCGAGGTCCTGAATTTCAAGTACGCAGACGAAGTGCTGGCGGAACGCAATCTTGAGTTGATGATTGCGGCTTCGCTCGACGCTCTTGCCCGGCCGAATGCGCGCGATCCCGAGGGTCACTTCACCGGCGTGCTCAAGCCTGAGTGGGAATCCGCCCTCGATGAGCTATCCGAAATTTCGTTCGGATTCTATCGCAAGCACATTCTCGACGATCCCCAAGTCGTAACATACTTTGAGCAATCGACGCCGGTAGCCGAACTGGAGCACGCGAAGATCGGCTCGCGACCGGCACGGCGTAACAAATCTCCGAAGCTATCGGACTTGCGGGCAATTCCGTGGGTGTTCGGTTGGACACAGTCGCGCCTGTTGGTGCCAGCGTGGTTTGGCGTAGGATTCGCGATCGAGGAGTTCACGAAGAAGCCAGGTTCACTTGAACTGTTACAGGAGATGGCCAGAGAATTTCCGCTGTTCATCGACTTGCTGCGCAACGTTGAGATGGCGCTGGGAAAGGTGGACCTGGCGACGGCGCGGCTCTATTCAGAACTGGTAACCGATGCGAATCTCCGTGAGCGAATCTACGACATGTGCGATGCAGAGTTCCATCGCACTGTCCGCTCGGTGCTGGCGATTACGAAGCAGAAAGAATTGCTGGAAAGCAATATGGTGCTGGCGCACTCCATCAAACTGCGCAATCCATATGTCGATCCAATGCATTTGATCCAGGTCGATATGCTGCGACGCAAACGCGCCGGCGAAGATACCCCAGAGGTAAATCGCGCAATTGCAGCGACCATCAGCGGAATTTCAGCGGGCCTGCGAAACACCGGCTGATCTCGTTTCAATCGCTTGTCGGAAAATCAGATCGAATTTAAACGGCCTCGATTCTGGAAACTCTTAAGGAAGCGGAACCCCGGCGGCGGATTGAATCGGGCTTTCGATCTGCGCCAACTCCTCGTGCAAGCGCGCAGCTTCAGCTCGAGACTTCTCGGCTTCGACCTGATGCTGAACAGCGCCAACAGTTCCCATCGCGTTGAAAACCTCGGCCATCGCTTTGCTTTTGCCGTGGCCTATGTGTTCGAGTTGTCCGGCGTAATCGTCCTGATAGAGAGCATGGGCCTCGGCTCGGTCAATACCGATCTGAAGATCCCGAATTTTCGCCCATCGTTGAGCTTGTGCGACCGCAACATCGCTGACGGACGCCGTAGCGTTTTGCCACTCCCCGCCGTCGTCCTCCAGATCGTCGGTGAGGGCTTGAAGATTATTTTTGCCCTTCGTATTTCCTAGATCGCCGGCCAAGCCGTACCAAGTCAAAGCCCGCGCGTTGTCAACCTGCACGCCCTGTCCGAATTGATACATCCAGCCAAGCTGGTTTTCCGCGTCGCTGTTGCCTTGGGCTGCAGCTTTGATGAACCACGACATCGCCTGCGCGTAGTCGGTCTGCACGCCGGTACCATGCTGAAAGATGTAGCCGATGTTCTCCGCGGCCTGGTTGCTGCCGTGTTCAGCTGCTTTGTAAAACCACGAGAGAGCCGCGTTGTAATCTTGGGTCTGGCCCCAGCCTTCTTCGGCCATGTAGCCCAGCTGATTTTCCGCGTCTGCGTTGCCGTGGTCTGCAGCACGGCGATACCAAGCCATAGCCTGCGCAAAGTCACGCTTGACGCCGAATCCGCACTGGTAGAAATACCCGATTTGCTTCTCTGCGCTGGAAAGATTCTGGTCGGCGGCTTTGCGGTACCAGCTGAGCGCCTGCTTGTAGTCGCGATGGACGCCGCGGCCATCCTCGTACATCGCGGCCAGATTGAACTGCGCGGGCGCATAGCCTTGATTGGCTGCGAGACGGTAGTAGTTTACGGCGCTCTTGTCGTTCTGCGGCAAGCCGGTGTTGTATTGATACATACTGCCGAGTTGATTCTGCGCAGGAGCATAACCCTGGGCAGCGGCTTTTCGGTACCAGATAAGGACATCTGCATAATCGAGTGTCGCGAATCGGACGCGAAAGTAGTAATCGCCGAGAGCGAATTGCGCCTTGGCGTCACCTGCGGCAGCGGAGGCGCTCACATCAGGAGTAGGGTTTTGCGCCCGCAATGCCGCGGAGACAAGGCAGAGAAACAGTACCGAGAGCGCAGAAAACCGCGCTTGCCCTGAAGCTGTTTTTCTCACCCTCTGTCTCATCGCGATCTTCGGTTCCTGCTGTCCGTTGAGAGTAATTCTGGACCGAATGGGACCGGCCTGTAAGATCACGGAAGTTTTGGAGAGGATCGAAGCTGATACGGA
The DNA here is from genome assembly GCF_039994875.1 of Telmatobacter sp. DSM 110680. Lineage (GTDB taxonomy): Bacteria > Acidobacteriota > Terriglobia > Terriglobales > Acidobacteriaceae > Telmatobacter. The sequence goes on along the minus strand of NZ_CP121196.1, from coordinate 1,050,726 downwards.
GTCGCTGGCGCTGACGGCAATAGCGCCTCTGATTCCTCAAAGTGCAGCGATATGGCGGGAACATTGGGGATGCACTATTACTTGACTAGTAATGTCCGGGTTGGCGGTGATCTAGGCTCGACTCTCGAATTGAAATGGCTCTAGCTCGTCCTCGGTAAGATAGTGCGTTCCTAGCGAGCGGCCCTCCCAATAAAACTCAACCTCATAGGCGGGTGGGTTGTGGTCGTAGGCAAATCGGACCACCCCTTTCCTCCTTGGCACCTTGAAGGGCAGTCGCGCCTCAGAATTCACTTCGACAATATCGTCTTTCTCAAATCTGCTAGTCATCTGTTGGCTATTTCGTTATTTTCGGTTTGGCGGTCACTCGGGCGCGATCCGGGAAAACTTGGCTAATCGCATCTCCTGAACTGTGGAGAACGCTTCTCCCCGGCAGGGATATACACATACACCTCGCTCGTTTTTACGTCGCGGAAACGCCTTCTTTCGAGAGAATCGAAATCCGGAAGAGAAAGGCCATCGATTGGTTCAACCAGACTTTCATTAGCCAAGCGGTGCAGGTCGCGCCACAACAGAACTTCGTCCCACGCACTGGCTAGAGTGCCATTTCTATCATTATTGGTTCGCGTTGCTACGAGGTCTTCCAGAACTCCAAGCATATGCGTGCGAGTATAAACGCGGGTTCCGAGTGGATCGTGGACTACTCTTCCCTATGCCGAATCTTCGCCTTCGCTCGGTCCGGTTGAGTTCAGGGGCGCTTCTTCTGTTTCCATTTGGTGAAGGACAGAACGATCAACGCAAGTCCCAAGACGATCGCCCACGGGTGGAACACTGGATGAACGAGGGCGTTCTCGGCGTGGTTCCAACGGCTGTATTGCATCGCGGCTGTACCGTAAGCCAAGACAAACATTCCAACTACAAATGCCCAAGTTGACTTGTCGAGTCCAAAGGCACTGAAGCTGAACCGTGGCAAAGGGGCCGGTGTTCGATTGCATTTCGCGTGGCTTCGTTTCCCCATGCAGTGATCATTATCGCTGAACACCAGACCCTGAGCGCCTCTTGGACGGTCGAGAGCGGATCGTGGCCAATTCGGAAGTAACGCGTTTTTCGGACGTGGCAGATTCTTCGCGCCGCTTACCCCACGGACGGTGTCCGCGGGGCCCCAAGCGTGCGGCGCTCAGAATGACACTTCATTCGGGTTGACCTGGCTTCATTCAGGTTGACCTGGCTTCATTCGGGTGACATGCATTGGCTACTTCGTTCCGTCCTCGGTGCTCTTGATGAAGTCCGCCGTGGCGTCGTGGAGTTCCTTCAACGCGGGCGTAGTGATGTAAACCATGTGGCCGGTCTGGAAGAAGCGATAGTGGATGTTGCTCTGCAGCGACTGCGGAATCTGCAGGTGCTTGTCCTCGTAGGTCGCGCCGAAATAAGTGCAGCCAAGATCGTAGTAGCCGCCCATCAGCAAAACTTTGAGTTTCGGATTGCGCTTCATGGCCATCGACAGGTCTGGCATAACGTTGACGCTGGAGTCATCCCATCCCTGTGAGCCCGGTGGCGCATGATGCAGATCCCAATTGAAGCCATTGGCTTCGCGGGCACTTGGCTTATATGTCAGGTTTTCACCGTACTTGAGCGTGTCGCGTGCGTACTGATTAATGGCCGTGTTGTAAGCGGAGGAAGTCGCCGAGCCGAAGGGATCGTACTCGGCCTCTTCGCTCAGAGGATCGATGTCCGGGCCTTCGTAGCGAGTGTCGAGGCGGCCCGTCGTGATTCCCATCTCCGATTGCAGTTCTTTTGAAAATTCACCGCCGCTCACACGCAAGTTGGCTTTGATCCAGTAGGCCGCAGGAACTCCTGTATAACTTTCGAGCTTGGCAGCAACGTCCTTCTTCTGCGCTTCGGGCAGGTCCGCACCCTGCAGTAAAGCAGTAGCGTACGCGCCGAGAGAAAACTGCTCCACTTCTCTCAGGAACGGTTCAAGATCGGCCGGCTTGCTCGGGACGCGGTGGTGATACCACGCCGTCGCGGCCATTGATGGTAATGCAAGGAAGTAGCCATTGTCGGTGCCGGGATTTCCCTGCGGTCCGTCGGCACTCGAATCGAAGCTCAGAATCTGCGACAGGAAAATCGACCCGTTGAGATCGAGATGGCGCTGCAGCAGGTTGGTGAGAATCGCGGTACGCGTCGTCCCGTAGCTCTCGCCAAACAGATACTTCGGCGAGTTCCAGCGATCGTACTTCGACAGGAAGCGACGAACGAAGCGGTCGAAGGCGTGCGCATCCGGATCGGTTCCGTAGAAAGCCTTCGTGGCGTCCTTGCCGTAGATGCGGCTGAATCCGGTGCCGGGAGCATCGATAAACACGAGGTCGCTGACATCGAGCAGACTGTACTCGTTGGGAATGATCTGGTACGGCGCGCCTTCCTGGTGCGCGGAATCCTGTGGCAGGACGAGGCGCATCGGTCCAAATGCACCCATGTGCAGATACATGGTGGCGCTTCCGGGGCCGCCGTTATAGAGGAAGGTGATGGGGCGATTCTTCGCAGGATTCTTCTGTAGGTAGGCCGTGTAGAAGATGCGTGCCGTCGCGGGCCGCTCTTCCGGCTTGGCAGTCATGTCGATCGTGGCGTCGGGCAGATATTTGCCGTCGAACCCGATCATGGCATCCTGCGGGTCGGTGGATCCGACCGTAAGCGTGCCGGCTATGGCACGATACTCGATCGTCTGGCTGCCCACCTTGACCGAAGCTTCAGTGGTGGAGTCGGCGGGAGCATCGGGGGTGGGGATAATTTTAGCGTCAGATTTTGCGGGGGCGTTGTTCTGTCCGATTGCGAGAGAACTGGCAACCAAGCCGATAGTGAGAGCGGCAAACCAGCGACTGCGGAAACGTTGCAGCATAGTGGGGCGTGACCTCCTGAGATGATCCGTCGGTTCCCGGAGTATACCTGAGGGGCGATCTAGAACATTCCGATAGTGTAGCGATGTGGTAATGCTCCCCATGGATTGCTTGACATCTACTGTACTATGCGTAATAGTACGCATGTGATCCCGTTTCGCATCCAATTCCGCGCTGGTCTCTCGCTTTTTGAGCAGGTTGTTTATGCCTCAAAAAAGGCGATGATCTCAGGCCAACTGCGCCCGGGCGATACGTTCCCCTCGGTCAGGGTTCTGAGCAAAGAGCTGAAGATCAATCCGAACACGGCAGCGAAGATCGTGGCGCATCTTGTCAGTGAAGGACTATTGGAAACCCGTCCCGGCGTAGGCACTCTCGTTGCACCGCTTCCTGACTCGACCCGGAAGGAGCGCACGCAGTTGCTGGGGCAGGAAATTGAAGAGATCGTCGTTGAGGCCAAGCGACTGGGAATCGGTCTTGACGACATGCTCGATTCGATCACTGATCACTGGAAGCGCCTGACACGCGACGACAAAGGCGACAGCACGCCTAACGATGGAGGCCGCAAAGAGCGATGAAATTCGCCATCCGCACTGAAAGGCTATCTCGCAGATTCGGAAAAACGATGGCTGTGGACGCCGTTGACCTTGCGGTGCCGGAAGGTGCCATTTACGCGCTGGTTGGCGCGAACGGGGCAGGAAAAACCACGATCATCAAAATGCTGATGAATATTCTCAGCCCCAGCAGCGGACATGCGGAGATTCTTGGAATCGACACAAAGCTGGTGGCAGGCAAAGCGTTCAATCGCATCGGCTATGTCTCTGAGAATCAGGAGATGCCTGAATGGATGACGACGGGCGCCTTTCTCGCGTATTGCAGGTCATTCTATCCGCAATGGGATACTGCGCTGGAACAGCAACTGGTACGGCAGTTCGATCTGCCTTTAAATCGCAAGCTCAAGCACCTATCGCGCGGCATGCGGATGAAGGCTGCATTCGCAAGCTCGCTGGCGTATCGGCCATCGCTGATCGTTCTGGACGAGCCATTCTCCGGGCTCGATCCTCTAGTGAGGGATGAACTGATCGAGGGCCTGCTGGATCGGGCTCCTGAGACCACCCTCTTCCTCTCAAGTCATGACCTTGGCGAAATTGAGACCTTTTCGAGTCACGTTGGGTTTCTGGAACAGGGGCGGCTGCTCTTCTCTGAGGAACTTCCCGTGCTGTCGGATCGCTTCAGGGACGTAACTGTGACGCTCGAACGCGCGTCAGCTCTTCCCGAGGATCGCCCGGCGTCGTGGTTGCAGCCTGAGATCGCGGATCACGTCGTCCGCTTTGTTCACAGCGATTACAGACAGCAGGTTACCGAGCGGGAACTGGCCGAATTTTTCCCAACAGCTCGCAGTTTCTCGCTCGATCCGATGCCGCTGCGTTCCATCTTTCTGGCCGTTGCCAAATCCAGTCGCAAACACAATAGGTCGTCGGATGCAAATGAAGCGAGGAGGATCAACGCGTGAAACAGATCCTGCATATCTTCGTGAAAGACGCCCGTCACCAGTGGCTCGAAATCCTGATCTCTCTGGTGGTGACTGCTGCTCTTGTGTTCACCTGTCCTTCTCGCTGGCACGCCGGAGCGATGATGTACGGTAGTGCTGTCTCATTTTCGGCATTCGGGTTAGTGAGTGACTTGCCGAATCTCCTGGTTTTTCTCGTTCCATTGAGCTGGTGGCTGTTGATCTCTCCCCTTATTCACGATGAAAAACTCGTCGGAGACCGCCAGTTCTGGGTAACAAGGCCCTACGAGTGGAAGAAACTGCTTGCGGCGAAGGTGCTATTCCTGATTGTGTTTCTTTACACCCCACTGCTGTTGGCGCAGTGTTTGATGCTGGCGGAGGCGGGGTTCTCACCGTTTTCCTCCTTCCGAGGCATTCTCTATGATTCGCTCCTGATCACTTGTGTTCTGGCGCTCCCTTTGGTCGCTCTGGCTACGGTCACGAGAAACTTCGCACGCATGACGCTGGCGGTGCTGGGCGGGATCGTTTGTCTCATTGCGATTGTTCTGCTGCTGGCTACGTACCATTCTCCAGACAGAACTGCTCTTCCGCATCAAGGCGAGATCACCGTCTTTATTGCATTCTTCGTTTGCTTGGCCGTAATCATCGTGCAGTATTGGCGGCGGAGTGCCAGAGTCTCCTGGGTTCTATTAGCTCTCCTGGTCGTGCTATTTGGCGCGTTCAGCATGGGTGGCGCACCCGACAATGCACAGATGGACCGCGACTATCCTGGCAACCAGCAAAAAGTCGTCGCGGCCCAGTTCGCTTATCAGGAGAAAGAAGGAACTGCAGCCTCTGCCTTGGTGGCGCAACGTGATCGGGTTGGAATCTCAATTCCGGTGCTCGTCTCTGGGGTGCCCGATGGGACGGTCACGATTCCCGATTTCCTGAAGGTCACGCTCCAATCCTCTGGCGGCACCCGCTGGACGTCTGCGTGGCAGTCGATTTCAATGAACAAGTTCTTCCCGGGAGAAAGAGTGGCCAGCGCACAATTCACGATGCCGCGCGTGGTCTATGACGAACTCATCGGCAAGCCGCTCAGTGTGCAAATCACATTCGCTCTGTCGCAGGCGCGCGCAGAAAAGGTGGAACGATTCAATCTCGGCCAGGATGACTTCGCAGCATCTGGATTACGCATTTGCACCGCCATAAGGGGCTTCGCCGAGCCTCCGGATGAAATTGGAGGCATCGCTTGTCGTGCACCGCTGGAGCCCGAATTGACGCTTGTCAACTCGGCCTGGTCCAGTGCTCCCTGCAGCGGAACATCGCCGAAGACGGACGACTCTGTGCAATCCGCGGCGTGGATCGGGTCGCTTGAAAAAGCGTCGATGGAGTTTGGTATCGTTCCCGTCTGGTCGTCGGCTGTCAATCTGAGCAATCAATTTGTGACGGGATCGGACGGGCCCACGAAAGTACGACACCTTTGCGCGGGAACGCCGGTGACTTTCACGAAGTACACGTTGATGGCGCGAACTCAGACAACATTGGGTATGAACGGATTTCAGCTCCCTCGCCTGAATGCCGGTCAACTCAGGGTCATTACAAGTGAGTGATCGCCGGGAATTCCCGGCACTCGGCGCGCCAGTTTGTGGTTCGCATTCAGCGCTGATGGTCAGTTCGCGCGCTTCAGTCCCGATTCGGTCTGCGTTCCGAGTTCCCAGTGAAGGGGGATACCGCTGGGCTTGTATTGGTAGGTGTCGTTGGTCTCGGCTCGCAGCGCGGTCATTCGGTCTTTCAACTGCGTCGTTAGTTCTGCAAATTCAGGTTTGCCGTAGAGATTGTTCATCTCGTCGGGATCGGTTTGCAGATCGTAAAGTTCGAACTCCTGCGGGTCGACGAAAAAGTGAATGAACTTGTAGCGATCGGTTCTCACCCCGCGACATGGACGCACGTTCTCAAAGCCCGGATATTCGTAGTACTCGTAAAGCCAGTCTTTGCGCCACGGTACGCCCTTGCCCTCGGCCAGCGGCATCATGCTTTTACCCTGCATCTCGGCGGGAACGGCCACGCCGGCAATCTGGAGAAGAGTCGGAGCAATATCCAAGTTCAGAACCATCTCATTGGAGGAACTTCCCGGCTGCACGCGGCCAGGACAACTGACGATCATCGGAACGCGGATCGATGGCTCGTACATCAGACGCTTGTCGTAGAGATGATGTTCGCCGAGGAAGAAGCCGTGATCGGAACTGAGCAGAACCGCAGTATTGTTCGCGATCTTCTGTCGTTCAAGTTCCTGCCAGACGGCGCCCATGTTGCGATCGTTGTCTTCTACGCCGACGTAGTGGTTCTTTACCAGCTCTTCGAGCGAGCGTGGATCATCGCTGAAGACCTCCGAATAGCCGATCTTGTTGTCCGCATCCGCCACCGCTCGCGGCTTCCCTTTGTAGGAGTTGAGATTCTCATCAAACGTCTTCGGCTTGGGAATAGAGACGCCATTCAAATCGTTGACCAGATCCTTCGGCCTGTAAAACGGCGCATGCGGAGCGTAGAACCAGAGGAAGAGGCAGAACGGCTTAGTTCGCTCCTGCTTTAGCCACGCGATGGCCTTCTGCGTGAGCAGCGTATCTACATACTCGCCTTCGTAGAGCTTGGCCGGGCCGTACTTGCCGCGCACTCCCTCGGTGATCTTGGGGCGGTAGTAGTCGGCCTGCCCGACAAAGCCAAAGTAGTAGTCCCAGTTGTGCTCCATTAGCGCGCCTTCAATGTGCGACTTGCCGAGGAACGCGGTCTCGTATCCGGCCTGTTGGAGAAGATCGGAGACCAGTGGGAAGCGCGGCGGAATCTTGCCCTCGACATTCGAGACGGCACCCGTGGTGTGCGAATACATCCCGGTCAGCATGGTGGCGCGCGACGGCAGGCAGAGCGCGTTCACGACGAATGCGTTCTTAAAGGTGCAGCCCTCTCGCCCGATGCGGTCGAGGTTCGGTGTCTTGATCAGTTTGTTGCCTGTCGAAGACAACTCGTCCCAGCGCAAGCCTTCACCTACGATGCAGACGATGTTCGGCCTCTTGCTGGTGCCATCCAGTTGCCGGGCAAAAGACTCGAGGGCATTGAAGCTGCAAGCCGATGCGCCGGCTGCGCCTGTCAGGTACTTCAACACCGTCCTGCGGGTTTCCATGTTCTTATGCCTGTCCGGAACCCAGCGGATTCCTTAACGAGCCTTCCTTCATTTTGCATTTCCATCGGAACAATACGTGAAGCTGCCTTGATATTCGTTCGCGCACTGCCCTGTCAAGGACTCTGAATTTCATGTCCACCCTCTAGATCACCGCGTATCATCAAACCCCAGCGAGGTTGCCATTGCCCGACACCGGCTTCCACATCATGACCAAGCCCATCGGGCCGATCTGCAATCTCGACTGCAAATACTGCTTCTATCTTGAAAAGGAAAATCTCTACCCCCAGACGAAGCACTGGGCGATGTCACCCGAAGTCCTCGAACGCTACATCGAGCAATACATTGCCGCGCAGCCGCTCGATGAGGTTCATTTTGCCTGGCAAGGCGGAGAGCCCACGCTTCTGGGTGTCGATTTTTTTCGCGCCGTCGTCGCCCTCCAGCAGAAACATGCCGGCGGCAAGCAGATTCACAATGCATTGCAGACGAACGCCACCTTGATCGACAAAGAGTGGGGAGAGTTTCTGGCAGAGCACAAGTTTCTCGTCGGCGTGTCGATCGACGGGCCACCGGAAATGCACGACTACTACAGGGTCGACAAGGGCAATGCTCCGACGTTCGACCGCGTTATGCGCGGGCTGACCAAGCTGAAAGAGCACAAGGTCGAATTCAACACGCTGACCGTTGTAAACCGGCAAAACTCCCAGCATCCCCTCGAGGTCTATCGGTTCCTGAAGGAGATCGGCAGCGGCTTCATGCAATTCATTCCGGTGGTGGAACGCGAGACTACTGAGCCCGGCTCCGATGGCCTCGTCTTGATTCAGCCCAGCTTTCAGCGCGCAGCTGAAGTGGCCGAGTTCTCCGTGGATCCACTCGCGTACGGCAAGTTTTTAGCTACGATTTTCGACGAGTGGGTAAAGAAGGATGTAGGCCACTACTTCATCCAGCAGTTCGATGTTGCGCTTGAGAGCTGGCTGGGCATGGAGGCCAGTCTATGCGTGTTTCGCAAGACATGCGGCTCGGCGCTCGCGATGGAGCATACCGGCGACCTTTACTCGTGCGATCACTTCGTTTACCCGGAACATAAACTCGGGAACGTCCTGCAGGACAATTTGAACGAGATGGTTGCGTCGAAGCAGCAGAAAAAGTTCGGAATGGCGAAGCGCGATACTTTGCCCCGCATGTGCCGCGAGTGCGATGTGAGGTTTGCATGTAATGGGGAATGCCCCAAGCATCGGTTTCTGACAACGCCGGACGGCGAAGCAGGCTTGAATTATCTATGCGCCGGTTACAAGCACTTCTTTCATCACATCGCCCCGTACATGCAGTTCATGGCTACTGAACTGCGCGAGGGGCGGCCGCCGGCCAATATCATGCGCTTTGTCGGCTCTTCAAGTTGAGGGCTGAAAGGGGAAGCAAGACGGATATGCCGGCTTTCGCCGGCATGCGTAATGCGACAACCATTGCCGGAAACTATCCGGCGATGGCGTTGGCGGTCTGGTCGGCGTTCTCAATCAGGGGACGAAATGCGTTGATGAGATTCTCGACCTGAGCTTTTTGCATGCGGAGGAGATCGAACTTCCTGGTGATCTCGTTCAGTTCCGTCATGGCTTGTTCGTAGGCGATGCGATAGGGGTCCATGTTTATCTCTCCACTGGCCGAAGTGTAGCACTGGAAAACTGCAGAAAATCAAAGGTGTGGTGCAGTTAACCATCCTAAAGTAATGGGTGGAACGCCGAGGAAGGTCCCGAAGAAAACCGCTGGAGTCAAAGGGTTTGCCTATGGAAAATGAATCACGGGCTGGGGTGGAATCGGCGCACCGCAGCCCGTGACGCTAGCCAACCCCCTGAGCTTTCCGGGTCGTACCGGCTAGACACCTGAGCAAACTAATTTGAACTCTTGTGTTCGTGCTGTTTGATTCATACTATCCGGACACGCCCGTGGAAAAAAGCGATTGTGGCGCACTGCGGGTGACGGAAGTTTGGCAGCTCGGTCAGCGCTGAACCAAGGGACATCCATGGCAATTTCGATTCGACCGGCGGCGATCAGCGATGCAGCGGCCATCGCGCATGTTCACGTGGAAAGCTGGCAGACCACCTATGCCGGAATTATGCCGGATGCCTATCTCGCAAGCCTCGATGAAACGCTGCGCGCAAGACTGTGGAGCGAGTGGTTAACTGCCGAGGCTCTCGTGCTGGTGGCTGAGTTGAACGGACACGTCGTCGGCTTTGCACATGCCGGACCAAGTCGCGAGCCCATTAAGTCCTGCGATGCAGAACTCTATTCGATCTATTTGTTGCAGAACGCGCAGAAGCGAGGAACCGGCTCTGCGCTTCTTCGAGCGATGGCCACGGCACTTCTGCAGCGCAGTTTCAAGAGCATGGCGGTGTGGGTTCTGGAGCAGAATCGTTCGCGGAATTTCTATGAACGGACAGGAGGGACGCTCATCATGTCGCAAGTGATCGAGGTTGGTGGGACAAAGCTGATGGAAGTTGCCTACGCATGGCCGGATCTGAAGAAGATTTGAGATGGGCTGGGTGGTTGAACGGAGAAGTCGGTTTGCGCGATTACCCGGAGGCACAGCGTTCGTTCGGTCGGGAACGCTGAAATCCAAAAGCCGAGGGCCGGGCTTCCGCCCGACCCTCGCTTCTGTCTGCTAGATTCTGCCAAAATCCGGTGGCTTACAGCGGCTGAACATCCGCGGCCTGCCAGCCTTTAGGTCCCTTTACGACGTTGAACTGCACGGCTTGGCCTTCCTGCAGACTCTTAAACCCGCTCGAGTTGATTGCAGAGTAATGCACGAAGACGTCCTCACCGTTCTGGCGCGAGATAAAGCCGAAGCCCTTCGCGTCATTGAACCACTTCACAGTGCCTTGTTCCATTTTCTTAGCGTTTCCTGGTATTGAATTGCGCTGGATGAATCGGAGCGACCACTGGCAGAATCTTGCTTGGTTTCGCGTTCAAGGAGAATCCTGAAACGCAGTGGGCGAGGTGCTGCACACGCCCGAATCGACTCTAACGCTACTCAAAGTGTACCATTTGCCTGCAAATTTTCGCCTCGAAACCTGACCCGGCATCTTGAAGCCGAGATTCCACCGGAAGGCGAAAGCCATTAAAATGAGCTGCTTCCAGCATCACGCCTCACTATGGTACGTTTGAGGGTCGCCATGCCAAAGGATCTGGTCCCAGAAATACTCGTTCGCGCCACCGAGGCATTAGAGTGCGAATTTGACGCCCTTCCCAACTACGAGCCTTCACGCCACAGTGACCTCGATTCCGCCGCCATGGAGGCGATTCTCAAGGAGACCGCGCATCTGCTGGGGAACAACTACCCGTACTTCCATCCCCTCTATGCCGGGCAAATGCTGAAGCCGCCGCATCCCCTCGCAAGGGCCGCCTACGCGCTGGCGATGACCATCAATCCCAACAACCATGCGCGCGATGGGGGCAGGGCAAGTTCCGCCATGGAGATCGAGGCCGTAGCGGAAATTGCCCGCATGTTCGGCTGGAACGAATTTCTCGGCCATCTTACCTCAGGCGGGACGATGGCCAATCTGGAAGCTCTCTGGGTCGCGGGGCGTATCAATCTCGGAAAGCGAATTATCGGATCAGAACAGGCACACTACACCCACAGTCGCATCTCCGCGGTATTGAAGCTGGAATATGCCGCGGTACCAGCAGATGCGCGTGGCCGCATGCGGCTCGATGCCCTCGAAACTGAACTGCGCAAAGGAGATGTGGGCACTGTAGTTGTAACTCTCGGCACCACCGCGATTGGTGCCGTCGACCCGCTTCCCGAGATCCTTGAACTACGCGACCGATATAAATTCCGAGTGCATGTGGACGCGGCCTATGGGGGTTACTTCAAGCTCATTGAAGGTGCTCTGGACGATCCGGCCCGGTGTGCCTACGCGGCAATAACGCAGGCGGACTCAATCGTGATCGACCCGCATAAGCACGGGCTTCAGCCCTATGGGTGCGGCTGTGTGCTTTTCCTAGATCCTGGAGTTGGACGCTTTTACAAGCACGATTCACCCTATACGTACTTCACCTCGAGAGACTTGCACCTCGGAGAGATCAGCCTTGAGTGCTCCCGCGCAGGCGCCGCGGCGGTGGCATTATGGGCGACGCAAAGGCTCTTGCCACTGAAGCCGGGCGGAGAGTTTGCCTCGGGGCTGACAGCCGGCAGAAGGGCGGCCGTTGAGTTCGACCGCCGCCTGAGGGCTGACGCGCGATTTGAGGCACTGGCGGCTGGGACGCCTGAATTGGATATCGTTGTCTGGAAAATGAGGGCTGCGAGTAGGTCATTTGACCTAGAGCAGTCGATTTTTTCGGCTTCAGCGAAACGCAACCTGCACCTCGCGCTAGTACAATTGCCGCAATTCTGGTTTGTGCACCCGGGCGATCAAAGCGCCAATCAAAGCTACGCCACTTGCCTGCGGTCGGTCCTGATGAAGCCAGAACACGAGACATGGCTGGACCGCATCTGGCATGAGCTTACTGCAGCTTGTGCGCAAGTCGAGAAAGGGTGAACAATGGCGGAATCTGTAACTTACGCCGCCAAAATTGAAAACGTTCTCATGCAGGCTGGCGCTTGTATCGTAACGATCCTCCCTCAGTTTGGTGGCAAAATTGCGTCGATTCGCATCGGGGAGCGCGAACTCCTGCAGGCCCCCTTGGCGCCGATTGCCCCGCGAAGCAGGGCGATGACCTTTGATGCAGCCGATGCCAGCGGGTGGGATGAATGCTTGCCTTCAGTGGCTGCTTGTCGGGTGAGGACAGAAGCGGGGACAGCCGAGATTCCAGATCATGGGGATTTGTGGCGGGTGGAGTGGCAACGGCAGGGATCAGGGAATAGGGAACAGGGGACGGGAAACACGGCGGACGGATCTGCCACCTTGATTGGCAAGTGCTTCTCGCTGCCGTTGGAGTTGGAGCGGAAGATCGAGTTGATAGAGGCCGGCAAGTGCTGGCGTATGAAGCTCCACTATAGGTTGGTGAACACAAGCTCCAACAGCGTCCCGTGGTCTTGGGCGGCGCATCCGTTGTTTGCTGTCGAAAATGGGGATCGCATCGTTCTACCAGAGTCGATCAAGTCGCTGCGCCTCGAAGGCTCAGGTGACAATCGCCTGGGAAAAGGCGGCGATACAATCACATGGCCGATAGCAAAGCTTGCGGATGGCAACAGTGCCGACTTAAGTCTTGTTGAGGCACCTGATTCAGGCATAGGAGACAAGCTCTTTGCCGGGCCGCTGGGTGCATCCGAGAACTGGTGTGCGCTAGAGCGGCCGTCGGCCGGATTACGCATCCGCGTTAACTTCGACGCGATCGCGACACCTTATCTGGGACTCTGGATTTGCTACGGTGGATGGCCCGAGGGGCCGGGACCCAAACAAGTTTGCGTTGCGCTGGAGCCGGCGACCGCGCCGGTGGATTCTTTGGCTGTCACGGGGCCATGGTCGCGCTCACTCGCACCGGGCGAATCGGTTTCGTGGATGATGGGCGTCGAAATCTCAACAATTGAGAGATGAACAACAATGCATGATCCTGAGGTATTGCGTTCCTTGCACGTGAGTCGCTTTAAGTATGAACCGGAGATCTTTGCAGCGCCGGGCCGCGTTAACCTGATTGGCGAACACACCGATTATGCTGAGGGATTCGTCATGCCTGCGGCCATCGACTTCGCCACGCTCGCCGCAATCTCTCCGCGCGATGATGACAAGATCATCATCTATTCCGAAAATTTCAAGGAAGAGCGCACGTTTGATGCGGCGTCGCTGCCGAAACACGGCGGCAAGGATTGGAGTGACTATCCGCTCGGCGTGATCGCGATTCTCGCTGGCGAAGGACATCGCATTCCCGGCTTGAGTTTGAGTATGCTCGGCGATGTGCCACTAGGATCGGGACTGTCAAGTTCAGCCGCAGTCGAAGTAGCAACGGCCCTCGCAGTCACATCGCTGCTTGATATTGATTATCCGCGGCCGCAACTGGCGCGGTTGTGCCAGCGCGCTGAGAACGAATTCGTCGGTGCAAACTGCGGCATCATGGATCAGTTCATCTCTGCAAACGGCGCGGCGAATCATGCGCTGCTCCTGGATTGTCGCGATCTTAGTTTCAAGCTGGCGCCAATTCCGGCCAGTGTTGCACTGGTGATTGCAAACACCATGGTCAAACACTCCGTGGCTGGCGGCGAGTACACGTCACGCAGAGCCGAAGTTGAGGAAGCCGCCGCGGTGATTGCCCGTCATCGCCCCGAAGTGCGCTTCCTTCGCGATGCCACGGTAGACGATCTGGACAAGTGGGGCACAGAGATGAGCCCGAATGCACTGAAGCGCGCACGCCACGTCATCACCGAAAATACGCGTACTGTAGCTGCTGCGGATGCATTGATTCGTCACGATCTGAAGGAATTGGGGAGATTGATGTCTGAAGCTCATGCAAGCTACAGCTTCGATTTCGAGGCCAGCTGCGCGGAAGCAGACACAATGGTAATGCTGGCGCACAACCTTCCTGGTTTGATCGGCGCTCGCTTGACCGGAGGAGGGTTTGGCGGCTGCACAATCAACCTCGTGGAGCAAGGCAGAGCGCAAGAATTTGCAAAGGCGCTGGCTGCAAGTTACGCGAGTGAAACGGGTATTGTTCCGCAGATTCACATTTGCCACGCTTCAAGCGGAGCGCACAAAATTGTCGCGAGTTTCTCGCATTAAGAGAAATTGGTTTTCCCGAATACGGCTGACTGCATCCTAGTTACCATGCGGTGGAAATTGGCTCTCCGAAGTTACCCCGCTCCCGATGCATCGGCCTAGTCAAAACGTCGTTCCTTGTTAGAATCTTCAATAGGCTTTCAATTTTTCGCCGACACGAGACCGTGATGGGAATTTCTTTACCCAGCGGCAAGTTGAGTTTTTAACTTCAATTTTGTAGCCATTGCGAGCGCCGCAGAGAGATGTAGAGGATGCAACTGAATTCAACGAAACCCTTCTCTTATGAAACCACCCCAGCGAACGGACTGGTCGCGTACTTCTCGATGGAAATCGCGATCAACCGCGGGATGCCCACCTACTCCGGTGGATTGGGAATGCTGGCCGGTGACACATTGCGTTCAGCAGCCGATCTTGGCGTTCCCCTGGTCGCTTTTTCCCTGGTACACCGCAAAGGATATTTCCAACAGCATCTGAATCAGTCCGGGGATCAGACCGAGGAAATGCAGCCGTGGAATCCGGCGGAATTCTGCACGGAAGAGACAGCACGAATCCGCGTCTCGGTAGAAGGCCGCGACGTGACGGTACGTGCATGGCGTTATGATCTCGAAGGGCGATATGGTCACATCGTGCCGATCTACCTGCTCGACACCGATCTCGATGGCAATTCCGGCTGGGATCGCGGTCTGACCGATCATCTCTACGGCGGCGACACCAACTATCGCTTACAGCAGGAGATCGTTCTCGGACTCGGCGGTGCACGCATGGCCAATGCGCTCGGGCTGACTGTAAACGTCTACCACATGAACGAAGGTCACGCTGCCTTGCTGACACTTGCGTTGCTCGAAAGCGAGATGGGTGGCGGGCCGTTGAATTCCCCCACCGAAGCCGACCTTTTGCAAGTGCGCAACAAGTGCGTCTTCACAACGCATACGCCGGTGCCGGCTGGGCACGATCGCTTTTCTACTGAACAAGCCATCAGGATTCTCGGCGGCGAGCGAACTGCGCGCCTCGAGAAACTCGGAGTATTCGAAAATGGCTTGCTGAATATGACTTTGCTGGCACTGCGTTTTTCGCGCTACGCGAATGGAGTGGCCATGCAGCACGGCAAGGTTTCGCGCGCGATGTTTCCGCAGTACCAGATTGATTCGATCACCAACGGCGTGCATGCTCCCACATGGGTCTCAGAACCTGTGCAACAGATGCTCGACGTACAGATTCCGTCGTGGCGGCGCGACAATCTGAACCTCCGCAATGCTATCGACCTGCCCGAGCAGGAGATTCTTAAAGCGCATCGCCGCGCAAAAGAAGGCTTACTCACCGAGGTCGCGACACGCACCGGGCTGGTCCTGAATCCCAATGTGCTCACGCTGGGATTTGCACGACGCGCGGCTACATACAAGCGCGCAAGCCTGATGTTCACGGATCCGGAACGCCTGCTGAAGATCGCAAACCAGGCGGGCGGACTGCAGATTCTATACGCGGGCAAGGCGCATCCAGCCGATGAACCCGGCAAAGCGCTCATCCACAACGTGATTGAAACAGCAAGCAAATTGTCCAACGACATGCTTCGCATTGTGTATCTCGAAAACTATGCGTGGGATCTTGGTGCATTGCTGACCGCAGGCGTGGACGTCTGGGTCAACACTCCCCGTCGGCCATATGAAGCATCGGGCACCAGCGGGATGAAGGCTGCTTTGAATGGTGTACCAAGCCTGTCGATTTTGGATGGCTGGTGGATCGAGGGTTGCATCGAAGGCGTGACCGGGTGGGCGATTGAAGATGGCGCGAACGATGCAGAAGAAGCCGAGAGTCTTTATCTCAAACTGGAAAATGCAGTGGTACCCCTCTATCGCAGTGAACCCGAGAAGTGGGCCCGCATCATGCGTACGACTCTCGCATTCAACGGTTCTTACTTCAACACCAATCGCATGGTGAAGCAGTACACGCGCAACTCTTACTACCCGCATAAACTGATCGAGCAAGTCAAAGTAGAAGATCCCGCATACGCAAATTAGAACCTGCGTAAGCGAAAACATGAGGGTGAATCGGCCAGCCGACTCACCCTTTTCTCTTTGATGTCTTCTCTGAAGCTTTCGGCCGTGCCGTAGCTGCAATCACACCTATGCTAAAGATTGAACGGGTCTCGAACTATTGGCATCGATCCACTGCTGCAAATTGACGGCGAGAATGAGAAGAAATGAAATGAAAAGCATACTCAAGTCGCGAAATTCGCCGGGCATGCAGAACAACAGGTAAAGAGGAACGTTGATGGCAGCGGCGATTTGAGCGTGACGCTTCGCCCACACAGGAAGAAGGCGCCAGCCTCTCCAGACCGTCCACACCAAGATCGCAAACGGAATCAAGCTGCTGAAGGCAGGGAACATCAAATCGTAAGTTCTGTCGATCAGGTTATCGACCAGAAGGGGATGCAGCAAGAATGTGACTTGTTCGCCCAAATGCCATTCGACGGTTCCCCCGGTGTTGTGCGCATAGTAGAGGCGAATCGGAAGATAGACCACGGCGCACACCAACACCAAGACCCCCACGCCGATCAGCGAAGTGACGCGCGAGTAGCGACGGCGGAAAAGCGGATACAGCGTAAACATGAAAAGCAGAAATGATTCCTTATTCCATGTTCCCAGCGCGGCAATCGGGATGATCCACCACCAGTCCAGTTCCAGGGCCATCCAGGCAGCTACCGCCATGAATAGCAGTTCTGGAAAGTCAAAGAAGTAGCCACCCTTCACTCCGACGAGCGGGAAAATCAACATGAAGACGACCGCTGTAAAGACCGCCGCTGGCTCGGGTAGCTTCGCCGCCCTGCCCACTCGATAAAGAAAAAAAGTGGCAAGCAACGCAGAAAGATAAGTTGCGATGTAGATGATCACGTACTGAATCGGATACTTCTTGCCGCGCAGATTAAGAGCATCGCTGATTTTATCCCTCGCGCGCAGGGATACGTAGCGTCCGATGGTTTCCACCGGCAGCGCGCGGACCATCCAGTTCGCAGTGTCAGGCAGGAGTTGGCGGTACACATAGGGCCGGTTGGCAGTGCCGTCGATCATGCGATCAAATTCAGCGATCAAATCAGTGCCGCGTGAACCCGGCTCGCGGAAGTGCCACTTTTCATAAAAGGCGCTAAAGGCAGACGCCGATACCAGGACAAACAAGATGAACAGGCATACTTGATGGTGCAGCCGCGAGTTGCCGGTACCAAAGGACGCAAGCTCGGGCCGTATTTGAATTGACAACTCAAGCGGAAGATCAGGGGCCCCCATGGAAGACAGAGGGGTGTTGGACGAGACAGTAGAATTCATCGGATGAACCCAGATTACAGCGAACACTTCGATCAAGGTGATTTTTCTTCACCAGGGGGTGTATTCGTGATCTCTGCGCAGAGATCAATGGCGTTCATTGCGCAGCTAAAAAGCCCCATGCAAATTGAATGCATGGGGCTTGATTATGAAACGAGTACCGATGCCTTGATCTCAGGCGGGGAGCTGCGGGGACTTATGCGACCGCCAGACCCAAGGCACTGTTGATGCGGCGCTGGATAGGATCCAGAATCGCTTCAGGCATCGGTGAGAAGGCCGCGGGAACTACCGGCTCAGGCGCCTGCATAGCGCGGAAGAACGGCTTCGCAACTTCCGGCTCAGGCGCAACGGGCATCTGCTCCGCACGAATCGGTTCCGTTTGATGGTATTCGGAAGAGCTCGCTCTAACAGAAAGGAGGAAAGGCTCCAGAGCTCCCAGAGCACCTTGAAGTTGTTCTTTCCGGAGCTGGAGCTGCTCGCATTCCTGGTAAATCGTGTTCAAATTTTCGTGCGCCACTTCAAGTGCCGCCAAATAGTCTGCGCGATAGCCCTGGACGTTCATCGGGGTCCCCTCCAGCAGTTTCTGGAGAACTATCTGTTCGGTGGGGGCAGGAAAGGCCCTAGCCTTCAAACCAGATAACCCTGAGAAATTGCTATGGAAGGAAGTCTAGCTCTGGGTAACCTTCAAAGGCATTACCCAAAGTGTGTAGATTTACAGACTTTCGTGCAAGATCGAGTCTGTAAGCTACTGAAATGAATTGGCCTCAGGAGAGGCCGCCGGTAACCATACCTGTGAGCCGCACAGCGACGAGATGCTCCTGCTGATATCGCTCGCAATATCAGCAGAGTGGGCGAATCTCACTTGAAGTTCCACCTGCGGCTGGCACGTAGCACTTCTGCGTATAGTCCATCACCATGCGGTCAGCGTTGAAACGCCATCCCAAAGTCCGAATGGTCCGCTTCATCCGCTGGATCCAGCCGCGAGGAAGTCCGTCGCGATCACGCTCGTAGTAGAGCGGGATCAATTCGCCAGAAAGAACGCGGTAGAGATCTTCGCCGTCGCGCGTGTCGTGAACGTCCATGTTGGAGTGCGTGCGACCCTTGCCGATTGCGAAGCCGTTGAGCCCATCGTAGGCCTCCGCCCACCAGCCATCTAGGACAGACAGGTTGAGACCGCCATTGAGCACGACTTTCTGGCCGCTGGTGCCCGAAGCCTCAAGCGGACGGCGCGGATTGTTGAGCCACACGTCGACTCCCTGCACAAGGTGGCGTCCGACGTTGATGTCGTAGTCCTCAATGAAGACGAACTTTTCGGCAAAGTCGGAATCGCGCATCATTTCGGCGATCTGCTGCAGCACCCGCTTACCGGGCTCGTCATGCGGATGAGCCTTCCCCGCGAAGAGGAACTGCACAGGCCGCTTGGGGTCGTTCACCATCGAGGCCAGTCGTTCTATATCCTTCAGTAGCAGGTTGGCGCGCTTATAGGTGGCGAACCGACGCGCAAAGCCAATGGTGAGAGCATCCGACGAAAAGACCTTGCCGAAGCGATGCAGCGACGTTGAAGGCTCCTTGCGTCTCTCCGCCTGCTCAACAAGCCGTCGGCGGGCGAAGTCGATGAGCTGAGCCTTCAGGCTGAGATGAGTCTCCCAAAGCTCACCGTCGTCCACATTCTCGATCGCTTCCCAGGTGCTCTTGGAGCCGCTGCGCTTCTGCCAGTCCACTCCGAGATGGCGGTCATATAGACGAAACATCTGCGGAGCCAGCCATGACGGCACATGGACGCCGTTGGTGATATGGCCAATCGGAACGGCGTCTTCAGAGCGGCCAGGATAAAGACCCTTCCACATGGCACGCGACACCTCTCCATGGAGCGAGGAGACAGCGTTGACGCGGCGGGCAAGTTTCAGGCCGAGCACGGTCATGCAGAAGGTTTCGCCGTGATCGGATGGATGCTCGCGGCCAAAACCCATCAGGTTATCGTGGGAGATGCCAAGTTGATCGCGCAGCGGCCCAAGGTGTTCCTCGATGAGATCGGGACTGAAGCGGTCGTGGCCCGCAGGCACGGGAGTATGTGTCGTAAAGATGACTTCGCGCGGAATCTGGCTGGCTGCGGCGTAGAAGTCCAGCCCCTCTTCTTCCATTCGGGACCGGATAGCCTCAAAGACCGCGAATCCACTATGACCTTCATTCAAATGCAACACACCGGGAGAGATACCCATGGCCTTGAGAGCGCGGAAACCGCCAACGCCAAGCAGAAGCTCCTGCCGAATGCGGGTGCGGGAATCTCCACCGTAAAGACGCGAGGTAGTCTCCAGATCTTCAGGCGCGTTCCCAGGAACATTCGAATCCAGCAGAAAGAGATCGCACCGCCCAACCTTGATCTGCCAGACTTTGGCGCGAATGGCGGCACCCCGAGTGGCGATTTCAACCACGACCGGCTGTCCATCGAGACCAATGGCGGGCTGCATCGGCAGTTGTTTGATGTCCGTTTGCAGGTACTCTTCGCGTTGCCAGCCCTTTTCATCTAGCCGCTGCAGAAAGTATCCCTGCCCGTAGAACAACCCCACAGCCACCAGGGGGATGCCAAGATCGGATGCGCTCTTGATGTGATCGCCGGAAAGAACGCCGAGGCCGCCGGAATATATCGGCAGAGATTCGTGCATTCCGAATTCCGCCGAGAAGTAGGCAACGGGACGTGGTCGCAGAATGCCGGCATTGGCCGCGCCCCAGGTTCGGTCCGCTCGCAAGTATTCCTGCCGCCGGCGGTAGACGTAGTTGATGCGGCTGTGGAGTACCAGTTCCGCGGCCCGACGCTCGATCTCGTTGAGCGACATCTCGTTGAGCAGTGCGATGGGATTCTGATTGAGCTGGCGCCAACGGATGGGATTCAGGTCGCGAAAGAGATTGACACAGTCGTGATCCCAGCTCCACCAGACGTTCTGTGCCAGCTCCCACAGGCGCTGCTGCGCCGGAGCAACAAAACGGTCAAGGGTACGCGCTTCGCTCACAATAGGGGCAACTTGATCGGCGGCCTCGGAGAGCATGCGGATCTCGCTGTCGCGAAAGACTCTCGGCTCCTTGGTCTGCACAACCAGAACGCCTTGAAGGATGCCGCGATCAATCAGCGGCACACCGAGAAAGGAATGGTATTCCTCTTCGCCGGAGTCTTTGAAGAACTTGTATCGCGGATGACGGCTGGCGTCATCCACGGCAACCGGTCGCACCTGCTCGGCAACGAGGCCAGCCAGCCCCTCGTGTAGCGGCATGCGAAGAGCACCAATGCTGCGGGAATGAAGGCCGACCGATGCCGCCAGAACAAGGTTGGAGCGGTCCGGTTCGAGCAGATACGCGGAGCAGACGTCGGTGCGAAAACGCGACGCGATCAGTGCCACCACGTTCATCAGGGTGTCGGCGGGCTTGCCGCCATCCTGCGTGAGACTGGTGATTTCATCAAGAGTCAAAACCAGGTTCGCGTCCATCGCTTCAGGAGAAATGCTCATCAGAAAACCTCCGCCCAGAGTTCAGTTGCAGATGGAACAGACGTGCCAGTCAAAGACGGCGTCAGCGCGATAAGGCCTACAGGCAAATGTGCTTCAGGAGTTGCAAACGCCTTGGGAATGGCTGAGAAGATCGAGCGCGCGTAAACGATGAATTCCTTTGACGATATCACTAGATCGAGTGCGTTCGCCAATTCGCTAGGCTCTCAAGCCTAGCTGAGCGCAGATTCTGCACGTCTTCAGGTGCACAAAGCACGGGAGCGCAATCGTGGCGAATGCCTGCGCCGCCAGTGAATCTCAACGCATCGGCTGTCGAATGATGGTCCTCAATTTCGCGGGCGCAGTGCGGCGCGGATCGCTCAGATAAATCTCGTGATGCTTGCCATAAATGTTTTTGCCGGTGGCGTGGATCGCGTCGTGCATTCTCTGGATGATAGGGCCCTCCTCAGAGAACGGACCTAAGTACAGCGTCTGTACGCATTCTCCCTCGTCGAGGGTTTCGAAGCGAACGCGGTCAAGTGCCGATGGATTCTTCTTCCGGCGCACTTCATCGAACGCTTCGTCGATGTTCGCACGCGAAATAAACTCGGGCTGAAGAATCATCGCGGTCCACTTCCACGCGGACTTGTCGGCCTGCATGAAGACGCCCGGATCGTCGGCCCACCAGAGCCCCTCGAGCGGCATCACGCCATAGTCGATGGCGCGCGGACTCTTCTTGAGCGAGAACTTGAGCGTGTAGGAGAGCGAATACAGTGCTTCAACTGCCTGCTCGAATGCTTTGGATTTATTGGGGTCGCCTTCGCCGTCCACCATCAGGTAGGTGAGCGGCGGAACATTCACAACGGTTATTTCACCAGCTGGCGGCTGGTAAAGATGTTTCCACTGTTTCTTGAGGTCGAGTTTCTCCATGGTGAGCATGGTTCACCTCCGGCTTTCGATTGCCGGTGGGAGTATAGCGCTACAGTTCGCATTGCGCTGTGACGATATCTTTCGAATTCAGTCGCCCGGAGCTTCTTCAAGTTCCGACCCGATGCGATGCAGTTTCATCACGCGCCACTGCAGCTTGTCAAAGAACAGGTAAACGACTGGCGTGGTGAACAGCGTGAGCAGCTGCGAGACCAGCAGTCCGCCGACGATGGTGATGCCCAGCGGCTTGCGTAGTTCCGAACCGACCCCCATGCCAATGGCCAGCGGCAGTCCACCGAACATCGCCGCAAGCGTAGTCATCATGATGGGGCGGAAGCGCATTAGGCAGGCCTGGTAGATGGCTTCCACTGGGGGAAGCCCCTGTTCGCGCTCGGCCTGTAGCGCAAAGTCGATCATCATGATGGCATTCTTCTTCACGATTCCTATCAGCAGCAAAATGCCGATCAGTGCCATGATGCTGAGGTCGGTGCCGGTGATCAGCAAAGCGAGAATAGCGCCGACGCCCGCGGGAGGCAGCGTGGAAAGAATCGTTAGCGGGTGGATCAGGCTTTCATAGAGAATGCCGAGCACGATGTACACAGCGACCAGAGCAGCGAGAATAAGGTACGGCTCGTTTTTGAGTGAATCCTGGAAGGCCTGCGCTGTCCCTTGGAACGTCGCGTGAATATTGGTGGGCACGCCCATGTCAGCTTCGGCCTTTTGCAGAGCCGTGACCGCGTCGCCCAGCGCCACATTGGGAGCGAGATTGAACGTCAGTGTGACAGCCGGATACTGTCCCTGGTGATTAACGGCAAGCGAGGTGCGCTTCTGCTCCCAGTGCGCGATGGCGGAGAGCGGGACCATGGCGCCGGTCGTGGTCGCGCTTGTGGTAGCGGCCAAAGTTCCAGCGGCACCGCCCGAACTGACACTCGCGCTCGAAGATGCTGAGCCGGACGATCCCGAGGACATACCGGTAAGGGTTCCGGAGCCAATGGCAGCAGCTGTAGCCGACTCGCCCGTAGACGCCGCGATCGCAGCGATATTGGACGCGACCAGATTGGATGCCGACGAAGTGGTCGAATTAGAAGCGGTTGATGCGCTTGAACTCGATGCGGTGGTGGCGCTAGTTGTCGTGGTGCCGGCCGACGTGCTGGAGGTGACCAGCTGACCGCCGGATGTGGGGAAGACGGCCGCCGCTCCCGATACTGCGGAAGTGGGAGTAGCTGCGGTGGTCGCCGGTGCCGCGCTCGTTGTTGCTGCCGCAGGGGTAGTCGTGCCGAGGGCAGTAACTGAAGCGGCTGCTCCGGTAGTGGTGCTGGCCTTGATGTAAATGTTGTCGAGCGAATCGGGGCTCAGCTGATATTGAGGGTCAACTTCCATGACGACGAAATACTGGTTAAGGCCGGTATACATCGTCGAAACCTGGCGCTGGCCGAAGGCGTCATAAAGCACCGCGTCGATGCTCGCCGCGGTGATACCGAGTCGCGCAGCAAGATCGCGATTGATTACCAGCGTCTCGGAGAGTCCCTGATCCTGCTGGTCCGTGGAGGTATCCCTTAGCTCGGGCATGGTGCGCATGCGGGCAAGCAGGCGTGGAGCCCAGGTGTTGAGTTCGCTCAGATTCTCATCTGAAAGCGTGTATTGATACTGCGCGTCGCTGCCGCGGCCCCCCACTTGGATGTCTTGCTGCGCCTGCAGGAAAAGCGCGGCACCTGGAACGCTGGTTAGCTTCCTTCGCAGCCCGTTGACTACCTGATCGGCAGTGACCTTTCCAGGACGCTCACTCGGCGGCTTGAGAGCGATGAACATGTTGCCCACGTTTGTGCCGCCACCGCCCGGTCCGCCGCCTCCGACGAACGCAGTGACTGTTTGCACCGAGGGGTCTTCAAGCACCATTTGCGCAAGCTGCTTCTGCTTGGCCGCCATGGCGGGAAAGCTGATGTCCTGGGCACCGCGGGTGCGGCCGCCGAGACGTCCGGTGTCCTGCTGCGGGAAGAATCCTTTGGGCACGATCATGAACAGATACACGTTCAGGAAAGCGCAGCCAATGGCGACAGTGAGGGTGATCCATTGGTGGCGCAGAACCCAGCGCAACGCCGAGTTGTATTCGTGATGGATCCACTGGAACGCATTTTCCGATATGCGATACAGGCGTCCGTATCGGCTCTCATCGCGCTGCTTCAGAAATCTTGCGCAAAGCATCGGGGTGGTGGTGAGCGAAACCAGCAGCGAAACAGCAATCGCGACGCTGAGTGTGACGGCAAATTCGCGGAATAGCTTTCCGATAATCCCACCCATCAGAAGAATCGGAATGAAGACGGCAATCAGCGAGGTGCTCATCGACAGCACCGTGAAGCCGATCTCCTTTGAGCCCTTCATCGCCGCCTCGTAGGGGTTCATTCCTTCTTCGAGATAGCGTGTAATGTTCTCGATAACCACGATGGCGTCGTCAACTACAAATCCAGTCGAGATGGTAAGCGCCATCAGCGACAGGTTATCGATCGTGTATCCCAGCAGGTACATCACCCCGAATGTGCCCACCAGCGAAAGCGGCACGGCTACAGACGGAATGATGGTGGCCCAGATCTCGCGCAGGAAGAGAAAGACCACCAGAACCACCAGAAGAACGCTGATGATGAGCGTGATTTCGACGTCGTGCACGCTGGAGCGGATCGTCGTAGTGCGATCAACTGCCACGTTCATCTGAATGGTGGGCGGAATCTCGGCCTGCAGGCGCGGCATTTCTTTCAGAACCGCATCGACAGTATCGATAACATTGGCGCCGGGAATCTTGAAGATGACAATGAGAATGGCGTCTTTAAGTTTGCCGCTGTGTCCGGGTGAATTGTTGCCGGCCTGCCCGGCGGTGTGAATGTCGGAAACGGAGTCTGTAACGGTTCCCAGATCGCCCACGCGTACCGCTGCGCCGGTTGCTTTGTTGTAGCCGACGATGATGGGTGCGTAATCCGATGCTTTGAATATCTGATCGTTGTCGTCGATCTGCCAGCGATGCTGGGCGTCGTCAAACCCGCCTTTGGGCCGGTTGGCATTGGCGCCGGAAAGGGCAGTTCTGACCGCCTCGAGGCCCACTCCGTTGTTCGAGAGCTGCATCGGGTTCAGTTCGACGCGCACGGCGGGCTGCGCGCTTCCGCCGACAAAGGTCTGACCGACGCCTTGGATCTGGGAAATCCTCTGCGCGAGGATCGAGTCAGCCATGTCGTAAATTTGCGGCTTGGGAATAACGTCGGAGGTCAGCGTGAGGATGAGGATGGGCGCTTCAGCAGGATTCGCCTTGCGATAGCTCGGATTCTGCGGAAGGTACGAAGGCAGCTGGCTGCGCGCAGCGTTGATGGCGGCTTGCACGTCCCGAGCAGCAGCATCGATGTTGCGGTTCATGTCGAACTGCAAGGAGACCGATGCCGAACCAAGTGAACTGGAGGACGTCATCTGGTTCACACCGGCAATGCGGCCGAACTGGCGCTCCAGCGGAGTAGCGACGGCCGACGCCATGGTTTCGGGACTGCCGCCGGGCAAGCCCGCACCGACACCTATAACAGGAAAATCCACGTCCGGCAGCGAGGCGACAGGGAGGATCGAATAAGCGACCGAGCCAGCCAGCAGCAGTGCCAGACTCAAAAGAGTCGTGGCAACTGGGCGGCGGATAAAGGGCGCGGAGAGATGCATCGATCAGTCTCCCGCCACGGGTTGTTCATTCAACGAGGATGCGCCGATGCGCTTGCGAAGACGGACCGAGAGCTTGTCGAAGTAGAGATAAATTACGGGCGTTGTGTAGAGCGTGAGCACTTGGGAAAGTAGCAGTCCGCCAACGATGGTGATGCCGAGCGGTTTGCGCAATTCGGCGCCCACGCCGCCGCCCAATGCCAGCGGCAGACCGCCGAGCAACGCGGCCATGGTCGTCATCATGATGGGGCGGAAACGCAAAAGGCACGCTTGGAAGATAGCGTCTTCCGGATCCTTCCCCTGGTTGCGTTCAGCATCGAGAGCGAAATCGATCATCATAATGGCGTTCTTCTTCACGATGCCTATCAGCAGGATGATGCCGATTAGCGCAATGACGCTGAACTCGGTTTGCGTCAGCATTAGAGCCAGAATCGCGCCTACACCCGCCGAAGGCAGCGTGGAGATGATCGTGATCGGGTGTACGTAGCTCTCGTAGAGCACACCGAGCACGATGTACACCGTAATGAGCGCGGCAAGAATCAGCAGCGGCTCGTTGGAAAGGGAGTTCTGGAATGCGGCGGCCGTTCCCTGAAAACTGGCGTTGATGCTGGCCGGCATGCCGATCCGTTTCTCAACATCGTTGACGGCTTTGACGGCGTCGCCAAGCGCCTTGCCCGGCGCGAGATTGAAGCTCACGATGGTAGAGGGAAACTGTCCCTGATGGCCGATCGAAAGCTGCGCTCGGCTCTGCTGCCAGTGAGCGATCGTGCTGAGCGGAACCTGCGTCCCATTCGCGGACTTTACATAGAGATTTCCCAGCGTTGTGGGATCAGTCTGAAAATTCTTTCCGACTTCCATGACCACGTGGTACTGATTCAGCTGCGTAAAGATCGTGGATATCTGGCGCTGGCCGAAA
The DNA here is from genome assembly GCF_039994875.1 of Telmatobacter sp. DSM 110680. Lineage (GTDB taxonomy): Bacteria > Acidobacteriota > Terriglobia > Terriglobales > Acidobacteriaceae > Telmatobacter. The sequence goes on along the minus strand of NZ_CP121196.1, from coordinate 1,024,156 downwards.
GCGTCGTAGAGCGTATTGTCGACGTCTGCCATGGCAATGCCCAGGCGTGCGGCAGTATCGCGGTCAATCACCAGTTGCGCACCCAGACCCTGATCCTGAAGATCGCTGGCCACGTCGGTAACAATCGCTTCCTTGCTGAGTTCCTGCACCATCTTGCGCGTGTAGGTCGCGAGTTCCACAGAATTGGGATCTTCAAGCGAGTATTGAAACTGCGTCCGGCTCACGCGATCTTCAACCGTGAGGTCCTGCAGCGGCTGAAGGAAGAGCTGAATGCCGTCAACGTCGGCCACCTTCGGTTGCAGGCGGCGGATAACTTCAGAGGCGGAGATCTTGCGCACGTCGAGCGGCTTGAGTGTGATCTGGATGCGTCCGGAATTGAGCGTAGTGTTTGTGCCGTCGACCCCGATGAAGGAGGAAGCATTGTCCACCGCCGGGTCCTGCAAGACGATGTCCACAAGCTTCTGCTGGCGAAGCGACATATTGGCAAAACTGATTGATTCCGGCGCCTCGCTAATGCCGAGGATGACTCCCGTATCCTGCACTGGAAAGAAGCCTTTGGGCACGATGATGAAGAGCAGAATGGTGCCGACCAGCGTGGCGATGGTAATCATCAGGGTGAGAAAGCGGTGCCGCAGGACAACCTGCAGCGTCTCGCCGTACCAGCTGATCACCGATTTGAAGACCTTTTCCGAAGCATGGTAGAAACGCGTCTGTTCACTCTCGGGCCGATGCCTGAGAATGCGCGACGACATCATCGGCGTGAGCGTAAGCGAGACGACCGCCGATACAAGAATCGTGACTGCGAGTGTGATGGCGAACTCGCGGAAGAGGCGCCCGACCACGTCCCCCATGAACAGCAGCGGAATCAGCACCGCGATCAGCGAGACCGTCAGCGAAATGATGGTGAAGCCGATCTGCTCGCTGCCTTTGAGCGCGGCGCGCATCGGGGTTTCGCCTTCTTCAATAAAGCGCGAGATGTTCTCGATCATCACGATGGCGTCATCAACCACAAAACCCGTCGAGATCGTCAGCGCCATCAGCGTGAGGTTGTTGAGCGAGTAGCCCAGCAGATACATCACGCCGAAGGTGCCCACGATCGAAAGCGGTACGGCGATCGACGGAATGATGGTAGCGGCAAGGTTACGCAGGAAGAGGAAGATCACCAGGACGACCAGCCCCACGGTGAGCATGAGCTCGAATTCAACGTCCTTTACCGATGCGCGAATGGTCGTCGTGCGATCGGTAAGAACGTGAACCTGAACGTTGGCAGGCAAACTGGTTTGCAACTGCGGAAGCAGCTTGTTGATGCGATCGACAACGGCGATGATGTTGGCGCCGGGTTGACGCTGCACGTTGACGATGACCGCGGGCTGCCGATTCATCCACGCAGCCTGCTGAGAATTCTCCGCCGCGTCCACGACGGTAGCTACATCCGAGGTGCGGACGGCGGCGCCGTTGCGATAAGCGACGATAACAGGCAGGTAGTCTGCGCTCGAAACAAGCTGGTCGTTGGCGTTGATCGTGTAAGACTGGCGCGACCCGTTGAGCGTGCCCTTGGCCTGATCCACGTTGGCCGCCGCCAAGGCCGTGCGGAGGTCTTCAAGGCTGAGGTTGTAAGCAGCGAGTTGCGCGGGATTCGCTTGTACGCGTACCGAAGGCTTTTGACCGCCTGCAATCGAAACCAGGCCAACGCCAGTGACCTGCGAAATCTTCTGCGCGAGGTTCGTATCGGCCGCGTCTTCAATCTTGTCCAGTGGTAGCGAATCGGAGGTGAGCGCCAGCGTCATGATGGGCGCGTCGGCGGGATTCACCTTGCTGTAGACCGGAGGATTGGGCAGATCGGTCGGCAAGAAGCTGTTACCGGCATTGATCGCCGCCTGGACTTCCTGCTCGGCAACATCAATGTCTTCGTCGAGATTGAATTCCAGGGTGATGACCGAGCCGCCTCCCGAACTGACAGACGTCATCTGTTTCAGTCCCGGCATCTGCCCGAACTGCCGCTCGAGGGGCGCCGTAACCGAGGAGGACATGACATCGGGTCCCGCGCCCGGATAGAAAGTGAGCACCTGGATGATCGGGTAATCCACCTCGGGCAATGCGGAGACCGGCAGTTGCAGAAACGCGACGCCGCCCGCCAGCATGATGGCCGCCATCAGCAATGAAGTTGCAATGGGGCGCAGAATAAACGGGCGGGATGGGCTGAGACTCACTGCTGCCTCGGCTTGTGCTGGCCACCAGACTGGGGGGCGCCCGAGCTGGCGGGTTGCGCAGGATTTGAACCTGGGGCTTGTCCGGAACCTTGCCCGGCCTGATTTTGCCGCTGGCGTGTTCCAGCGATGGTCACCGGCTGACCGGGACGGAGACGGTCAGCGCCGTCCACAACAATCTTGGCTCCGGGCTCGGGACCGCTATCCAGAATGGTTTGCTGCCCCTCGGCGAGAGCCACCTTAACGTTCTGCATTTGGGCGACCTGCCCACCCTTGCCATCATCGTTGACGACCCACACAAACAAGGACCCGTTCAGGCCAGTCTGGATTGCGGCGGAAGGAACAACGAGCGCTTTCGGACGATTTTCGAGGACAAGGTGGATGTTGACGAACTGGTTGGGAAATAGCACCGAGTCCTTATTGTCGAAGACCGCCTTGAGCTTGTCGGTGCCTGTCGTGGTGTCGATCTGATTGTCTGCGGTCAGCAGGCTACCGCTGGTGATCAAAGTCGTATCGCTACGATCGTAGGCGTCCACAGGGATGCGCTTGTCGGTCGCGAGACGCTTGAGCACCTCTGGCAACTCGTTTTCTGGAAGAGTGAAGTAGACGGCGATGGGTTTGAGCTGATTGATGATGACGAGATTGGTCGAGTTTGCCGAGATGATATTGCCGGCATCGACGAGACGCAGGCCGATCTTGCCATTGATGGGAGACTGGATGTAGCACCAGCTCAATTGCAATTGCGCCGTCTCGATCGCTGCGTTGTCCGATGCTATCGCGCCCTGGTACTGGCCCTGTTGAGCTTCGTTGGCGTCCAGCGACTCCTTCGAAACTACGCCAGCGGCAAACAGTGCTTTATAGCGATTGAATTCAGCCTGAGCGTTTTTGTAGAGTGCCTCGTCGTGCGCCAGTGTACCCTTTGCTTGGTCGACTGCGGCCTGGTAAGGCTTGGGGTCAATCTCCATGATGGTCTCGCCCTGCTTTACCTCCTGGCCTTCAGTGAACTTTACGGGGAGCAACTGGCCATTGACGCGCGCTTTGACGGTGACGCTGTTATAGGGGGTGACCGTGCCAAGCCCGGTCAGATATATGGGCATTGGCTTCTGTTCAGCTGGAACGACCTGTACCGGGACGGGGCGACCGATCAGAGCTGCGGCCTGGCTGGCGGTGTTGGCCGCAGTCTTCTGCTTGTTTTGATAGACGCGCCAAACGATAACACCGACGGCGATGGCCAGCACCAGGTAGACAACAATCCGCACTCCAGTGTTTTTCTTCTCAGGAGGGGGTTGCGACTCGCTGGTTTTCGGCAAATAAGGCTCAGTGGCGTTTTGAATCGGCATGTTAGGGCTTCCAGTCAGTGTTTGAATCGAGGTAGTTGCCGGTGGCTTCCACACCCAGGAGTGGCGTCATGCAAGTGAGGCTTTGCTGCATTAGCACACCCTATTAGGGACGAATATGTTTTAAGAAAGGTTTCCCCGGGGCTAAGCCTCGCCATGTAATGAAAAACGTGCCGCGCCCCTTTCGCAAGGCGCAGCCATTGTAGCGAATCGAGCCGTATCGCGGCGATAAAGTGGGGGTGGCCAGCAGGTCCCCGTTTGACGAGACAAAATCCTGGACGTTAAGCAGGCTATAAAGGTTCGAACCGGGATGCTTTCTTAGACCGATAGACGCTTCAGTTCCACTCAAAGCAGTTATTAGAGCGCCTCGAACACCTCGCATATTGAGATAATCAGTTTCGAAAATGAAGCCTTGGCAGGTCCAGACTCGTCCTATAACTAGAAGCAGGAAAGCCTGGAGTTTGACTCGAGTTGAGCTCGACCCCGCTTCTTCGTCTAACATTGTTTGTTTAACGGAATTGTTTCAGGGGAAGGAGCAGATCGACCGTTCAGCCCCCAATCCTATTGAGCCGCTGTTTGCCTTGACCGGTTCGCCTGCAGTATTCTCGGCGGCCCATCTCTCATACGTCACGTTGTTGACGGGCAAATTGCCTCAGGAGCGAGTACCAGCCCTATGATGTGGATTGTTCGGCTTGCACTACGGCGGCCGTACACCTTCGCCGTCTTTGCGCTCTTGATCTTGATTTTGGGCGGATACAGCATCGCGTCAATGCCCACGGATATCTTTCCGAACATCGATATTCCCGTTGTCACCGTGGTGTGGAACTACAGCGGCCTATCGGCACAGGAAATGTCGACCCGCATCATCTTTAACAGCGAACGCGGTGTTACCACCACAGTAAGCGACGTGGAGCATATTGAATCGCAATCGCTGGCTGGAATCGGCGTTATCAAGATATTCTTCCAGCCGCATGTCAATGTGGGGAATGCCGTAGCCCAGGTCACAGCAATCTGCCAGGTGCAGCTGCGATCACTTCCCCCCGGAACAACTCCGCCGTTCATCATCCAGTACAACGCCTCCAGCGTGCCGGTGTTGATGCTGGGACTTTCCGGTGAGGGGCTAAGCGAGCAGCAACTCAACGATCTGGGTACAAATACCATTCGGACTCAGATGGCGACCGTGGAAGGTGCGCAAACCCCGTATCCATATGGCGGAAAACAGCGCCAGGTCCAGGTTGATCTTGATCCGCAGGCACTGCAGGCCAAAGGGCTTTCTCCGGCCGACGTGGTAAACGCCATTTCTACCCAGAACCTGATCGTCCCTTCCGGCACGATGAAGATGGACCGGTTCGAATACGCCATTGAAACCAACTCATCGCCATCGATCATCGATCAGTTGAATGATCTTCCCATCCGCACCGTCAATGGCGCGGTCATCTTCGTACGCGACGTGGCCCACGTACGCGATGGTTCGCCGCCGCAGACTAACATTGTCCGCGTCGATGGCAAGCGCGCCATCATGATGAGCATTATGAAGACTGGCTCGGCCTCAACGCTGCAGATCATTAAGGATATCCGCACCATCGTGGATAGTCCCAGCGTTCGCGGCCAGCTACCGCCTCAGTTGCAAATCAACGCACTCTCTGACCAGTCGATCTTTGTGCGCGGCGCTATCAGCGGCGTGGTGCGCGAGGCGCTGATCGCGGCCTGCCTCACGGCAGTGATGATTCTGATATTCCTGGGAAGCTGGCGGTCGACACTAATCATCGCGGTATCCATTCCGCTTTCAATTCTGTGCTCCATCACCATGCTCGCGGTGCTGCACGAAACCATCAACATCATGACGCTGGGCGGCCTTGCACTCGCGGTCGGCATCCTGGTGGACGACGCGACGGTTGAAATCGAGAATATCAACCGCAATCTAGAGCAAGGTAAGGAGATTGAGCAAGCCATCCTCGATGGCGCCGCGCAGATTGCCACTCCAGCACTGGTCTCTACGCTGGCGATCTGTATCGTGTTCGTCCCGATGTTCCTTCTTAGCGGCGTGGCTCGATACCTTTTTGTTCCGCTGGCCGAGGCGGTGGTGTTTGCCATGCTGGCCAGTTACCTGCTCTCGCGAACCGTTGTGCCCACCATGGCGAAATACCTGCTGCATGAACACGACGATGCAGCCGCCGCCCGCAAGCAAATCAGCCGCAACCCTTTTGTCCGATTTCAGAGCGGATTTGAAAGGGGATTCACGTGGTTCCGCAACGGTTATGTGCGCCTTCTGACGTTGTGCATCGATTTTGCCGGCGTATTTCTGATCATCTTCGCAATTTTTGCCGTCGGCTCGACAGCACTCCTGGTGCCGTGGCTGGGACAGGATTTCTTTCCCGCCGTCGATGCGGGCCAATTCAAGATTCACGTCAGGGCCCGGACCGGTACGCGTATCGAAGAGACGGCCGCCCTCTGCGATCACATCGATGCCACAATCCGCGAGCATATTCCCGCCGATGAAGTTGTCTCTGTTGTCGATAACATCGGGTTGCCCTACTCCGGGTTGAATCTCTCCTATTCAACCTCGGCGCCGATTGGACCGGAAGATGCCGACATCCAGGTTCAACTGTCGGAGAAGCACCACCCTACGGACAAGTATGTGCAGGATATTCGTGGAGTGCTGGCACAACAGTTTCCCGGAGTTACGTTCTACGTACTTCCGGTGGATATCGTCACCCAGATATTGAACTTCGGGCTCTCGGCGCCGATTGATATCCAAATCGTGGGACCTAATCTTTATGGCAACCGTGTGGTTGCGGAAAAAATGCTGAACGACGTTCGCTATGTCGCTGGCGCAACCGATGCCCGTATTCAGCAGCCATTCGACTACCCGAACTTCACCGTAAATGTGGATCGTACGCGTGCGCAGGCGATTGGCTTCACGCAGAAAGATGTGGCGCAGAGTCTGCTGGTGGCGCTAAGCGGCAGCTTTCAGACTACGCCGAGCTTCTATCTCGATCCCCGCAACGGCGTCAGTTACAGTGTGGCGGTTCAAACCCCGCAATACCGGCTCGATTCAATGTCCCAGCTCAAGAGTCTTCCGGTAACGCGATCGAGCACGACTCTGAACGGTACGGCAGGAACATCGGCAGCGAATACGGGATCAGGCCCCGCCCCTCTGGAAACAGATGCGCCCGGAGCAGCACAGCAGCCGATTCAAATCCTGGGTAACCTTGCGCAGTTCCAGCCAGGCGCGGAGTTGGGCACGGTAAGTCACTACGATGTGCAGCCGGTACTGGACATCTATGCCAACGTAGTCGATACCGACCTTGGCTCCGTGACGCGCGACATGGAGCGCATCGTGAAGAAGTATGAGGATCCGAAGATCCTGCCGCGCGGGTCGCACATCATCTTACGCGGGCAGAGCGAGACCATGCAGAAGTCTTACTTTGGCTTGCTCAGTGGTTTGGTCTTCTCCATCCTCTTGGTGTACCTGCTGATCGTGGTGAACTTTCAATCATGGCTCGATCCGTTTTTGATCATCTCTGCACTTCCCGCAGCTTTGGCAGGGATCGTATGGTTCCTATTCCTCACCGGAACGCGGTTGAGCGTGCCCGCCCTGACGGGAGCGATCATGTGTATGGGAGTCGCAACATCCAACTCGATCCTGGTGGTAAGCTTCGCGCGTGAGCAGTTGGAAGAATTGGTCGGCGACGCGCGCCAAGCATCGTTGAATGCGGGCTATGTCCGTCTCCGTCCTGTGCTGATGACTGCACTGGCCATGATATTGGGCATGATGCCTATGGCGCTGGGCCTTGGAGAGGGCGGAGAACAGAATGCGCCCCTCGGTCGCGCGGTTATCGGAGGCCTGCTGTTAGCCACAGTCGCTACTCTGTTTTTTGTGCCGGCATTCTTTTCGGTAGTACATGGATGGATCGAGAAGCGCACGAGGTCGAAGCGCCACGAAGCACAAGCCGCAACGTTCGACGAATTCGATTAGCCCTGTAAATTCGTACAAGCCTTTTGGAGCAACCTTTATGAGCAATGAATCCAACCCCAACCAGAAGCCGGCCGGGAATAACAAAGAAATTCCTCACGAGGGACACGATACCCAGCATGCGCCGGCTCAGAAGCCTATAGCCCCGAGGCTTGCCATTACTGGCCTGATCATCGTGCTGCTCGTATTTGCTGCTCTGGGAACATTTGGCGTGCTGAGTCGAATTCACCACAACAACGTGCTTGCAAAGACGACCCAGGAGGCAGCTGCACCGGTGGTCATCGCACTGGTCCCAAAGGCAGGCGCCTCAACCGATGAGTTCACGTTGCCGGGAAATGTGACCGCTTATACAGATTCCCCGATTTACGCTCGGACGTCGGGCTACTTGACCAAGTGGTATTACGACATCGGCTCCCATGTAAAGAAAGGTGCGCTGCTCGCAGAAATCGCAACCCCCGAACTGGATCAACAACTCACGCAAGCCCAGGCCGACCTCGGCACAGCTGAAGCGAACGCGAAGAACGCACATTCGCAGGCTCAGCGCTATCAGGGACTGGTGCAGACAAATGCGGTTTCGCAGCAGGATACAGAAACCTTTACCAATCAGGCCTCCGCGACCGCGTCCGCGGTGAAGTCGGCGCAGGCCAATGTGGATCGGCTGAAAGAACTGCAGTCCTTCGAAAAAGTTTATGCGCCATTTGACGGTGTGGTCACAGCACGCTCCATTGATACAGGCCAGTTGATTGACACCGGGGCGGCGAAGGAGCTCTTCCACCTGCAGGCGCTCAACACGCTTCGTGTGTACACGAACGTCCCGCAGCTGTACACAACGAACCTGAAGCGCGGTTCGAAGATCGACCTTACTTTCCCCGAATATCCAGCACAGAATTTTCAGGGCACGCTGGTGCGGACCGCGGATGCCATCGATCCCTCAAGCCGCACCTTGCTGGTGGAGATCGACGTCGACAATCACAAAGGGGAATTGATGCCGGGATCACTGGCACAGGTTCATTTCAAAGCCCCGACCATGCATACATTCATCGTTCCCGCGTCGGCGATCATCTTCCGTCGTCAGGGAACGCAACTGGGCATTCTCGGCGATGACAACATAGCGCATCTTGTTTCTGTGGCAATTGGTCAGGATGACGGAGCAACCATCCAGATTGTCAGCGGCTTGAAGGATGGAGATCGCGTCATTCAAGATCCTCCCGACTCCCTCATCGACGGCGAAAAGGTCAGTACGCAGCATCCCAATGCTCAGGGCCAACAGAAACAGCCGGGCCAGGGGGACAAGTAGGCATGCGGTCGGTTTCAACGTCGAGAATGAGCACATCTCCTCCGCAAAAACATGGAGGAGCCATCGCTCCCAAAGAGCGCATGCTCCGCGCGGCACTGTTGGGATTGGTGGCGCTGCTTTCCGCCTGCAAGGTGGGACCAAACTTCCATCGCCCCGACTTGCCGCCGCCACCTGAGTACAAAGGAACGGGATCGACCGGGGCCGTGGTACCGCCGCCGAATCCGCAAGCGGGCACCTGGAAATCTGCGTCCCCCTCCGATGGCATGCTGCGCGGCAAATGGTGGGAGATATATCAGGATCCGCAGCTCAACGCGCTGGAAGAGCAGATTGCTCCGCAGAACCAGAATCTGCGCGCAGCGATGGAGGCCTATCTCTCTGCTCGTGACCAGGTGCGTGTCGCGCGTGCTGATTTCTATCCAACACTCTCTGTTTCGCCCGCAACCAGCCGCGATCAGGTATCGTCGCACCGCCCTCTCATCGTGAGTAGTACGAATACCGGGTACAGCGATTTCCAACTCGAAGGCCAGGCCAGTTGGGAACCAGACCTCTGGGGTCGAGTGCGCCGCAGCGTTGAAGCCGCTCATGAAAATGCCCAGGCCAGTGCCGCCGACCTCGCCAACCTCGATCTCAGTCTGCATGCCGAGCTGGCGCTCGACTACTTCGAACTGCGAGGCCTCGACTCAGACGCCCGATTGCTCGAGCAGACTGTGAATGACTATCAGCATCAGCTCGATCTGAATCAGCAACTGGTGAAGGGCGGCATTGCAACGGAGGTCGTAGTTGCGCAAGCGCAGGCTCTGCTCGAAACCACGCGTGCGCAACTTGTAGACGTGAAGCAGGGTCGCAACCAATACGAGCATGCAATCGCTACGTTGATGAACAAAGAAGCGCGCGAAGTTACGCTGACGCCGGCGCCGCTGGTGATGACACTCCCACAGGTTCCGGTTGGCGTCCCCTCGCAATTGGTGGAACGGCGCCCTGACATCGCGGCTGCTGAGCGGCGTGCGGCTGCTGCCAATGCACAGATCGGCATCGCCATCAGCGCCTTCTACCCAAGCGTAACTCTTGGCGGTGGCGGCGGCTTTGAAAGCACTAATGTAGGAACCTTGATCCAGGGACCGAGCGCGCTCTGGAGCCTTGGCGCGCAGGCAACCGAGTTGCTGTTCGATGCCGGAAGGCGCCACGCACTCACAGATCAGGCAAAGCACAACTACGAGTCCCAGGCATCAACGTATCGCGCCACCGTACTGGGCGCCTTTAACGAGGTCGAAGACCGCCTCTCGGATTTGAAAGTGCTCGAAGACGAGGCCACTACCGAGCAACGCGCCGTGGCTGCCGCGCAGCACTCCCTTGATCTTTCAAATCAGCGCTACAAAGGCGGAGCCACCAACTACCTCGAGGTGCTGGTGGCGGAGGGCACATTACTCAGCAACCAGCGCACGTCGACCGACCTCATCACGCGTCAGTACGTGGCTAGCGTGGGGCTGGTACGTGCCCTAGGCGGCGGATGGGATATGACCCAGCTACCGCACTAGAGTTGAAGCCGGTCTTTGGAGATTACGCCACCGACGCCAGGTCGAGTTCCCGCTTGAGAAGTGTGCAACAATCCCGGCTGAAGTCGTATGCACCGGCCTGGGGAAGCTGCTTCACAAGCGCGTAACTTTTCTCCCAGGCGTGGTTGGCCTCTTCGAGGTTGCCTTCAATCCAGTGAAGAGCGCTCTCGGCTCTCCAATAGTCTGCATTGAAGCGAGTCGGATTGGTTGCCTGCATGCGATTCCACCAAAAGCGGGTTGCGACTGGATCGCGACGAATGAACGCGTTTCCGAAAATGAAGCTGGTGTGGAGTTCGGCGGGAATTTTCCCAGCCGATTGAAGGCAAACCAACTCCGCGTTCGCGAGCACGTCGTCGGCTTCCTTTGTCTTGCCTGCATCAATCGAGTGGCTAAAAGCGTACAGCCACATGAGAAGAGCCTGTCTGCCATTTGCGATGCCCCGGGCAGCAGCGCGGATGGAACCGATGTCGTAATCTCGCGGACGAAGGGCTGAGACCAGGCTCGAGCCGATACGCGCGACCGATAGATGATATGCGGCAAACGCTCCACCCGCGAGGAGTTGCAGAACGATAGCACCGTCGGAATAGCCTTGCGGTGTCCGAAAAGGCAACAGGTTGGCGGCGGCAACGCCGAGACTCCATGCGCCGAACAGGGCAATGACACCCAGGATTGGCGGTGACAAAGCGATGCCACTGTGGAAGGCAAAGTAGAGTGCGAGACATCCCGAAAGCACGTTCACCAGCGAACCGGCCGCCATCATCGACAGGTATTGCCCCGGCCGCAGTTCACCCTCGCCGGGTATGAGGGCGGTGATACCATCCGCAAAAAATAGGCTCTTGGGCTTGAATTCAAATCCCCACTTGGCGTCACGAATGCACCATTGGAAAGGTCCGATAAAGAATGCCCGCACTTTCATTCCGCATATCTTGCCGACAATCGCGTGACCGGTCTCATGAATCGAAGTAATAGCGAGCAGAACGACAAGGGTAACGACGGAGCGGACTAACAAGCTGTCGAGTCCGCTAATGTGTACTGTTCTTAACCATCCCTGCCACCAGAGATAGGAGCCAAGGCTAAGGCCGAAGGTCACGCCCATCGCGAAGCGATTCACATACCGGTTGGTGAAATCGCCGGGAATGGATCGCACTTGATCGATGTTGGCAGCGAGTTTGACCTTCTGGCGTTTCCCGAATGCCACACATCCCATCACAGCTATCGCCGAGAGCGTCGAGTTGATCGAGTGAAGACGGTGAGTAACGAGACACGGTATCAACGCGACAAATAGATACTGCGAACTGGCAACCAGACACCACATCCGTGCAGAAGATTTGGATTTGAATACCGTCCACCATGCCGTCGTGAATACACAGGCGAACAAAGCAAGCATGCAAGCGAAGGGAGCCGCGTACCGGGAGAGATGTACCTGCCCCGCGGAATTCAATGCTTTGAAGGTTCCGAATGCAAACCGAATACACACGACAGCGGTGAAGGCGTATATCCAGGACAGGTATTTTCCGAACGCGTGCAAGTGGCCGCTCTCTCTCTGGGGAAGTTTCAGACTACCTAGGCCGGAGAGAGGCTCATATGCTGCTTTGGGCGAAAATGATTGACTCTTTTAGGTAACTTACCAAAGGGCTATATCGATTGATCAAACGAGTTAGCCGCTAGGATGAAGCAGGCGCCATTGGTCCATTTTTGATACATTGCCGATCAAGTTTGAGACATTCCCGATCGGCGAGCCAGGTAGCTCTGCCTAATTTGAATGAATTGCGGTATCGACTCGCGCGTGGCTGTAGGCATCGGGCGGAATCTCCGTCAGTGGGAGCAAAGGCCCCTCCCACAACAACCGCGGAGAACCCTGGCTGACTGCGTGCAACCCTTCGACGTGCAATGCGTGTCGTCCTGCACGTAGACCGATCGACCCATGGTCATACCGCACTGCATTTCCGGGCGATCCACAGACTTGAGCGAAAGGGGGCCCTGTCTTGGCGATCTGGACGCCGTCGATCACGAGGCGCCCACCATCGCGAGACATCAAGTGGAATGTGTATCCGCCATCCGCTGGAATGTCGATGTATCCATCCCATGCCGTTGCGTATCGCGTAAAACCGTGCGAGTCCGCGCGAAGGTTTGGAGATTCGCCGCTGAAGATGGAGGTCTGACTGCTTAGGTCGGGCAACTCGGTCCATGTTCCGGGATATACATGCCACGCAAGACCTGCCAGCGTCGGGCCGGGAATTTGAGCCGCGTCCTGCCATTTCGCAACCGCCACCACTCCTTGCGCTGCCCAGTCCTCTCGATCCTGTGCATCTTCTGCCTTGAGCAGAACGCGAAAACGCCCCGCCCCATTGGCGCCATCAAGCGCGGTGCCAAGCGCATCAGGGAATTTGTGCTTTACCCGGCGGCCATGGGCTTCGCTTCCATCCCCGAACCGCCAGGTGAACTTTGCATGAGGAGAATTATCCGCCTCAAACGTCACTTGGTCGCCGGGACCAAAAACCGGTGGAGACACAGTGAAGTGAGCCACCGGGCCGTCCGGCGGCGGAAACTTCGGCTGCGCAGCGCCTCCTGCAGTGATGAGCTGAAGCTCGGCCTCATTGGTCGCGCGGTTTTGGTCGTACTTCACATTGTCGAAGGTGACGTCGCTGACGTTACCGATGATCGTCGAAGTCGCCAGCGGAGGCTGATCCAGAGCCCAGATATTCTTGAATGTAATACCATGCACCGCGGGCTCTTCTTGCTCGATCTGCACCAGCGAATACCAGTTGTCCAGCCAGAGATTCTCAAAGGTGTAATTGGAATGATCGCCCTTCGCGCCATTCGCACCCCACATACCAAGAACTCCAAATGTCTGTCCGCACGCGCCGATACCCCCGTGCAGAATGTCAGAATCGCGCAGGGTGAAGTGGCGAGAGTTAAAAGTCTTTTGCGGCCACGCGGCGCGCACAATGTTAGAGATGCTGGTGGAGAGCTGGCTGTTTTCAACGGTGATATTCTGCACGTCGTGGCCCGGTCGCAGCATATCGGCCTCGGTATAGCCGTCCCAGTTTCCTTCCATCGCCAGGTCGTCATCGGAGGCGCGCAGAAAGGCATCACGAACCAGCGCATCCCCTCCGCCGAGCCAGTCCATTCCATCCTGGTTCGCGTTGCCGGGATTGCCCCCTATAACACGAATATCGTTGTACACAAAACCGCTCGTGTCCTTCATCTGGATTGACCAGGTGCGCGCGCGAACGATGCAGGTCACGCCATCGATCTCGACGTCGTGCGCCTCCAGCGCGCCAATGCAGTGCCAGTCCGGCTTCTGCATCCACCCCTCGTCGGTTTTCGGATCCTGCACACCCTCGTAGACAATCGTGCCACGGCCAAGAACCTTCACGCCGCTCACCTTCCAGAGATTCAGGCTGCCGAAAAAGTAAGACCCCGGCGCAAGGTAATATGTCTCACCGCTCTGCGGATTGATGCTCTGGTGATACACACCGGGGGCAAGAACGTGCACCGACGGGCTCTCTGCCGGAGGCGGCGCTGGAGGTTCACCTGCAAACACAAACAGCATGGTGGCGTGATTCAGAAAGTCGCCCGGCCGCGAGATGGAAAGCTTCTGCGGACCCGCAATTTTGAATCGAATGGTCTGCCCCTCGCGCACCGGACGAATCCCAAGCCGCCACGGTTCAATGTCCACGCCCTTATCCCAGAATCCTGCTTCGGTCGCAGTAATCGCCACGGTCACCGGACCGGTAACGTCGAAGTTGACGAAGTCGTAGCTCGCGGCGGCATGCGCCACATCCACAGGCTGGTTATTCACCGTGACCGTAAAAGCCGAAGATCGCATCTCCTGCGGAACGGGAACAGGCTGAACACGCGAGGCGGCAAAGACCACGCCCGAAAACGCGAAGAACGCCGCCAGAAAGACACAAAGAGCGCGCAAGAAGAACGAACCTGAAGAGAATTGAAGTCCAGTCCACTCTAGCACCGGGCCCGACAAAGATGGACCGCCGACGTTTCAATCCTCAGTACTACCGGACATCCGTCGTAACCATCCGTGTGTTCTGCCCGGTGAGACCACTGGCTCGAAGTCTCCGATATACTTTTTCACAACCCCACCATGAGGCGCCACGTTCTAATCTTCGGTCTCGTCGGCGGCCTCCTCATCGCCACCCTCCAATACACCGAATACCGCTTCGTCGTCATCGAGCACTCCGTTGAGCTCTACGGCGCGCTCGTCGCCATCCTCTTTGCAGCATTCGGCATCTGGCTAGGCCTCAGGATCACGCGCCGTCGCGAAATCATTCGGGAAACGGTCGTGGTAAAAGAAGTGCTCGTCCCCGCGGAAGCCTCGGCCCCCTTCACTCCCAATACCGAACGCCAGCAGACCCTCGGCATCACGGCACGCGAACTCGAAGTCCTCACCCTGATCGCCCGCGGCTTCAGCAATCGCGAAATCGCCACGCAGCTTTTCGTTTCTGAAAACACAGTCAAGACTCACTGTGCCCGCGCCTTCGACAAGCTCGGAGCCGCCCGCCGCACCCAGGCCGTCCAGCGCGGCAAAGAACTAGGTCTCCTGCCATGAAACCAGACGCCTTCTGACACAGGTTTTGTCGATCAGGCGAAAATGCTTCACCCGAAAGCACGATTTCCACTCGATTCCTTGAAAATCATTAAAAAGAATGACGACATCCGGCCCCGCCACGCTGCATCGTGACTCCATCCTCACTCGCAACAGGAGCCTCCCATGAAGAAAACCGTCCTCACCTTTGGTCTCATCGCCGGCGTCATGATCTCTGTCCTGATGGACAGCTCACTTCTACTCGCCGACAAGATCGGTTCCGGCCACAGCATGATCCTCGGCTACACCATCATGGTGGCGTCGTTCCTGCTGATCTACTTCGGCATCCGCAGCTACCGCGACAACAACCTCGGCGGCCAGATCTCCTTCGGCCGCGCATTCTCCTGCGGCATCCTGATCGCTCTCATCACCACCGTCTGCTACGTCGCCACGTGGGAGATCCTCTACTTCAACTTCATGCCCCACTTCATGGACAGCTACTTCGCCGCGCAGATTCACAAGGTCCAGTCCTCCGGACTCGACCCCGCCACCACCGCCGCGAAGGTCGCGGAGATACAACACTCACAGCAGCTCTACCAGAACCCCTTCGTCAACATGGCGTATACCTTCATGGAGCCCCTCCCCGTCGGACTCATCATCACGCTGATCTCCGCAGCCGTCCTCCGCCGCAAATCCCCTGTCGAACCCTCCGCCGCGACCGCAGTGGCGAACCCGTAAATCAAAAGACCGGGGCGATTAAGCCCCGACCTTTCGAGCAGAGGATGGGATGTGGGAGAGCGGGATCATTCGTACCGCAGAGCCGGAACCTCCGAAATAGGCAAATCAGTGGGCCCAATACGGTGACGTCCAGTTTTTGATGGCTCCGGTCAGCACTAAATCCTCACGCGCCCCGCGACAGCCTCGCCTGCCATCGCTGAGAAACCCGCAACGACGTTCGGATCACAAACGTAGTCGCCAACAGGGTGAGACTGCCCGCCGTAAGCATCAACGGGATGTACCACATCCCCAGAACTTCATGCGCCGGTGGGCCGATCGCGGGAAATTGCGTGCCATACGCGACCAGGTGTCCGTTCTGAACCCACATGCCGGTATTGTGGGGCAGGATGGGTTTGAGCATTCCGGAGAGCGCCATGCCGCCTCCAATGGCGTAACCGATAACCCCGACAAAAAACACAATCACTCCGGAGACGCCCTTGGTGGCCAGTCTCAAGGCGCCCCGCATCAGTTTGAGAGGCGAGATGCTGCGGCTGGCCTGGCGAATCAACAAGCCATCGCTGTATTGGGAGGCCAACTCCTCGGCGGATCCGAGCCTCGCAAGGATGGTCTCCACATCCACGCCGCTCTCTTCCGCCGAGTCGCGAATGTGCGCACTGATCTCACGAACGATCTCGTCGCGCTCGCTCAGCGTCATCGGGCCCAGATGGGTGCGCAGTGAAGCCAGGTAAGTGTCGATCTGCACGGTGTCTGTATGCACGGTCTCGGTCATCATCGCGATAACTCCTTCTGCTCTGGATCTCGGGTGTTCGACTGAATTTGCCCATTGAGGACTGGCACCAAAAGCTGGCTGAGCCCGCCCGCGAAATTGGCCCAGGCTTCGGCCATCTGCCGCAGCCGTTGACGTCCAGCGTCCGTCAGGGCGTAGTACTTGCGAGGGTGGCCAGCCTCGGCTTCAACCCAATCTGAAGTCAGCATTCCCTCAGCTTTCAGCCTGTTGAGAATGGGATAGATAGTCCCCTCCGCCAGTACCAGCCGCGAATGGTTCTCTAGAAACCGAATGATTTCAAGACCATACAGGCGACCCTGCCATAGGCTGGCCAGCGCAGCCATCTCCAGTGCGCCTTTGCGGAGCTGCGCCTCCCACCGGTCCGGCGACTCGCCTTCCACGGGTTGCGCCCTCAACTTCATCATTGCCATATACCTCGTATAGCAATGTATATTGCAATGGATAGCATAAATTGTCAATCAAAATTTTTACGGCTTGGCTTTCATCGGTATTGTGGTCGCAGAAAGGGTGCACGAATGTCGGTTCTCATTCGGCTGGCAGAAGATCGGGATATCCCGGAGATGGCGACCTTGCGCGCGCAGGTTTGGGAGACAGCGGCCTTCTGGGTTGAACGGATCGGCCTATATCTTCGCGGTGAACATTCTCCTCAATTGGCCTTGCGCGAGCGGGTGGCATTTGTTGCCGTGGACGCCGGCAGGATCGTTGGATTTGTAGCCGGTCACCGGACGCATCGCCACGCCTGTGATGGTGAACTGCAATGGATCAATGTTGACGAGAAGCTTCGCAAGCGCGGGATTGCGGGGATGCTGATGGCCGCAGTGGCAAGCTGGTTTGTGCAGCAACAAGCTCTCCGCATTTGCGTAAACGTTGCCCCGGAGAATGCCGCCGCGCGCGAATTCTATGCAAAATATGGCGCACTACAACTCAACGACCACTGGATGATCTGGGAAGATGTGCGCGTGGTGAGCAGCTTCGTGGAGAAGAAGCTACAGAAAAAGCCAAGGCTCCACGTGCCCGAGTCAACTTAGATTCCCTCACCCATCGACACGTACTCAGCAAGCTGATTCAATTCGCGGCGATAGGCGCTGCGCTCGGCCTCTTCCGCCGCAAACGGTTCAAGGCGACGGACATGCGCGCCAAGCTTGTCTTCCAGTTCTTCAACCCGAGCAGACAACGCGATCAGCGCGTCTGAAAGCGGATCCTTCACGTCGTGCGGATCGGTGATGAGGACGCGCTCGCCGTTGCGGTAGACGATGTGTGCTGGAACGCCAACGACGGTGGAGTTGGGCGGCACATCGGACAGAACGACAGATCCAGCACCCACCCGCGAATTCTGGCCAATCGTGATATTACCCAGCACGTTGGCATTGTTGCCCACAAACACTCCATCGCAAAGCGTAGGATGCCGCTTGCCGTGGCCCTTGCCCGTGCCCCCGAGAGTGACGCCCTGGTACAAGGTGACGCCGCTTCCCACGATAGCCGTCTCACCAATGACGACGCCGGTGGCGTGGTCAATGAATAGACGCCGACCCAGTAGCGCACCTGGATGAATGTCCACTCCCGTGAAGAAGCGAGCAATTTGTGAAAGTATCCGCGCCGGCAAATACAACTTCATACGCCACATCCAGTGAGAAACGCGATGGAACCACACAGCCCACAGCCCCGGATAGCAAAGCATCACCTCCAGCGTGGAGCGCGCCGCGGGGTCGCGCTCCAATACTGAACGAATATCTTCGCGAATGCGGTCGAACATGAGCTGTGCCTTTCCTGCTGCGTCTTCCGTTTACAGCGTAACTGCCTGCGTTGGCAACGCCAGCACTTCCTGCCGCAGCGAATCAAACAGGACGCTGGAAAGGTAACGCTCGCCGAAGCTGGGCAGGATCACCACGATCAGTTTGCCGGCATTCTCCGGCCGCGCGGCCACCTTCAACGCTGCAACTACGGCCGCACCCGAACTGATGCCGACAAAAATACCTTCCTCAAGCGGCAGCCGCCGCGCCATGGCGATTGACTCTTCGTTGGTGACCTGGATGGTTTCGTCTATCAGCTTGGTGTCCAGATTGCCGGGAATAAATCCTGCGCCGAGTCCCTGAATCTTGTGCGGACCTGGCTTGCCTCCGGAGATGACTGCGCTGTCAGCCGGTTCAACCGCGATGGCCTTGAACCCCGGCTTGCGCTCTTTGATATAAGTGGCCACTCCCGTCAGCGTGCCGCCGGTGCCGACGCCGGAGATAAGGAAGTCGACCTTCCCATCCGTGTCTTCCCAGATCTCCGGCCCCGTTGTCTTGAGGTGGATTGCGGGGTTGGCGGGATTATCGAATTGCCCGAGGATGTATCCATTCGGAGTGTTGTGGAGAATCTCGTTGGCCTTGGCAATCGCCCCCTTCATTCCGTTGGGCCCCGGAGTCAAAACGATCTCCGCTCCGAAAGCGCGCAGAAGCACCCGACGCTCCGTGCTCATCGTCTCGGGCATAGTGAGGATAAGCTTGTAACCCTTCACCGCCGCTACAAAGGCAAGTGCGATGCCGGTGTTGCCGCTCGTTGGCTCGATAAGGACAGTTTTGCCGGGGGTGATCTTGCCAGACTTTTCGGCGTCTTCAATCATCGCGTTTCCAATGCGGTCCTTCACGCTGGAGACTGGATTCTGGCTTTCAAGCTTGGCGACAACGGTGGCTGGCAGTCCAGCGGTAACGCGGTTCAGCCGCACGAGGGGAGTCTTTCCGATCAGTTCAGTAATGTCTGCAGCAATACGCGCCATACAAAATCTCCTTCGACGGGGAAGTGCCCTGTCGGCAGTGTTCTTGGGTGAGGGTAGTGGTGTTTGCGCCGCGGCAAGTTCAGGCGGGAAAAATTGTGCGCGAGTAGGGCGCACGGATGCATCGCAGCAGACACCAGGTCGGCGTTAGCGACATCGACGCATGCACATAGCCTAGTCCGGCAGGCGTGGGGATGGCAAGTTTGAGGCAGGTGACGTACAACCGACGTGGGTGCTGGGCTCAATTAGCTTGGAGCATGCGCTCTGAGCCGCAGAGTGCGACGACGCCCAGCTCTCCTCGCGGCAACTGCAGAACGGTCCTTATAAAATGAACCCCATCATGGCGAAAACGGCGTTCACCCTGGAAGGCATTCAGAAGTTGCATAGCTGGACACACGCCAGCCTCAATCTCCTGCTCGATCATCTGTCCACAATTCCATCGAGCGGCTATCTGCAGGAATTGCCCAACTTTGGCTTCCCCACGCTGCGGAACCAGGTGATCCATATCTTCAACTGCGAAGGATTCTGGGTTCACACGCTGCAGGGGCTTCGCTATGTCGATCGCAATCCTGCCGAGTTTCCCGCCGTCGCGGATGCCAGGCTCTTTCAGCAGCAAGTCAGTCAACAGACCAAGGCGTATCTATCAAGTGTGACGGATCAACAACTCAACTCCAATACAGAACTTCATTTCCCCGACGGAGATAACGCCGTCCGCACTCCCGCGCTTGTCCTGCATCATTTTCTGACCCACGCTTTTCATCACAAAGGCCAGATCGTCGCGATGTGCCGGGCGCTGGGTCATCCAGCGCCTGATACCGACCTGAACCAATTCGAATAACTGCCCGGGTCTTTTTCAGGCGGCGGGATTCAGCCGCCAGATCGTAGCATTCAATATCGAAGCAAACGTGACCCAAGCCCAGTAAGGCGCCATCAGCCACGCGGCGGCCGAAGACACCTGGCTGAACAACACGGTCGTTGCGCCAATGGAGCACCACAGCAAGGCCACTTCAACGGCCGCCGAGCCAATCGCATGCTTGCGAAAGAAGATCCAGCTCCACGCCAGGTTTAGTGCCAGTTGCACGAAAAAGAGACCGAGCCCGATAGTGCGCGCCGACGATGCCGTCGAATTGAATACCAGCCACGCTGCAATCGCCATCAGCAGATACAGCGTCGTCCACACTGGCCCAAAAATCCAGCCTGGCGGATTGAACGAGGGCTTATTCAGAGTGCGATACCAGCGCGGAATCTCGGGGCCGGTCCACATGCCTCCCAATCCGCCGACGCCCTCACAAAGCACGATCAAGCCTACCAACGAAAGCCAGTGCATTCTTGCTCCTCCGAAGCCATGCCAACTGGCTCACCCGAGTTGGATGTAACTCCGGGAACCACGGGATCAGAGTGGCTGAATTATTTGCACACACCAAATCCCAACCCGCAAATATTTCGTGGCATCGATCTCCGCCCTACGGCTTCGAAATTTGCTCCGTCGATGGCTTGAAAAGCTCCAGATTCTGGCTCTTCCACACCATGGCGGAGTGAATCCGGTTGTAGCCGCTCGGATGGTCATAAAAGAGGAATTCCTCGATAGGGCCGGGACGCATTTTGCGGTATTCGCCCAAATGGATCGCCGCCTGTGCGAACCCATCAGGCTGGCGCGACGCGTTCAAGCCAAACATGTCCGCTTCCTTCTCCTGCATGCGAACGAAGGAATTGTTAATCGGCGTCAGCACGAACATCAGAATCGAAACCATCAGCATGACCAGGGGCACAACTGCCGGATCGCTCACCGAACTAATCTGCCAGCGCTCACCCCAGCGGCTAAGCGCCCACTTGATTCCCCAGAATAGATACGCGAACGACAGCACGATCAGGATCAGAAAAAACATCAGGATCTTGGATATGTGATTCATCACGTAGTGGCCCATCTCATGACCCATGACGGCCTGGATCTCTTCCGGCGAGCCCCGCTGAATCAGGTTGTCATTCAGTGTGATGCGCA
Source organism: Telmatobacter sp. DSM 110680 (assembly GCF_039994875.1). GTDB lineage: Bacteria > Acidobacteriota > Terriglobia > Terriglobales > Acidobacteriaceae > Telmatobacter. The sequence goes on along the minus strand of NZ_CP121196.1, from coordinate 1,002,961 downwards.
TCGTGTTGCCGAATCCGCTCACGTTGGCACTCATGCGCGTAGTCTGCCTGCTTGCATCAATCTGCCAGACATCGTTGGTGGGAATTCCATTGGCATGAGCCATGCGCAGAATCGGCGCTGTAATCTTGGGATCTTCGAGTTTCTTGGGCGAGTTGAAAATGGGCTGAAGGAACACTGGCCCGATGGCGATCAGGATCGTCATCAGGCACATCGTTGCGGCGGCGCCCCAGATCCACCATGAGTTCGGAAATCTGCGCACGATGGCAAACAGGATCAACATCGCGATGGAAGCGATGACCAGCGAGACCAACAATTCCTTGAATTCGTCGCCCATCCACGGCCCGAAGCTCTGCGTCGCCAGCCCATACTTGTGCTCGCGTGCGTAGTTCTCGTAGTACTCCAGCGGAAAACCGAGAACAGTGTCGGCAAGGACAAACAGAATGGCGTACGGCAACGGTTGCAGCCACCGGTAGCGCGTGACACGCACCGCCATGTCGCGCATGCGAGCCGACCAGAGAAGGTTGAGCAGCAAAAGCGAGACTGCAACGCCGTATAGGAAATCCCAGAGAATGAGCCAGTAGCCGCCTTCAAAATAAGCATTGGAACGTGCCACGGCCGCCGGCGGCATCATACCCATGTAGGCTTCCGTAGCCGCATCCGTATCAAATTGCGGCGACGCCTGGGCCGCGGCAGGAACCTTGGTGATATCCACGGTAGGCTGAATGGCAGGCTGCGCCGATGCTGAAAGCGCAGCACCTGCGATCAGGGCGAAAGCGAGAATCTTCTTAGAGAAATCGAACATGCGAGACCTTCCTTACGTGATCTCGGCGCGTGCGAGGCAGGGCACGATCGAGTTATCCGCTGGATACTTTACCGCTTTACGCAACCTCTTCGATGATGGTTCCATTTGACCCGTTATATCCTTAACGAAGAGCACAGGTCCGCGGTTAACGCGCGGCCCGATCAGTCAGGACCCTGAAAAACACCATGAGCACGCAAAACATTGCCGTACATCTGCCCGACGGAAGCATACGCGAAGTGCCCGCAGGCACGACGCCCTTTGACATCGCCAACTCGATTTCGCCGCGCCTGGCCGCCGCATCGGTGGTGGCCCGGTTGTCCCCCGTGACCAGTTCGACCGCGGCAAGCGCGTCTGCGCCTGGCGACTCAGAAGCTGCCATGTACACCGCCGAGGACGCTTCGACCACGCGGCTGGTAGACCTCTCCACCCCGCTGAATGCCGACACAAAGCTCGAGCTGGTCAAGGAGAATGATCCCGAGGCGCTGAAAGTCGTCCGCCACTCGGCTGCGCATGTGCTGGCTACGGCGGTACTTGAGTTGTTTCCGGAGACGAAGCTGGGCCATGGTCCCGCCACCGATGCAGGCTTCTTCTATGACTTCTACCGGGATAAGCCTTTCACGCCGGATGACCTCGCAGCGATCGAAAAGAAGATGGCAGAGGTGGTCGCGCGCGATGAGAAGTTCGTGCGCGAGTATGAACCGCGTGAGCAGGCGCTGGCGGAATTTGAAAAAGACGGCGACTTCATGAAGACCCACTTCGTGACCAAGTTCACTGAGCCCGGTTCGCAAGTAAGTTTCTACCGCAACGGCAAGTTCGTGGACTTCTGCCGCGGACCCCATGTGCCTTCAACAGGTCGAGTGAAAGCCGTGAAGGTGACTACACTGGCCGGCGCCTACTGGCTCGGCGACGAGAAGAATCCCCAGTTGCAGCGTGTCTACGGCACAGCATTCTTCTCCCAGAAGGAAATGGATGCGCATTTCGCGCGGCTTGAAGAAGCAGCCAAGCGCGACCATCGCGTCCTTGGCAAGCAGCTTGACCTGTTCAGCATTCAGGAACTCGCAGGGCCCGGCCTCGTCTTCTGGCATCCCAAGGGCGGCATCGTCCGCAAGGTGATGGAAGACTGGATGCGCGAAGAGTGCCTGCGCCGTGGCTATCAGATGGTTTTCACGCCGCATGTGATGCGCCGCGAACTGTGGAAGGTCAGTGGCCACGAAGGCTACTACTCCGGCAACATGTACACGCCGATGGAACTTGATGACGCGGAGTACCGTCTCAAGCCGATGAACTGCCCCGGCCACATTCTGATCTACAAAAATTCCCCGAAAAGCTATCGCGACCTGCCGCAGCGCTACGCAGAGCTAGGCAATGTCTATCGTTACGAGCGCTCCGGCACCATGCACGGCCTTCTGCGCGTGCGCGGCTTTACGCAGGACGATGCGCACATCTTCTGCATGCCCAGCCAGATCGAAAGCGAAGTTGAAGCGTGCATCGACTTTGCCAAGGCGGTACTCGAGACGTTTGGCTTTAACGAATTTAGAGTCGAGCTTTCCACCTGGGATCCAAACGATCGCAAAAGTTACACGGGCTCGGATGAGAACTGGAATCTCGCCATTGGCTCGCTCGACCGGGTGCTGAAGGCGAAGGGAATTCCGTTCAAGACGATCCCCGGCGAAGCAGCCTTCTACGGACCGAAGATCGATATCAAGCTCGTGGATGTCCTGGGACGGCTCTGGCAGTTATCGACGGTGCAATTCGATTTCACCCTTCCGGCGCGCTTCGAACTCGAATACGTTGGCGAAGACGGCGAGCGCCATCAGCCGGTGATGGTGCATCGCGCTCTCTTCGGTTCCGTTGAAAGATTCTTTGGCGTGCTGATCGAACATTACGCCGGAGCGTTCCCGCTATGGCTTTCGCCGGTGCAGATTGGCCTCGTGCCCATCAGCGAGCGGCACGCTGGGTACGCGGCAAAAGTCGAAGCGGAACTGAAGGCCGCAGGCTTCCGGGTCGAGACAGATATTCGCAACGAGAAGATGAACTCAAAAATTCGTGACCTAGCCAACCAGAAGGTTCCTTACATCCTCGTCTTCGGCGACAAGGAAGAGGGCGCAGGCACAGTTAGCGTGCGCACTCGCGGCAAAGGCGACCAGGGTTCGATTCCGTTGGCAGATTTTATCGCAAAAGCCAAAGCGCTGAAGGAGAGCAAGTCGACGGATCTGTGAAACACTGCGTGCGTTGCCTGCGTCCGTCCAAAGGATTTCAAGCGGGTAATTTCGACCTATCACGGGGAGTGGAGGAATTCAAAAACGGCACGCGGATTGTCGAGCAGGCCCCAAAGTAGTCCTCGCGGGTACTGCCAAATCGTCGCGGGCAGCCAATCATGGCTGCCCGTTTTTGCTGTGGCTTTCTGGAAAACTTCGCAAAACTTCGCAGGACTGCGCTGAGTGGATCGCAAAATTCATACTTGACATTGTCAGACAATTCACTACCATATGGTTGTGGATAGTTTGGGTACGACATTTGCGGCGTTGTCTGATCCCACCCGTAGGGCGATGATCGAACGACTCTCCCATGGGCCTGCCTCCGTGCATGGGTTGACGGAACCGTTTTCACTTTCGCAGCAGATGATTTCAAAACATATTGCCTATCTGGTTCGGGCACGGATTGTGATGAAGACAAAACGTGGACGAGAGAGCGTGTGCACGCTTAGGCCGGAGTCGATAAAGAAAGTTAGCGACTGGGCGATTAGCTATCGCCGATTCTGGGAAGAGAGTTTCGACAAGCTGGATGCGGTTGTAAATCAAATGAAAAAGGCGGAGGTCAGAGATGACAAAAAGCACGGTTAACGAGACAGAGCGGATGGTTATCACAAGAGTTTTTGATGCTCCACGCGAGCTGGTTTGGAAAGCGTGGACAGACCCGAAGTATGTGATGCAATGGTGGGGGCCGAAGGGTTTTACTTCGCCATTTTGCGAGATTGATTTTCGTGAGGGAGGAAAATTTCGCTGCTGCATGAGAATGCCCGATGGTCAGGAGTTCTGGAATGCTGGCGAATACCACGAGATCGTTCTGCACGAGAAGATCGTTTCCTCCATGTATTTTTCCGACTCGAAAGGAAACAAGATTGAGCCTGAGCAATTAGGAATAGAACATGAAGCCATAGAAGGTGCGTACGACGTGACCATTTTTGAGGATCTCGGAAACGGCCAGACGAAACTCACCTTCATTGGAAATGAACCTATGGAGAGCGCAAAGAACAGCGGTCAACTCGAGGGCTGGAACCAGATACTCGATAAGGTTGCCGCGGTTGTTGCAGACTTAGTGCAGGCGAAGTAAGGAGTTGAAGTTTTCACGGTCGTCATGCGCGATAAAGCTAAGGGTGGCGGGAGGCAGCTTGGTACTGGCTTCTCGTCACCTGCCCGGCCCCGAAAAGGGAGGGACCGCGGCCCCCTAAGCACTCGGTTATCTTCTTGGTCGCTGTTTTTCCGATATTGATCGAACAATCAACTTGCCACGACCCTTTGTGAGGAAGGGAGGATCAGCCTGAGCCTCGGCGGCACTAAGCAATTCTCGAACTTCTGGGCGGCTTAAAGTGGCTTTGCCAGCGAGTCTCACGAATCGATTCTGATTTCCGCTGCCTTCCAAGATATTATGCGGATCAGGCAACGTGGCACCGTGGTAGAAGCTGAGACCTATCCCCTTGGAGTTTGCCGCAAGCGAGACTACACAATCGGAGGGCCGTTCTGTGGTGCAATAGCCGATCACGAAAAAGTTATAGTTGTCATACACGAGTTCGTTTGCCGTCGGGAACCGCTTGCGCATTGCGGATCTACATTCGCGAATCGACTTCCCAATGGCAGGCTCAAATTTAGCGACAAAGCCTTCTAGCTGTTGTTCCGGGGTCTCCGACATGCATTGCATGTTACGGCTCTCTTAGATCCCGTTCAAGACAATTGACTACCCATGACATCAATACGCAATTTGCAAACTCCAACATAGGCCGCAAATAGGATCGTGCCTGCATTGCGATGGACAACCAGTCAGGCCAAGCTGGACCAGTCAAGAACAACCTTACCCGTTTCGCCGGAGATCATGGCGGCGAAGCCTTTTTCAAAGTCGCTGTATGAATAGCGGTGCGTGATCACCGGTGAGATGTCGAGGCCCGAGTCCAGCATTACCGACATCTTATACCAGGTCTCATACATTTCGCGGCCATAGATTCCCTTGATTGTGATCATGTTGAAGATCACCGGGCGCCAGTCCATGGGAATGCTCTTCGACGGGATGCCGAGCGCCGCAATCTTGCCGCCGTGGCTCATGTTGGCGATCATGTCGTTCAATGCCTGCGGATTACCCGACATCTCCAGGCCTACGTCGAATCCCTCCGTCATCTTGAGCTTCTTTTGCACTTCGCCGAGCGGGGTTTCCATAGGATTGACGGCAAGCGTGGCTCCCATCTTTCGCGCAAGATCGAGACGGAAAGGATTGAGATCGGTGATGACCACGTGGCGGGCTCCAGCGTGTCGCACGACGGGGATTGCCATGATACCAATGGGACCGGCCCCGGTGATCAGCACGTCTTCTCCCAGCACCGGGAACGACAGCGCAGTGTGAACGGCGTTGCCGAAAGGATCGAAGATCGATGCGACTTCGAGATTGACACCGGGATGATGACGCCAGATGTTCGTCATCGGCAGCGCGATAAATTCGGCATAAGCACCGGGCCGATTCACGCCAACACCCTGCGTCGATACGCAAAGATGGCGGCGTCCGGCGAGGCAGTTGCGGCAACGGCCGCAAACTACGTGGCCTTCGCCGCTGACGATGTCTCCGGGGAAGAAGTCATTGACGTTGGAACCTACGGCAACAATTTTGCCGACAAACTCATGGCCGATGGCCATAGGCACCGGGATGGTTTTTTGTGCCCATTCGTCCCAGTTGTAAATGTGGACGTCGGTCCCGCAGATGCCGGTGTAGAGCACCCGAATGAGGACATCGTTAATGCCCATTGCCGGTTCCGGGATGTCTTCCAACCACAGTCCGCGCTCCGCACGCGATTTGACCAACGCCTTCATTCAGGACCTCCCCGTACAAACCATTCCGTTGAAAGTGTAATGGTTTTGAGCGGGTTGGGATTCATCAGGCGGAATGAGTCAAAACTCCGGGAAATGAAAGGCAGCGTTCGCTGGAAGGGTTATTTACGATTCATCTTTGCGGAATCGAAGAGCGAATCGGCCGGATCGTTCGAAACGCTGGCGGATTGCCCCTCAGCGAGCCGAGCCTGAGCGAGCTCTTTCTGGCGCGGCGTCATCACGCCCGACAGCTGCTTGAGGACTCGTGCCGCGGATGAGTCTCCAGCGCTGGCTGCGCGGCTGTACCAGAGGTACGCGGTCACATAGTCGAGTGGCACTCCACGGCCAACGTAGTACATCGTGGCAAGATTGTACTGACCGCGAACGACACCATGTTTCGCTGCTTCGGCGTAGAAAGCCGCCGCCTGGCGATAATCTTTGTCGACTCCAAGGCCTTCCTGGTACATCACGCCAAGGTTATTGTCGGCTTCGGCAAGACCTTGCGCAGCTGCCTTCCGATACCAGTACAGCGCCTGTTCGTAGTCATGATCTAGTCCGATGCCATGATGATAAAACGAACCCAGGTTGTTCTGGGCGACAGCGTTCCCCAGATCCGCCGCAATGCGATACCACTTCGCTGATTCGGCATCGTCGTGCGGCACGCCGCGACCGTTGTGGTAAAAACTGCCGAGTGTACATTGCGCGACCGCGTCACCCTGTAACGCCGCAGCTTGATACCAGCGGGCTGCCTCAGCGAGATTGACGGGAACAGCTTTTCCTTTCTCGTAGAAGTAAGCGAGCCTCTCCTCGGCGGGTGCGTAACCCTGGAGCGCGGAAGCGTGAAGCAGTTCGTATGCCTTCGCATCTTGCTGCGGAACGCCCAGCCCGTCTTCGTAGAGCACGCCGAGATTGAATTGAGAAGGTGCGTAGCCCCTCGAGGCTGCCATTGAATACCAACGGGCGGCTTCTTCGTAGTTGATTTCTACGCCCTTGCCGAAGGTGTAAGCGAATGCAAGATTGTTCTCGCCGAGAAGATCTCCGGCCTCAGCAGCTCGCCGAGTCTCCTCAATCGTCTGGGTCAGCGGAGCATTGCGATCCTGGATGAGGACTCGGCGTGATGCTGATGGGGAGGAATCGGACGCCGAGACCGTAACTTGCCCCCACGACACAACCGCCATAAGAAACAATGAAATAAAAGCACTTGAAGCTATGAGGGCAGTTTTCATTTGCATCCACTCCGCGATTCACTGGAATGGAAGATATTAACTCTATTTACAGTATTTTCCCAAAGAATTCACATTCCTTTAATGACAGCGGGATCACAAAAGCAATTTCAGTCCAACCCGCTTCATCTTTTGCCTGGAATGGCGAGCTCACGATTTACGCGTTGATCGCCATGCCCTCGACTGCCGCATAAGCATCCAGCATCGCCTCAGAAATTGTCGGGTGAGCATGAATGGTGAACATTAGCTCATCAACCGTGCCTTCCAGTTCCATCACGGCCACCGCTTCGGCGATGAGCTCAGTGGCTTGCGGACCGATAATGTGCACGCCCAGAATTTCTCCGTATTTGGCGTCCGCAACGATCTTCACGAATCCGTCGTGACTGCCGACAATGGTGGCCTTGGAGTTCCCTGCAAAAGGAAACTTGCCGACTTTGATCTCAAGGCCTTTCTCTTTAGCCTGCGCTTCCGTCAACCCCACTGAGCCGATCTGCGGGTCGGAATAGGTGCAGGCGGGAACGCGCTCGCGACGAACTCCGCGATAGGGACGACCGGCAATCTTCGTGACCGCGACGATGCCGCTCATCGATCCCGAGTGCGCCAACTGCGGCAAGCCTGCCACAATGTCGCCGATGGCATAAATGCCGGGCTCCGCGGTCTCCTGCGCTTCGCCAACCTTTACGAAGCCGCGATCGAGCTCGATTTTCGTCTTGTCGATGCCCACGTCGGCGATGCGCGGGGCACGACCCACCGCAACCAGCACCTTCTCCGCTTCCTTCTCTACAATCTTACCGTTCGCTCCAGTCCAGGTCACCTTGACGCCAGTATCTGTCTTCTCGATCTTTTCGACTTTGGCGCCCGCGTTGATATCGATGCCACGCTTTTTGAAGACGCGGGTGAGCTCTTTCGAAATCTCTTCGTCTTCGGGGGGCATCAAGCGCGGCAGAAACTCGACCAGCGTGACCTCGGTGCCAAAGCTGTTGAAGATAGAGCTGAACTCGACGCCCACGGCACCGGCTCCGATAACAATCAGCGATTTCGGCACCTGCGGAACCGCAAGCATTTCGATGTTGGTGAGGATGCGGTCATCGGGCTTGAGCCCGAAGATGGTCTTGGCGTCTGAGCCAGTCGCGAGGATAAGATTCTTCGCCTTCAATTCGCTCTTCGCGCCATCGGGACCAGTCAGATCCACGGTGTGCACGCCGTCTTTTGCCCCGCCCGTCAGGCGACCATAACCAGAGATCACCGTCACCTTGTTCTTTTTCATCAGGAAGACAAGACCCTTGGTGTGCTTGTCAACGATGGAAGTCTTGCGCTTCTGCACTGCATCCCAGTTCAGAGTGCGGCCGTCGACGTTGTCGATGCCATAGTCGGCAGCGTGCTTCAGATGATCCCAGAGTTCGGCGTTGAACAAGAGAGACTTCGTCGGAATGCAGCCGACGTGAAGGCACGTTCCACCCAGAACATTGGCGGACTCGATAAGGGCGACCTTGAGCCCTAGTTGGCCTGCACGAATGGCTGCCGTGTAGCCCGCAGGCCCGCTGCCGATGATTGCCACGTCATAGATTGTGTCTGCCAAAGGGAACTCCATTCTCGCGTGTTCATTCCTGATGATGAGCAGCGCATTGCACTGTTCAGTTTAATGCTTGCACTTGATCGGATGTGGAAGGCCGTTTATCGGTGCGCCTGCACGAGTTGGAAGGCAGCGCGTTCCGTTTGGAAGTCATCGCCGAATCGTTCAAGCCAGTGCACGTCGGGCTCGCGACGAAACCACGTAAGCTGGCGCTTCGCATAGTTGCGATGGCCCTGCTGCGCTTCGGCGATCGCTACTTTTTCGCTCACGCCCTTGATCAGAACAGACACAGCCTGCCGGTATCCCAGCGAATCCAGCGCCTTGATGGGCCCATAACAAGCCAGCAGCGCTCGCGTTTCCTGCACTAGACCATCCGCAAACATCCGCGCGCAACGCAAATTCAGTCGTTCATACAGCAAAGCGCGCGGCGGATTCAGCCCGATGCGGAGCAAACGAAATCCCACAAGCGGATCGCGCGCCAGAACCTGCGACATGGGCTGGCGCGATGCAATGCATACCTCGATGGCGCGAATCAGTTTCGGCTCGTCGTTGGCATGAATGCGCTCAGCCGTCTTGGGATCGAGCCGCCTGAGCAGGCGATGCAGCCATGCGGTGCCACGGCGCCCGGCACTACGGCGAAGTCGTTGGCGCAGTTCTTCCTGTCGCGACGGGCCCGCAAAGAGACCTTCCGTCAGCGCGCGAAGATAGAGGCCTGTTCCACCAGTAACGATGGGAATCCTTTGTCGGGTGGCAATTTCGCTCAAAGCGACGCGAGCGCGACGGCTGTAATCACCTGCGGTGAAAGGCTCATTGGGATCTGCAACATCGATCAGGTGATGCGGGATCCTGGCGCGCTCTCCAGCGGTCGGTTTGGCGGTACCGAGGTCCATTCCACGATAGACAGCGACCGAGTCGCAACTGACGATCTCGCCGCTAAAGCGTTCCGCTAGAGCGAGTGAGAGCGCGGTTTTGCCGCTGCCGGTAGGCCCGAGTATGAGCACTGCTAGTGAGTCGTTGGGCCGCGAAGAACTCACGGACGCCACCATCCGCTCGGAAATATCCACGCGGGATTCGTGTGAAACAGCCACCAGGTCGCGATAGCCGCAGCCACAATCAACAAACCAAACGCCTGGTTGCGCCTGAACGCGTGCCGTTGCCGTTCGCGTCGCTCGTCCTCGGCAAACTGTTGCTGATGCGGCTTGATGCGGCGTTCGACCATGCTTGTAATTCTCTGCGGTGACTGCGATTCGCGCACCGATTCACCACGCCTCAGTATAGGCATAGAGATGGAGCGATGACTTTGACCGTTTGACTTCACCCCCCTCAATTGCTGACCATAGCCTTTCGAGCTTCGGCGGGACCGAAGCCGCACGAGGCACGAATATGAAAGTCTTGATCCTTGGTTCTGGCGGGCGCGAACATGCGCTGGCATGGGCAGTAAAGCGCAGCCAGCGTGTCACAGAAGTTGTGTGCGCACCCGGCAACGGCGGCATTGCGCAGGTGGCTCGCTGCGTTCCAGTCGATCTAAAGGATGTTGCCGCCATGGTGCGCCTTGCCGAGGTGGAGCAGCCTAGCCTCACCATCGTCGGTCCCGAATTGCCATTGTCGCTGGGCGTTGTCGATGCCTTTCGCGAGCGCGGGTACCGTATCTTTGGGCCAACACGCGATGCAGCACGGCTGGAGTCGAGCAAGGCGTTCGCCAAGCAGTTCATGAAGCGCCACCAGATTCCCACCGCGAACTACGCTGTCTGCACCAGTCCAAAAGAAGTAGAAGAATCCATCAAGCACTTTCACGCGCCTATTGTCGTCAAGGCCGACGGTCTGGCTGCCGGCAAAGGTGTCATCATCTGTCCCACGCGGCATTTTGCTGTTGAAACTGCGCAGGGTCTCTTCAACGGCGAGCTGCTCGGTTCGGTCGAACACCAGGTGGTCATCGAAGAATTCCTCGAAGGTGAGGAACTCAGCTTTCTCTGTCTCACCGATGGTCTGCATGTAGCGCCGCTGGTTCCCGCGCAGGATCACAAGCGGATAGGCGAAGGAGATACAGGTCCGAACACCGGCGGAATGGGTGTTTACTCCACCAGCCAGATGCTTGAGCCGACGATGACCGAGTGGATCCTGCACCACATCGCCGAGCCGACCGTGCGCGGGATGGCGGAAGAGGGAATGCCGTTTACGGGCGTGCTCTACTGCGGCTTGATGATGACGGCACGCGGGCCGGAGGTGCTGGAGTACAACGCAAGGTTCGGCGATCCGGAGACGCAGGCGATTTTGGTGCGTCTTGAGTCGGATCTTGTGGATGCTCTCGAGGCCTGCATCGACGGCCGACTCGCCGAGACAGAAATGCAGTGGAGTTCGAGCGCGTCAGCCTGCGTGGTGACAAGTTCTTCCGGATATCCCGGAAGCTATAAGACGGGACTACCCATCAGCGGGCTAAGCAATGCAGCAAAGGTCCCCGAGGTAGAGATTTTTCATTCCGGCACAACCCGCGTGGCAAACCAGCTCGTCACCAGCGGTGGCCGCGTGCTGGGTGCAACCGCAAGTGGCGACTCCCTTGAAGAAGCGCTGACCCGAGCCTACGAGGCGCTGTCCCAGATCCACTTCGAAGGCATGTACTATCGCCACGACATTGGGCACAGGGCTTTGAAGCAAGAGCGGCGTTAATGTCGCTCCTGCCACGCTCAAGCCAAGTATCGAGCGATATCAGTTCTGAGCATACCGTCAGCCCGGACCCGGATTGGTGGGTGTGGATGGCGTGTTGGGTGTGATGGGTGCGACCGGCGCGCCCTTGGCCTGCTTCTGAAAGCAAGCGCGACATAGTACCGGCCTGCCCTGCGTAGGCTTGAACGGCACTGTCGTCTCCAGGCCGCATGCTGAACAGGTTGTTCGAGTCTCAGAGCGCACTCGTCCCCCGCTCGCGCGCTTCGCCTTGCATTGCTTGCAGTGCTTCGGGTCGTTCTTAAACTGTTTATCGTGGAAAAACAGTTGTTCACCCGCGGTGAACACGAATTCTGCGCCGCAATCGGTGCACTTCAATACTCTGTCGACGAATTCCATGACCGGCTTCCTCAAAAGCAGGGACTACGATCGAAATCGGCCATGAACTTGAGAGCTTGCCGTTCCCGTTTCCCTGTCTTTGAACGTCCTTGAAACAACAAGGGCCCGGGCCGCCACAAATGGAGCGGCTATATCGCAGCGTGTCTCCCATCGCGGGAGACTGAATTATTTCGCGCCTTATAAAACTCTGCATTCAGCGCAACTTGGAATTTGCAATCGCGATGTGCCGTCCAATGGTCTTGATATATGGCCAGCCTCACCCGGGGGGAGAGCGAGTATAGCCTGAACGGCACATTCCGCAATGTCTGTTAACTGACCTAATCTTGCTCTTTACGAGCCTTCTTGCGATTCCGCTTGCGTGCCAATGCTGCTTTCACGCGGCGCTTTTCACCGGGTTTCAGATAGTAGGAATGACGCTTAACTTCCTTGATGATGTCTTCCTGCTGTACCTTCCGCTTAAACCGGCGCAGCGCGTTCTCAAGCGGCTCGCCTTCTTGTAAGCGAACCTCTGCCAAAAAATCCCACCTCCAAACCCGCCAATCGGCAATAACCATGATACCGGAAGTGGCTGTAGTCAGCCAATTTAGTTAAGACATCCACCTTCAAGACATCAACTTGCACGGCTGCAAGGATATCCATGCAAGAAATTTGTCCCCAAAGATTCCGCTGATGCGCAGGTTCTTTGTCCTTAAATGAGGTCTGCTCGCCTCGCTTACACTGGTCTCCGGAGGAATTCGAAAAAACATGATTCGCCGCTACCAGGGCCTGCTGCCCACCATCCCAGACAGCTGCTATGTGGACGTCTCCGCCCAGCTACTCGGCGACGTCAAGCTGGGAGAGAACTCCTCTGTCTGGATGAACGCCGTCCTCCGCGGTGACGTTAACTCCATCCGCGTCGGCTCGAACTCCAACGTCCAGGATTGTTCCGTTCTGCACGGCCAACGGCATCTTTACTCTGTAACCGTTGGCGACTGGGTGACGATCGGCCACAACGCCACGGTCCACGGCTGTGTCGTTGAGGATGCGGTGCTCATCGGGATGGGCGTCACGATCCTGAATGACTGCCGTATCGGCGAGGGTTCCATCATCGCCGCCGGTGCGGTGCTGCCGGAACATACCGTGGTTCCGGCGCGAACTCTCTGGGCCGGAGTGCCAGGCAAACAGCGTCGCGAACTTGGGGACGAGGATCGGAAGCTGATCCTGCAGTACGCGCAAAACTATCTCGACTACACGAAGATCTATCTCGCGGAAGCGGAAAAGTAAGTCAAGAATGAAGTTTCGTTCATCTGACCTGGCGCGCACGGTGAATTAGCATCAAAAAGACCCGTGAACAACACTAGCAAGACCTCGCCGCCTTACTCCCGCTGCATCTGCTCGATCATCCTTGCGATATCTGCCTGTACAGTCAGCCATGCACAGACATGGCCGCCAGCCTCGGTCCCGAACGCACCGCAGCCACAACTCGAAGCAGAAGTGACCCTTCGCGCAACTCCGCTGAATATCTTGAAGGACGAAGGTGCCATCTGGTCCAGCCCCGCGCGCATTCGTGAAAAGGATTTTGGCTACCTGCTTCCACTTGGCCTCGCAGTGGCGGGCGCCGTCACAACCGATCATCAGGCGATGTACGACGTTGTCTCGCACAATGCGAGTTTCAACAACACCAACACGAATGCCTCCAATTTCCTCGTCAGCCCCTTCATTGCAGCGCCGGCGGTTATGTTTGCGGCCGGACATTTCACCGGCAACGATCATGCACGCGAAACCGGCATCCTCGGCGGAGAAGCCATTCTCGACAGCCTCGTAGTCGAGCAGGGAATGAAATTCATCTTCTGGCGGGAGCGACCTACCCTCGACAACGCCAAGGGCAAGTTTTTCCAAACCAACGTAGGATGGGATTCTTCGTTTCCCTCTTCCCATAGCATGATTGCCTGGTCCAGCGCTGCTGTGCTCGCAGAGGAATATCCTTCGCGGCTAAACCAGCTCGGAATCTATACCCTGGCCACCGGCGTCAGCCTGACCCGGGTACTGGGACAACAGCATTTTCCTTCAGACGTCCTGGTTGGCAGCGCCTTCGGCTGGATGATTGGCCACTTCGTCTACAAGATGCACCACCGCTGGCACGAACCGATCTCGCGATAAATCAATTAGAGCGCTCACCGGCACCGCATTTCTGTTCTATCCGTTCGTCACCTTCTCCTTGACAATCTACATATCGCACTTTATAGGTAGATTGTCTAGGAGAGACACTGGCAATGACCCCTCTCGAAAAAGCAGACCTGCTGCAAGGCACACTCGACCTACTCATCCTTAAGGTCGTCGCTCTTGGTCCCGTCCACGGTTACGGCATCTCGCAGCGTATCCAACAGATTTCAGACGCCGTTCTGCAGGTGCAGCAGGGCTCGCTGTACCCAGCTCTCCACCGTTTGGAGAAGCGCGGATGGCTTGAAGCCGACTGGGGCGAATCGGACAAAGGTCGTCAGGCAAAGTTCTATCGGCTCTCGGCGGAAGGCAGCAAACAACTGGCCGCCGAAGAAGAAACCTGGAACCGGCTGTCGCGAGCCGTCACTCTGATTCTGGATACGGCACGGTAGGTCTACACAACGGTAGGTCTACACGAAGGAGGCCACGATGATCCGCTGGAGACGTTCCCCTCGAAAGCCAGTTCCGGAAGATGCGGTGGATCAGGAGATTGGCTTCCACATCGCCGAGTTGACGGATGGTTATGTCGCCCAGGGTATGTCGCCTGAAGAGGCCCACCGGCGCGCAATGCTCGAATTCGGCGGGCACGAACAAGTAAAGCAGCAGGTACGGGAAGTACACATTTCCCACGCTCTTGAGAGCCTATTATTCAATCTGAAAGCCGCGATTCGCTTCCTGTGCAAATCGCCCTCGTTTTCTATCATCGTCATTCTCACGCTCGCGCTTGGCATCGGCGCCAATAGCGCGGTGTTTTCTGCTATCGATGCCATCATTCTTCGACCGCTGCCATTTCCGAACAGCAACCAGTTGGTTGCGCTTGATCAGCGAGACTACAAAGGCCGCGATGCCAACAAGGCCGTAGCGCCAGTGCGGCTGGAAGATTGGAACCGATTGAACTCTACGTTCCAGGCCATCAGCGGGTACTATTTCGACGACCTCTCTGAGACCTCCGGTTCATTGCCGGAAAAAGTCACGGAATGCCTCGTAGCTCCGCGTTTTATCGAGGTGATGGGAGTGTCGCCCGCGCTGGGCCGCGGGTTCACACCGCAGGAGGAGCATTGGGGTGGTCCAAACGCTGCAATCATTAGCTACCGCTATTGGCAGCGGCGGTTTCACGGCGATCCCGGCGTGGTCGGACAAAAACTTCACGTCGGAGGTTACTCCTACCCTGTTATCGGAGTAATGCCAGCATCTTTCCAGTTTCCCGATCAGGACGCCGACCTGTGGACCCGAGTGCCCCCGATGCACCCTTTGCGCAACGCCGCGATGCTACATGGTTCACGGTTGTTGGCCGTATGAAGCCTGACGTCACAGTGCAGCAGGCCACCGCTGATCTGCTGACTCTGCAGACGCAGCTAGGCAAACAGTTCCCCAAGCCAGATGCCGAACTCACTGTCCAGACGCAGACCCTGAAAGAGGTGATTGTCGGGGATGCGCGCGGTTCTCTCTGGCTGCTTTACGGATCGGTGACGCTGCTGCTGCTGATCGCATGCTCAAACATCGCGGCATTATTGTTGGCCCGCACGACGGAGCGCGAGCATGAGATCTCAGTTCGCTTCTCGCTGGGCGCATCGCGGCTATCGATCGTCTTCCAGCTTTTGAGTGAAGTCTTTGCACTGGCGCTGTTTGGATCACTCGCCGGGCTATTGATTGCCGCAGCCTCCGCGCGTGGTTTCCACCTGCTGGCCAAGACACTACCGCGTGCCGAAGAGATTGGCCTGGATTGGCGGATTGTTGCTTATACCCTTGCTGCCGCGATGGGCACAACCTTGCTTTGCGGTCTGTTTCCCGCCCTGCGCGGAACGCGCCGCTCGCTGGCAAGCACCCTGGCTGCGGGAAGCCGCACCCAGATCTCCACGCGCGGTACTCTTCAATGGCTGCTGGTCGGAATGCAGATCACGCTGGCTGTCACACTGCTGATCGGCGCAGGCCTGCTCTTGCGCAGTTTTCAGCAGCTCTCTCGGGTCTATCCCGGATTCGATCCCAGCCACGTGCTTACTTTCCAGGTCAGCGGCTCCTGGGGTGAAACCACCGAGATGAAGAATGTGATCCAGCGTATCGATCGCACTCTCGATAGCCTGCGGGCGATGCCGGGCGTAGAGGCAGCTTCGACAGCAGCGATGCTTCCCGGAGTCCTGTCGAAATATCAACTTGAATACAAAATCGACGGCAAGCTCGATTCCGCACATCCAATTCTTGCGGACACTCGCACCGTGTCGGTGGGCTACTTCGACACCATGCGGATCGCGTTGCTGGCCGGCGAACCCTGCAGGCAGGCTTTGAATACAAGCGATGTGATGGTCAATCGCGCATTCGCTGACAAGTACATGGGCAACGCCATGCCGGTGGGCCATCGGCTCTCCGGTGCGGTCTATAACGATTTCCTTCCCAACGGGATGATACGCGGGATTGTGGGAGATGCCCGCGAACAGGGCTTGAATACGCAAGCGGTGCCAACGGTGTATTCGTGCTTTAACGCACCGAATCCTTTTCCGAACTACCTGGTACGCACCCAGGGCGAACCAATGGCGATGGTAGAAAGTATCCGCCGCAAAATTCACGAGATTGAGCCGTCGCGATCCGTCTATGCTTTTGCGCCGCTGCAGGATCATCTGGATGATGCATCGTCTGAGAATCGGTTGCGCACGATGCTCCTGACGATCTTTGCGTCGACAGCTATTTTGCTGGCTTGCATCGGACTCTACGGCACGTTGAGCTATCTCGGTCGTCTGCGGCAGCGCGAAGTTGGCGTTCGCCTCGCACTTGGTGCAATGCGCAACCAGATTGTTGCGCAATTTGTATTCCAGGGCGTGCGTGTGGCAACAATCGGGTCCGCAGCAGGACTCGCGCTGGGACTAGGGATGACACATTTCATTGGCTCAATGCTCTACGGCGTCTCGACACTCGATCCAGTTACCTACGCAAGCGTTATCTGCCTGATGCTGGCGGTTGCGGCTTGTGCCTCTCTGGTTCCTGCGCTGCGTGCATCCCGTGTGGAGCCTGTGCAAGTGCTGCGGCAAGAATGAAAGCAGTTGAGGAACTGCAGTTCACACCGGCAGAGGGTTCCGTTCGGTGAACTGGCGCTGATGCCAATAGGGATAGATGGGCGTCACCGCGCTGGCTTTATCGAGAGTTGCGATCTGCCCGGCAGTCAAATTCCATCCGGCGGCATCGAGGTTCTGGCGCAGTTGCTCTTCGTTGCGCGCGCCGATAATGACGGAGGACACAGTAGGCCGCCGCAGAAGCCAGTTGAGAGCGATCTGCGGAACTGTCTTGCCGGTTTCCTTCGCAACTTCATCCAGCGCATCGACGACTTTGTAGAGATATTCGTCTGCGACTTGCGGCCCCATCTCTGCAGTTTTGTGCAGGCGGCTGACTTCGGGCAGCGGCTGGTTGCGGCGGATCTTGCCAGTGAGTCTTCCCCACCCCAGCGGACTCCAGACCAGCGCGCCGACTTTCTGATCAAGGCCGAGCGGCATCAGTTCCCACTCGTATTCGCGACCGATAAGCGAGTAGTAGACCTGGTGAGCGACAAAACGTGTCCAGCCATAGCGGTCGGCAACGTCGAGGGACTTCATGAGGTGCCAGCCGGAGAAATTGGACGCGGCAATGTAGCGCACTTTGCCAGCGCGTACAAAAGTGTTCAGCGTGTCCTGTACTTCTTCAATAGGCGTGGACGCGTCGAATCCGTGCAGGTGATAGATGTCGACGTAGTCAGTGCCGAGGCGTCGAAGGCTCGCTTCCAGCGCGCGCGTCAGGTGATAGCGCGAGGAACCGATGTCGTTGGGCCTGTCTCCCAACCGGAAAGTCGCTTTGGTGGAGATGAGTGCGCGATCACGCTTGCCGGCGAGCGCTTTGCCGAGCACCTCTTCCGAGCGGCCGTCGGAGTAAATATTCGCCGTGTCGAACAGGTTCACCCCGGATTCAAAGCAGATGTCGATGAGGCGGGTCGCTTCGGCGACGTCAGTTTCGCCCCATGCCTTGAAGAATTCATTGCCACCGCCAAAAGTGCCGGTGCCAAAACTGAGTACGGGAACTTTGAGGCCAGAGCCTCCGAGAAATCGATATTCCATGACGGTTGGATTACCGCACTATCCGCGAGGATGCAACCGTTAGATCAGTTCGAGCGTGCTCAGACGAAAGACGCTCTTACGGTCAGTGCTTTGCTCCCCCAGTGGAGTCGCTCTGATGGAAAAATTTGCGATTGATATCTGGCCAGAATTCCTTCACGACAAAGGAGGCCGCATCGATCCCGATATCGAGAGCCCACTCGGTGCCGGTGTTGCTGAAGTTCCGCTCGCGGCTTGGATAGTAGAGGCTCGAGAGACCGGAGGAAGCACCGGAACCAACGACTTCGCTGAAGTTGAACGTATTATTACCTGAGTCGGTCCGCGTAATCACAGCGCGGCTCACCGCATAGCCTGTTCGTTTGAACAGGCCGCCGTGCCCGAGCGTGTAGTAGCGGTTGTCTTCATGCGTGAGAGAAGGGACGATGAATTCGACCATATAGTTCTCGCTAGTCTGGTCGAGCGCGGAATGCCAGAAGTAGCGGCCGTAGCCTACCGCTCCCTGGCCAAACTCCGGTGTCGCCTTCCTGGCCATTGAAACACCTGCCAGCATCGCCGGAATAAAGACCGACGAATAGTCAAAGGAGTCGTCCGTGGCGGTCAGAAACTTCTCCTTCACCGTCATCGGCGGCAGCTTTTCGTCGGTGCTTACAGACCGGAAATTCGGAATCAGTCCCATGATCCGCTTTGTCTGTGGGTCGCGCGTGGGAACCGGATTCTGATGGATGGGCTTCTTGAGGGTGTCCGCGGGCTTTTGCGTATCGGTGGTTTGCTGATCCAGCACGTCGATTGGATCTGCGGGAAAACTTGAGGACCATAGCTGCGCGTCCGGGGCGTCGGGCAACGCTGCTGCAGCTGTCGGAGCGGCCTGAGGCACAGCAACCGATTGTGCCGGCGCAGAAGCTCTACAAAGTACGAGGAAAAACAAAAAAACGCCCGAAAATAGATAGCTTGAGTGCCTCAAAATGGGGAATCTCCTGGTCTGTTCGTCGCGATCGAAACCACGAAAGGATGTCTTTATCTGACTGATTCAGCGGTCAGAAGTCAGCCCTATTCCTCGAAGAATGAACATTAGTCATCCTCAAGTCCGGGGTTGGATGCGTCACTGCCGTTTGGATGCCGCGCCCGTAGAAGTGGTGCAAAAAGTGGCCGCGCATCCTCCATTTAGACTGGTAAGTTATGGCCACATTGAAAGCCGTGCGCGGCACCCGCGACCTTCTGCCGCCTGAAACCGCGCTATGGAACCGCATCGAGGCGACGGCGCGCAGCGTCTTTGCCCGTTACAACTTCGGCGAAATCCGCACGCCAATTTTCGAGGATACCTCTCTCTTTGCACGTGGTGTAGGCGAGGAAACCGACATTGTTTCCAAAGAGATGTACACGTGGGAGGACAGGGCGCGGGCGCAGTCTGAAAAGCCTCAATCCCTGACGTTGAGACCTGAGAATACGGCGGGCGTCGTCCGCGCCTATATCGAGCACAAACTCGGTGAGACCGGCCAACTGCAGAAGCTCTATTACATTGGGCCGCAGTTCCGCCGCGAACGCCCTCAGAAGGGACGCTACCGGCAGTTTTCGCAAATCGGGGCCGAGGTGATCGGACCGGCAACTGCAGGCAGCGAAAGCCCCCTGCGCGACGCGGAAGTGCTGGAAATGCTGGCCACTCTCCTTGATGAGATGGGTATTACCGGCTGGACCCTCGAGATTAATTCCGTAGGGTCGTCAGCCGATCGGGCGCGCTACAACGACACTCTGCGTGAGGCCTTGATCCCGCTGGCGCCAAAGATGTGCGCCGACTGCCAGCGTCGCGCCGTGACCAATCCTCTGCGGGTGCTGGACTGCAAAGTGCCAGAGGATCAGCCGATTATCGAGACGCTGCCCAAGATCGTCGATTCCCTGGACGAGGCTTCGAAGGCGCACTTTGCTGCGGTAACGACTGCACTGGACTGTGCCGGAGTGCCTTATACGCGCAATCACCGCCTGGTCCGCGGCCTCGACTACTACACGCGCACTACATTCGAGTTCACCCACGGAGGCCTGGGTGCACAGAACGCTCTGCTGGGCGGCGGCCGCTACGACGGCCTCAGCGAGGCTATCGGCGGACCCAAAGCTCCCGGCATCGGCTTTGCCATGGGCGAAGACCGCCTAGTGCTGACGCTGCAAGCTCTTGAAGCCGCCAAGCCCGAAAAGAACGACGCCTACATCGCGCCCTTAGGCGAGGGTCTGAATCCTGCAGCGCTGGCGCTGGCGCGCGAGTTGCGCCGGGCCGGCCTCACCGTCGAGTTAGGAGACGGATCGTTCCGGCTCAAGAAGTCGTTCGAAGCTGCGGACCGAACCGCTCGCCGTATCGTCATCCTCGGCGAAGACGAGCTTCAATCCGGTATCCTAACGGTGAAAGACTTCTCCACAGGTACACAGACCAAGGTTCCGCGCGCGGAGCTGGCGGCGTATCTCTCCCTGCCGGCGCGCACGTAGAAGGAAAATCTCAAAGTGCTCGACTTTTTAGGCAATCTGGAACGCACCAACATGTGCGGCGAATTGCGCGCCGCCAACGCCGGCCAGCAGGTAATCCTGATGGGCTGGGTAAACCGCCGCCGCGACCACGGCAACCTGATCTTTCTCGACGTGCGCGACCGCAGCGGTATTGCGCAGGTGGTGCTCGACAAGGAACTGACCGCCGATGGACACCTCAAAGGCGAACAAGTGCGGCCCGAATATGTAGTCGCCGCGGTAGGCAAGGTCCGCCTGCGCGGCCAGGACGCCATCAATCCCAAGATGCCCACCGGTGAAATCGAAATTGAGGCAACCGAGCTGCGCATCCTTAACGACACGCGTCTTGCGCCTTTTTCGCCTTCCGAAGAAGCCATCCAGAACGAAGAGACGCGCCTCAAATACCGGTACATCGATCTGCGCCGCGTAGAAATGCAGCGCAACTTCTGGCTGCGCCACCAAATCACGCGCGCCATTCGCGAGAGCCTCAGCGCACAAGGCTTCCTCGAGATCGAGACTCCTATTCTCACCAAATCCACGCCGGAGGGCGCGCGCGATTTTCTGGTACCCAGCCGCGTACACCCGGGTGAGTTTTACGCGCTGCCGCAATCGCCGCAGATCTTCAAGCAGATTCTGATGATCTCGGGATTCGACCGCTACTTCCAGATCGCCCGCTGCTTCCGCGACGAAGACCAGCGCGCCGACCGCCAGCTTGAGTTCACGCAGGTTGACCTGGAGATGAGCTTCCCCCGCCGCGACCATGTCTTCGCAGTAGTGGAGAAGTTCTGCGCCGCCGCATGGGCTGCGGCCGGCATCACGCTCCCCACGCCGTTTCCACGCATCACCTATGACGATGCAATTCGGCAGTATGGGTCGGACAAACCCGATCTGCGTTTGCCCGGACTTACGGACGTGCGTTCAGCATTTCCAGAGTCGGCGCTCGCGACACTGCAGATTGACCCGGCGCTTCCCATTGTTGCGCTGCGCATTCCCAAGGTGGGCGAGCTCAGCCGTAAGGAGCGTGAGGAGAACCATCCGCTCTTCGATCAGAAGAAGGGCGCTAAATTCATCGACGACTTCAAGCGCCTGGCCAAGAGCTTCCCCGACGCCGTTACCAAAATTCACGAACTGAGCGGAGCCACTGAAGGCGATTTCGTGATCGTGGTTGCAGGCGATCCCGCGCACCACATCAAGGCCAGCGATACCAAGTTTGAAGGCCGGCTCAGCGAACGCGAGATCAATGTGTACTCTGCTGCTGGAAACTTCCGCAGCGAGTTGGCAAAGAAGTACGCTGAGCGGCACGAAGCCTTTCAGATAACTGACCGAGCCGTCGCCGATGCAGATCCGCGTGCAGGCAAGATGCTTGATGGCGAAGCTGCGTTCCATCCCATCTGGATCGTCGACTTTCCGATGTTCGAATACGATCTCGCCAGCGGCAAGTGGGTTCCGGCGCACCATCCATTTACGGCGCCCTATGAAGCCGATATGGCCAATCTCGTCAGCGATCCGGCTTCGGTGCGCGCTGACTGTTACGACCTCGCGATGAACGGCCTTGAACTCGGCTCAGGCTCGATCCGCATTCACCGCAAGGATGTGCAGCAGCAGATTTTTGCGTCTCTCGGCATCTCGGACGAAGAGGCGCGCAAGCGTTTTGGCTTCTTCCTCGATGCGCTTGAGTACGGCACTCCACCGCATGGCGGAATTGCGCTTGGTCTCGATCGCATCGTGATGCTACTGGCTGGTGCACCCAGCCTGCGCGAAGTGATCACATTCCCCAAGACCGCAAAGGCAATCGACCTGATGGCCGACGCGCCGACGACGGTTCCGGACCAGCAATTGAAAGAACTGCATATTCGCGTCGCCGGCAAGAGCTGACGATGGGGGACTTTAGTCCCCCATCGTCTCCACCAACTGATCCGGCGCGGTCATAGCCGTAGTGTCAATTGACAGGCACTTGCCCAGCTCGTTGAAGTCCTTCTCCCACTGCGGACGATCATCGGCAATCTGCGACGTCAGCGCATAACTTGACGTGCGCAGAATCTCGTACCAGATATTCTGCGCCTGCCACAAATTCAGTTCGAACGGCAGCTCCACAAGCGTATGCGCCAGGCCGAGTGCGCGATCAAGCATCTCCAGCGAACCTGCCGACATCTGCAGTTCCACCATGGCCCGCTTCATGCGCTGGTCTGCAATATACGACAGAGTCGTCGTATCCAGCGGCACCTTGTCGGCCTTTGCTAGTTGCAGGAATGAACGGAGAATCGCCTGGTCAATAGGGTCACCTTCCAATGCTCGCCGCAGTCCGGCGTTGATGGCGAACTCCGCAGCCAGGGTAAGCGCCGGTGGTTTCGGCAGCCCGGCCTGCGACAGATAATGCAGCAGGCTGGCATGATCTTCGTAAATATTCGTCAGCGAACTCTCGATATCCCACAGCGTCGAATTTAGGATGAGCTGCACAATGCGGCGCTGCTCATCGGTGAAGAGGGATGTAAGCGAGTAGCCGACGTGACCGTGGTAGCGATCGATCAGGCGAATCACATCAGGAAAATCTGCACGCTGCACGCATTCAGAAGCTTGTGCCGAAAACTCGTCAAACTCCGTCGCATCTTTGTCACTGTACGGTTTCACAGCCGCGGTGATGTTCTGATCGCCGAAATGCAACACCGCGAAGCTGAACGCCTGCGCGAATCCGGTGATACCGCTGGTGATGTTGGCGCGACCAATGGCGAGCCTGCCGCGACCAGACGTGTGGACGTCGTACGAAATCCGGCGAACGCGATAGCAGAAGAGCTCAGTTTCTTCCGCGTAGGACGAGAACACGCTGCTGATGGCGTAGTGGGCGGCAACCTGCTCGAGGCCAAGTTGCAGCGGGCCAACCTTCTCTTTGTAGAGACGCGCTCCATCCCCCGCGCTGGGAACGTTTGACTTGGCATCGGCAAGACGGGCAAGGAATTCCGGCTCAAGATCTTTGGCTTTTTCGCCAAACAACTCTTTTGCCAACTGCAAGGCGCGCGCTGCATACGCGATCACCTGCACAGTCTCAATACCGGAAATGTCGTCAAAAAACCACCCACAGCTCGTATACATCAATTGCGCGTGGCGCTGCATCTCCATCAACTGCAGGGCGCGAACACGTTCGGCAATCGAGAGCGGATGCACCTGATGATCAGCAAAGAAGCGGTCGACGACCTCTTCGCTGCGATCGAGAATTACATCGATGTATCCGTCGCGAGCCGCCCACACATCGGTGAAGAGCTTTGCGCCTTCCTGCTCGGACAGCGGCGTAATCGCGTCGCGCAGTTCATCGAGAGCCTCGCGCAAGGGCTTCCGCCACTCCTGGTTGAATCCGGGCTTTCCGCCGCTGCATCCGCAATTGGACCGCCAGCGTTCCACCCCGTGCGCACAGCTCCACGAGGTGTTGTCAACAATCTCACACTCCCACTCCGGTGGAAACTGCGCGAGGTAGCTCGCATAGTTGGTAAGCTTAACGGTCTTATCCTGCTCGAGGAGCCGCACCGCATAAGCCAACGCCATCTCACCGTGGCGATGATGGTGCCCGTACGATTCGCCATCCGTTGCAACACTTTCAAGCTGCGGTTGGGAAGTATCTTTGAATCCCATCTTGAGGCGTGCCGCGAAGTTGTCCCCGGAATTCAGCAAGCCCTCAAATGCAATCGCGCGAGATGTAGCTCCATCGTAGAAAAATACCGCGATGGAAACGCCCGAATGGAAGCGCATCAGGTAAGGTCGCGTCGTGTCCACCGAGTTGGCCAGCGGAGTAGTCCATGCCGGATCAGACGCGCTTGCGTCCTCGCGAAGCGGGCGGACTCGCCGGCATTGATTGGGAGCCAGAATCGTGAATTTGATTCCATGCTGCGCCAGCAACTCCAGGCTCTCTGTGTCGGCCGCGGTTTCCGACAGCCACATGCCTTCCGGCACGCTGCCGTAGTGATTTGCGTAGTCGGCGATTCCCCAGCGAATCTGCGTGATCTTATCGCGCTCGTTCGCCAGCGGCATGATGATGTGGTTGTAGACCTGCGCCATCGCCGAACTGTGACCATCGAAGCGCTTCCGGCTGCTCCGCTCGCCATCGAGAATCATGCGGTACGTGCGCGGCGCATTTTCCTTCAGCCAGCTCATCAGCGTTGGCCCGAAGTTGAAGTTCATGCGCGAGTAATTGTTGACGATGCGGATGATCTGGTTCTTGTTATTCACCGTGCGCGCTGCGCCGTTCGTGGCGTAACACTCCGCGCACACTCGCTCGTTCCAGTCGTGATACGGCGCCGCGGAATCTTGAGTCTCTACCGTTTCGAGCCACGGATTCTCGCGGGGGGGCTGATAAAAGTGCCCATGAATGCAGATGTAACGTTTGGTTGCTGCCATGCCTTCTCATTTACACGCCGGATATTCTGCCGTGCTTGACTATTGTAGGCTGTGACGTCGGCAAATCGCTTTGCTATTCGGTTGCCCGATGCTACCAAGGCCCGTGTTATTCACACTCTTTCGCCACTGCCCGTCCATCTGATGGAGTCGCTTTCACCAGATCGCAGGCACGCCACAAGTACCAGCTCGCTACGGAACGGAACGGCCGCCATTTCTGCCCGCGTTTGAAGACGACATCGGGCTTGGGCAGATCACTCGCTTCAATCGGGCGGCTCTTCGGCAATCGCTGAAAGGTAAGCGCAAATCCCTTGCGCACGCCATAATCGGTCACCGGCAGCACATCGGGCCGCCCCATGCGGAAGATCAGTAACATCTCAACGGTCCACGGGCCGATCCCGCGCACTTCAGTTAGCCGCTCAACAATATCCGCATCCGGCATCTTCATAATCGCTTTGTGAGTCGGCACGGTTCCGTCCAGCGTCTTGGCGGCCAAATCGCGCATCGCCTTGATCTTGTTGCCGGAGACGCCTGCAGAGCGCAATGGTCCATCAGGGGTATCGAGCAATTGCTGCGGCGTAGGATCTCCATGGAAAAACTCGCGCACACGCCGATGAATCGTAGCCGCGGCTTTCCCATGCAACTGCTGATACAGGATCGATTCAAGTAACGATTCAAAGGGCGACGGCGCCGCATCTAGGCGCAGCCTGAATTCGCCGACTCGTTCAATCAATTTGCCCAGCTTGGGGTCGCATCCCTTCAAATGAGCAATCGCCTCCGCAGGATCGAAAGGAAGTTTTCTGCTCTTTCCATCGTGAATCATAGGCGAACAGTGTATCGCGGCGCGGATGGAGGCACGCCGAGTTGACATTCAACCATATTCCGTCTCACGCACTCAGCCGTCGCCGCTATCATCGAGCAGGAGCTTTCGAACGAGGAGCAATCATCTTTATGAAAATGCGTCCGGGAACGCAAACCGGCTTTCTTCTCTGTGGCAAGGAGTGGGGCGAGGGAGAGACCCTCGAGGTGCGCTCTCCATGGGACCAGGGCCTTATCGGTAAAGTCACGGTGGCTACCCGCGCCGATGCACGCGAAGCGGTGAGCCATGCGGTAGCCAGCATGCGCCGCACCCGTGCCCTGCCTCGTTGGAAGCGCCGCGAGATTCTGGAAGATATTGCCGCGTCCCTTATCGAGCAGAAAGATCGCTTTGCCAAGTTGATTGTCGCCGAAGCCGGCAAGCCCCTTCGCTTGGCGCGCAATGAGGTTGACCGCGCCGTGCTCACCTTCAAGACTGCAGCGGAAGAAGCAGCGCGTCTTGGCGGCGAAACCATTCCGCTCGATCTGACCGAGGGCAATGAGGGACGCTGGGGACTGATGCAGCGTTTTCCCATCGGTCCAATACTGGCGATCACCCCTTTCAACTTTCCGCTGAACCTGGTTGCACACAAGGCTGCGCCGGCAATCGCCGCGGGCTGTCCGATACTCATCAAGCCATCGCCGCAGACGCCGTTTACGGCTCTCGCGCTTGGTGAAGTGATCCTGAAAGCCGGATGGCCGGAAGAAGCCCTCGCGGTTCTTCCCCTGGCAAATGCCGACACCGCGTGGCTTGCGGAAAAAGAGGATCGCATCAAGCTGGTCAGCTTCACCGGATCAGCAAAGGTCGGCTGGGAACTGAAGACACACTCCGGCCGCAAACGCGTTGTGCTCGAACTTGGCGGAAACGCCGCGCTCATCATTCACAGCGACTATAAAGAACTCGACAACGCAGCCGAGCGCACGGCCCACGCGGCTTTTGGATATGCCGGCCAGTCCTGCATCAGTGTGCAGCGCGTCTTTGTCGACAAGAGCATCTTCCAGACTTTTATCTGGAAGCTCGTGGAATGCGCCGGCAAACTAGTTTCCGGCGATCCAGCCAATGAAGCAACAGAAGTTGGTCCTCTCATCCGCGCGAGCGAGGCCGAACGGGTCGAGAGTTGGATCAAGGAGGCTGTCGCCGGAGGTGCGCGGCTGATTGCGGGCGGTGAACGCGACGGCTCGCTGATTGCTCCCGCTATCCTCACCGGCACGAAGTCCGGCATGAAACTCCGCGACGAAGAGGTCTTTGGCCCGGTGGTCATGGTCGAACCTTACGTCGACTTTGAACAAGCGCTGGCAGAGGTAAACCATTCGCGATTTGGCTTGCAGGCAGGCCTGCTGACGCGCGATGCCGGACGCATTCTCACCGCCTATCGTGAACTCGAGGTAGGCGCACTGATCGTAGGCGATACCCCAGCCTGGCGGCTCGATCCCATGCCTTACGGCGGCGTCAAAGATTCGGGCCTGGGACGCGAAGGAGTGCGCTCCGCGATTGAAGAGATGACCGAGCCGCGCATGCTGGTGATGGCGGGGCTGAGCTGACGGAAGACTTATGCCTCGGCAATCACCGCGATCGACACTTTCAAGCCAGGAATTCGAACCGGCAGCTTCGCACCTTGCCGCGCAGGCGGATCGACGGGAAACCACTTCACCCACTCTTCATTCATTCCGGCAAAGTCTCCCTCATCGAGAAGGATGACGGTGGCGCTCACCACCCGCTCGAGGGATGTACCCGCTGCCTTGAGGATGGCAGACACATTCGTGAGGCATTGCCGGGTCTGTTCCTGGATCGTTTCTCCGACAATCTTTCCGGTGATCTGATCGTGCGGTCCCGTACCCGAAACGAACACAAGACCCGCCGCCCGCACCGCCTGGCTGTAGGTCGGCGGCGGAGATGGGGCGTTTGACGTTCGAATGATCTCTCTCGCCATGAAACTCTCCAATTTTTGTTAATCGACGGGGTTCTGAAAACCTATCGTCTCACAACCTACATTTTGAAGGACAAATTGGCGCAGCTCTTAAGCGAAAACGCAGCGCTAAACCCTGATATTTCAATGGGAAAATCAATGATTGGTTTCGCATTTCCGCAAGCCAGGCCCAACCGTAAAATCTGTGCGAGAAAGCGACAAAACAAGCCGAGGACAAATCCGCGTGAAAGCCACGGTACCTTTGGACCGAAACCCAGCCATTGGGGGATAGGTGTGCGGCAACAAAGATGATATCGTCAAATTTCTTCCGTGTGCAGCGCCGTTGAAAGAAGTGGAGTGTTGCTTTCCTGTGATCCATCCACCGCAAGCGAAAGTTTCCACGGGTGGGGAAAGTATGATCACTGGGCTTTGCTGCGTGTACAACGTCACGCGCGGCTGCCGGCTCAACTCCAAAGTGACCGTCGTGGACAGTGCGCGCGAGCCGCTCAAGGTCCTCAAAATTCTTATCGAGGGACTTGCCCGCGATGGGCAGTCCAGCCTCTGGTTGACGCCGCTGCTGTTCACTCCGAACATCATGCGACTCTTTCCGTTTGACTTCGCCTACCTGGACGGCGATCTCAAGGTGATCGAAGGAATCGCGCTACCTCCTGGAATTCCGCTTCCGCAATTCAATTCTCAGGTTGCAAGCGCGCTCATTTTGCCGTTCAACACGTTCTCCTCCACCGGAACCTGCGCCGGCGATCGGCTCATCGTTTGCAGTGAAGAAGATCTCGAGGCTCGGATTGCTGAGATCACCACGTCAACGGTTGTGGCCACACCTGTTGTCTCAACGGACAGTCCTATCTACGCAACCGAGCTCCCCCTCCCAGAACCCCCGCAATATGCTCCTTCGACCAATCCGCTTCAGTCTCCGCAAGTTTCACTTCCAAACTTCGCAGGCGTCGGTGCGCAGGGCATAGGTTCCACTCTGGCAATGACATCCAGTTGGCAGATCTCAACTTCCACGATGACGGCCGTGCAGCCCGATCCTCCAGCGCTCGAAGCCATACCCGAGTTCATCGACGCTCCGCAGCAAGAACCAGCAAGCGATCACCTTGCTGTTCCCGACACCGGCCCTGCGTCCATCCTGGACACGGAGACGCCAAAGGAAATCGAAGCGGCCCTCCCTGAGACTGCGCAAAGCGCGCCGGCAGAAATAGACACGTTCCCGACTTGTCCCCTGGCGCCGGAACCATCACCAATAGAGCCTGAGGATATTCAGAAGCAACACGATGCGCCCGAAGCCAGCGTCAGGACTGACAAGCCGACCTTGTCTCGTGCCTCCTCCGAGGTCGCACCGGTTATCGAACAGGCAGAATTACCGACTGAAGCCCCTCAATCCCGCTCGAGCACGCTTAAAGCCCAACGCAAAAATGATGCCGACAAGGTGCCGGCAACCGCTGTCCGCGCAAGTCAGCCTGACTCTGCAAAAGCAAAAGAATCGGGAAGCCAAAAGAAGAAGAAGAAAGACTCGCTCGGAGTTTTGGTTAAGCGCTTTCTCAATTGTGAAGACCCTTTGCCCGAAAGGCGTTCGATCATTCGTCTTCTTTCGAAAGAACTGCTTGCATATCCTGCCGACAGCGAAAAGACAGGTCCATATGAAATACGCGATGTGAGTCCCACGGGGCTATATCTACGCACGCAGGAACGATGGGCGGCAGGAAGCATTATTTCCCTGGCGCTGGAAAGCAAACACGCGAAAGAGCCAATTCACGAAGGTCGGGTCCGCGTGCAGGTAAGGACGGTTCGATGCGACGACGGCGGTATCGGCCTGTCGTGGGTCTGGCCGGGTGGTGTGGAATTTCAGCCCTGGAAGCGACTGCATACCAAGCGATCGGACGAGACTGACGCGGACTACTTTCTGCGAGAACTTCGCCTCACCTCAGCGATCGGATTTTTGTGTCAGATCTGTCCGTCTACCGTGGAGGAGATCAAGCTGGCACTTCATCAGCGCCTGAGCAACAAACGAGTGGCAAGCGCCGTGGAGATAGCGCTCAAGGCTCAGAAATTGCTGGCGGAGAGCGAACATGTTGCGGACAAGCTTGCACATCCGGACATGGTGAGACGAATCCTCGAAAACGGGTCCTGGACGGCGGATGACTGGATTCGGCAATGGTGGGCGGGACTTCTGGTGAGTTCATGCAGCCCTGACGGACTCGATACTTCGAATTCCGTCTTTATTGACCTGCTCGCAAAATTAATGCCTGCTCATCTGCACGTTCTCAAGTTCGTCTGCATTCTGGATATTGGATCAGCGGCAGACGGTCAAGCCGGCGCGAAGCGCGAACTCTATTGCACCGCAGACGAATTGATCGAAGCCGTGGGATCCCCGAGTCTCGCTCGGATCCAGCAGACGATGGGACAACTGTCGTCTCTCGGCCTACTCGCAGAGCACAGCAATCCCTCCTATATATCGGTGACTGACAAAGGCAAGACAAGAATCGAGCCGACGGCGCTGGGAGTCAATATGTACGCGCGCTGCAATGGCCGTCGATAATCCCTCTACTGCACGCTTCCTCTTGTTCTGATGGATCTTCTTCACATATTCCAAAAAGTCTCAACTGCGCACTGTGTTCTGCGGCTGCCGGTGCGATGATTTGGAGTGGCGGCAGTCTTCGTATTGAATGCCGGATTTTTGTGAATATGATTCCCGGAGCATCTATGGACCTTGGGCTGAAGGACAAGTTGATTGTTGTGACCGGTGGCGGAGCCGGGATTGGCGCCGGCATCTCGCGCGCCTGTCTTGGGGAAGGGGCGCGAGTAATTGTGCTGGGGCGCCGATCTGAAAATGTGCGCGCCTTTCTAGCGGAAATGCAGGCTGCCGGGGCACCGTGCGACCTGGTTGAGGCACACCTCGAAGATGTGGACCGTTGCCATTCAGCCATCGCCGAGATTGAAGATCGCCATGGTGACATTTATGGACTAGTGAATAATGCAGGCGTGAACGACGGAGCGGGGCTGGAGAGGGGAAACGTGGCACGATTCGAGGAGAGCCTTAAGAAAAACCTCATCCACTATTACGCCCTGGCCCACTACGCGTTGCCCTCGCTCAAGCGAACTCAGGGTGCCATCGTTAACATCAGTTCCAAAGTTGCGCTTACCGGGCAGGGTAATACCTCGGGGTATGCGGCCAGCAAGGGCGCGCAGCTTGCGCTCACACGTGAATGGGCCGCAGAGCTGCTGCCCTACAACATCCGTGTGAATGCCGTCCTACCAGCCGAGGTGATGACGCCGCTCTATCGGCGCTGGCTCGATACTTTAGGAGATCCCGAGGCAGAGTTGAAACGCATCACTGACAAGATTCCGTTGGGGCATCGCATGACTCTGTCCTCAGAGATTGCGGCCGCAACTGCGTTTCTACTATCGCCCACGCAGTCCGCGCACACTACCGGTCAGCATCTCATTGTCGATGGTGGCTATGTGCATCTGGATCGCGCGCTGACTTAGAAAGCTGTCCGGTCACGCCAGAGGTGCACGGATTAGGAATGTTTTCAGCGCGGCAATGCGCAACTGGAGCGCATCCCTGTGTAACTCTCGCACCAGCTGCCGGTTGAAATCCAGTCCATTGCGCTCTGCGTAGTCGGCCAACTCCATGAAGACGCCCGCATCACGAAATACTGTCGACGACGTGTCGGGAGCCATGGAAACGATACCGCTCCGCTCAACCGGAATATGATGACGGCATGCGGGGCTCAAGCGGCTCACGATGTTCTGCCATGGACGCTGAATGCGCCTGTGCAATTCGCGCCAACTGTAAACCATATAAAGAGTCGTAAGCGCACATGCAACGATCTGGAGTGGAATCAGGATAGTCTGGCTTTCAAGTCACTAATTTCATTAGGGAGGCGGACCGATTCTCCCAACTACTTACGCTAGGGTGCGCAGTAGTCGCAGTAAATGGCACTTACGAGTCAGAAAATGTACGATTTCCAGCCAGATTTTCCGAGCCTATGGCATTTGGCGAGATGTGGCTTCCGTCTCTTAATTGGCTGTCGCAATTCCGATTAGGTTCCTCATGCTTTCGGGTTCCGCGACAAACCGGCGCGGCCAGCGCACGGTGAAACAAGTTCCTTTGCCTACCGTGGATTCCACCTCGACAGAACCTCCGTGACGCGTCACCATTTTGCGGACAAACCAATGGCGGACCGTCGTGGGAGGAGAATCTGCGCACGGTGAGCTGGACTCGGAAAGAAACCTGTAAAGGCATTGCGGAAAGCATGCTGGCTCTTCGCGATCGGATCAGCAGAGAGATACAGACCGCTTTGAATCGCGTCGTGAATGGGATATAGCAGTAGGTTCCTGTGGCATTCCCACATGTTTTGTGACATACTTCTGTGGTCGTACCACAGGTCGCCCACATGTCTCCTGAAAAGCTGGATCTTCTGCAAGGCACGCTAGACCTCATGGTTCTGCAAACGCTGCTGGTGATGGGCTCGCTGCACGGATATGGCATTGCGCGCCGTATCGAGCAAGTCAGCGGCAATGAAGTGCTTCTGAACCAGGGAACCATCTATGCGTCCCTGGTGCGCCTTGAGCAACGCGGATGGATCAGTTCGCGATGGGGAACATCTGACAACAATCGCAAGGCCAAGTTCTATTCGATTACCGCGGCGGGGAAACGGCAACTGACGGCAGACGCGCGCTACTGGGAAAGGCTGAAGGAAGTGATTGAGCGCGTGATGACAATGGATGATTCAGCCAAGGGTGGAGCGGATGCATGAGCGAATTGTGGCGAATACTAGGCCGAATGTGGGCCTTCATGTTCAGAAGGCCGCTCGATGCTGATCTGGACGCCGAACTCGCCGCGCATCTAGAGATGGCGATTGAAGACAACATGGCGCGTGGGTTGCCGCCAGCGGAAGCGCGGCGACTGGCGCTAGTGAAAATCGGCGGCGTGGAACAGGCACGCTACCTGCACCGGGAAGCGCGAGGATTTATGGACATCGATATTCTGTCGCAGGATTTGAGATTCACTTTTCGCACGCTGTGGCGCGATCCGAGCTTCACGGCCGTAGCCATCCTGATTCTGGCGCTGGCCATTGGCGCGAACATCGCGGTGTTCAGCGTAGTGAATACGCTGCTGCTACGGCCACTGCCCTTCCCGAGCGCGCAACAACTGGTATGGATTGCGCCGCCGCCGACCAAGTGCGGCCTGAGTTGCGCGACATATTCCACCGATGCATACGACCAGTTCCGGACAATGAGTAGTTCTTACCAGGACGTAACCGGCTACTTTGCATTTTCCAGCGCCGATAATCTCAGCCTGAATCTTGGCGGCGCGCCCATCCCCGCAACAAGCATTGACGTGATCCAGAACTTTTTCAAGGTGCTTGGCGTCCAGGCACAGATCGGCCGCACCTTTACTCCGGAAGACGCGCGCAATGGAGCTGCGCCGGTAGTCATTCTGACCAATGCGTGGTGGAAACGGCAATTCAACGGCGACCCGAACATTGTAGGTAAAGCATTCGATATGAATGGGCAACAGACGACGGTGATCGGGGTGCTGCCGGCGAGTTTCGACTTTGGCGCGGTGTTTGCGCCAGGTACGAAGGTTGACGCTCTCACGCCCCTGAATCTCTACGGACCACCGCGCGATTGGGGCAACATCATTACCTTCATTGGCAGGATGAGACCCGGGGTCTCGCTTGGACAGGCTCGCGACGAAGCGGCACGCATCGCTCCCCACATGTGCTGGAACAATAAGCACCCGGAGACTTGCGGCGATTACAAGGGTGCCGTAGTTCCCGTTCCTCTGAAGGATTACATCAGCGGTAAGCTGCGCCGATCATTAATTGTGCTGTGGGCTGCGGTCGGAGCCATCCTATTGATTGCGTGCGTGAATCTTTCGAACCTGCTGTTGGCGCGAGCCTCGGCGCGCTCGAAAGAATTCGCGATGCGGGGTGCACTTGGCGCCAGCCGCGCACGCATCGTACGCCAACTACTTACGGAAAGCCTGGTGCTCGCGGGATTTGGCGCAGTCTTTGGACTAATGCTGGCGTGGACGCTGGTTTCATGGTTTGCGCATCAAGGCGCGATTGCGCTGCCGTTGCTGAGCACCCTGCATATTGACAGTGCGGCGCTGGGTTGGACGGTCCTGATCGCAATATTCGCGGCAGTCGTCTTCGGTCTTGTGCCCGGCTTACGGGTCTCCAGCGGAAATCTGCAGGAATCTCTCAAGGACGCGGGCCCAGGCGCGAGCGCCAGTCGAAAACACGAACTGGTGCGCTCGATATTGGTGGTCTGTGAGGTTGCGCTCGCCTGCATGCTGCTGGTAGGCGCCGGCTTGCTGTTGCGCAGCTTCATGCGCGTTCTCGACGTCGATCTTGGTTTCGAGCCCGATCGCGCGGCCGCCATCATGGTCGATTATCAGGGCAACCCAGCAGATGGCAACGGCAGCACGCCGACTTCGCAAAACGCAATTACCAACCGGCGCGCAGTGTTTCAACAGCAGGTTCTTAGCCGCATAGAATCCTTGCCCGGTGTCGAGGCCGCAGGATTTACAGACTACCTTCCGCTCGGCCAGAATCGCGCTTGGGGCACACCGCTACCCAAGGGCGCCAAACGTCCTGACCACTTGGACACCGGCCCTCTGGTTTACGTTATTTCACCCGGCTACATGCATGCCATGGGCACGCGCGTGCGCGGCCGGGACTTCACGTGGAGCGACGGCCCGACAGGTCAGCAGGTTGTGATGATCAACGAGTCGTATGCTCGCTTCCTCAATTCATTTGGCATGTGGTCCGATGGCAACGCGATTGGCAAACCCCTCGCAAACGGTGGAGGATCGGACCTGATCGTCGTAGGTGTGGTAAGCGACGTTCACGAGGAAAGTGTAGACGGCGACGCGGGATGGCAAATCTATTATCCCAACACCCAAGCGGGCCCGAACGGCTTGGAACTTGTGGTGCGTTCCAGCATCGCGCCTTCGAATCTTGCGACTAGCGTCTTGTCGACGCTTCGCGAGATCAACCCCAAACAGCCGATGGCAGAGTTCAAGCCGATACGACTTCTAGTAAACCACGCCGTCTCGGGCCGCCAGTTCTTTATGCTGCTTGTCGTCTCATTTGCAACCTTGGGGTTGCTTTTGGCGGCGCTGGGGATTTATGGCGTCATCTCCTATTCCGTCACGCGCCAGACGCAGGAAATCGGCATCCGCATGGCCTTGGGAGCCAGTGCAGGCATCGTCCAGCGACAGATTCTTGCCGGTACCTTGCGGCTCACCATTATTGGAGTTGTTCTGGGGGCAGCCGCATCGATTTTGGGGTCGCGTCTTATGGCGTCGTTGCTCTTCGCAACCTCCCCGTGGGATGCGGTTACGTATGTCAGCATGGCCACTGCATTGCTGGCGATAGCGGCGATTTCCGGATATATACCTGCTTTCCGCGCTTCACGCATCAACCCGATCGTGGCGCTTCGTGCCAACTGAAACGAGGCTCAATTCCATCCGGGGGCTTAGGCGCACCAATCTTGCCACCATCTGGCTCCGTATTGCCTCTGGCAGATCAGTCGCACTTCAGTACAAAATGTTGGCAGGAGTTCCCATGCCACCGATTCGAATCACCCGAGAGGTCCGTCAGGGCTGGCTGAGCGGGAACGGAATTCACTGCAAATGCAGGGTTGAACTTGTGACAAAAACCGTTCCAAACTTCGAGCCGATTAGAACGCTTGATATCTGGATCCCCGAAAAACCGCCAGAAGGTAATTACAAGCTTCAGATCGACGGCACTACCCTTGAAATGCAATTCAAGCGCGGTCGCTGGCTTGAGGCTGTAGCCTGACACTCCAGCGGTGCATGCAAGTGAATGTACATGCTGCGAGCTGGGCTGAGCGACGCGTTTGCGACAGGGTATATCTACGGCAACATAGCGAGGCTTTCGCGGGAAGTGACGGCCTTCGGTGTATACTCCCGCCTGTCATGGATACTCACTACTCGAAGCTCATCGCCCTTACCGCCCTCACGTTCGCTGTCACTGTTGCGTATGCTCAGCAGGACACGCTGGCCAAGCCCAAGCCGGAAGATACCGAGATCTGGCAGCCCGTGCCGAAGGTGGTTACGCCTGCCGCCGAATGCAATGCGCCGCCATCCGACGCGGTTGTCCTCTTCGACGGGAAGAACGTCGACGAGTGGGTCAATGTGAAAGATCAGCAGCCCGCGCTTTGGGATGTGCACGATGGCGTGATGACCGTCAACAAAGCCGGTGGCAACATTGAGACCAGGCGCAAATTCAAGAACTATCAACTTCACGTGGAGTACAAGATTCCGGCCAGCATCACCGGCAGCGGTCAGGGTCGGGGCAACAGTGGCGTGTTTCTCGCCTCGACAGGCCCGGGGGATGACGGATATGAGTTGCAGGTGCTGGACGGATACAACAACGCGACCTACGTCAACGGCATGGTGGGGAGCATTTACAAACAGTCGATTCCGCTCGCGAATGCCAGCCGCAAACCGGGGGAGTGGCAGACGTACGACGTGGCCTGGACGGCGCCGACATTCAACGACGACGGCTCCGTGAAGACGCCGGCCTTTGTCACCGTGTTCCTCAATGGCGTACTGGTGCAGAATCACTTTGAGCTGAAGGGACAGACGCTCTATATTGGCAAGCCGTTTTACAAGAAGTACGATACGGCGCCGATCAAGCTGCAGGCGCATGGCGACAAGAGCGAACCAATGAGCTTCAGGAACATCTGGGTGCGCGAGCTTCCCTAGCCTGCATCTGCGCGCCCCAGTAGGCTCTAGTGGCCGCTCTGTTTTACGAAGAGTCTAGCCGCCAGCAGTGTGCTGGTACAGCCCATCATCGTAAGGACTGTGGCCGGAATCCACAGTTCGCTGATACCTGCGCCGCGCAAAATGATGCCGCGCAG
This sequence comes from Telmatobacter sp. DSM 110680, assembly GCF_039994875.1. Classification (GTDB taxonomy): domain Bacteria; phylum Acidobacteriota; class Terriglobia; order Terriglobales; family Acidobacteriaceae; genus Telmatobacter. The sequence goes on along the minus strand of NZ_CP121196.1, from coordinate 966,420 downwards.
GATCTGGATGTAATAGGTCGCCGGAATCAGGCGGCTGATCCCCTGAAAAAACAGCGGCATGTTTTCAATGAGAAAGATGTAGCCGGAAAGAAACACAGACGGCAGAATTGTTCCCATCGACAGCTGAAAAGCCTCAGCCTGCGTGTGTGCGCGTGTGGAGATGATGAGGCCGATGCCCAGCACCGTGAGCAGGAACGGGATAGAGAGAGCCAGGAGCAGGAGCACGCTGCCGTGAATCGGCACCTGAAAGATGACGCGCATGACGAAGAGAATGGCGCACATTTCCGAGAAGGTGAGCGCGCCGTAAGGAATCATCTTGCCCACCATCAGCCCGAGTGGGGCCACCGGCGTCATGGTCAACTGTTCCAGCGTCCCGCGTTCGCGTTCGCGGACGAGGCTTAGCGCGATCATCAAAATCGCCATTACCTGCAACAGGATCGCGATCAAGCCGGGCACAAAGAAATTCGCCGAGCGCGTGGCCGGGTTATACAGCACCGACGGCCGCACTTCGATGGGCATTGTGCCATTCGGCATAACACGGACAAGCGACTCCTTCAACGCAACGCCGGTGGATGTGCTCATTGCCTGGCCGGCAACGCTCGAGTCGGAGCCGTCGACAAGTACGAGGACCGTGGCGGTAGTGCCGTCCTGCAGGCGGCGCGCATAGTCGTAGGGAATGCGAATGCCTACGCGTGCTTTTCCGGCGCGGATCGCTTCATACATCTCGTCCTGCGAGCCGGCGTAGATCTTCAGATTGAAGACGTCGGATCCGGCGAAGCTCTCAAGAAGACGGCGGCTCTCCTGCGTGTGCGACTCATCGAGGACAACCGTGGAAACCTGGCGGATATTCGTATCTACCGCAAATCCGAACAGAAACAGTTGCAGCATAGGAATGAGAAGAGCGAAGAACAGAGTGCCCGGATCGCGGATGATGTGCAGGAACTCTTTCCGGCAGACAGGAACAAGACCGTGGAAGAGGGCCCTCATCGCTGCGACTCCATGATGCGGTAGGTGAGGGTTACGAAGACATCTTCGAGCGAGGGCTCGATAATCTCAATCTTCGCTTGGGGAAGTTGCGCGCGAAGATCGGCGAGATGATCATCTTCGGCAAGCGCATGAATGGAGCGTCCGAAGATGGTGGCCTCCCGAACACCGGCCAGGTGACGCACACTGTCGAGCAGCGCGGAAGGATTGGGTGCGGTGATCTGAATGCGCGATGTACCCGTGGGGTTAGCATCGGGAAGTTTCTGCAATTCAGCGACCGTCCCGATAGCGATGAGCTTGGACATGTAGATGTAGCCGACGCGGCCGCAGCGCTCGGCCTCATCCATGTAATGCGTCGTAACAAAAAAGGTCACGCCCTGCCCGGAAAGTTGAAAGAGCAAGTCCCACAAAGCGCGGCGGGCGACGGGATCGATACCGGCTGTCGGCTCATCAAGGAAGACCACCTCGGGAGAGTGGATGATGGAGCAGGCGAGCGCCAGGCGCTGCTTCCATCCGCCGGAAAGCTGGCCTGCGCGGCGGTTCATATATGGCTCAATGCCGGTAAGAACCTGCAGTTCCCGCGTGCGCTCGGCGGCTCGATCGGCGGAGAGACCATAAACCCCGGCATAGAAATTCATGTTCTCGGCAACAGTGAGGTCTTCGTACAGGCCGAACTTCTGCGACATGTAACCGACGTGGCGGCGGATTTCAGCGGCATCCTTGCGAATATCCATGCCGAGGATGCGTCCGGTGCCCTCTGTAGGTTGCAACAATCCGCAAAGCGCCTTGATGATGGTGGTCTTGCCCGAACCGTTAGGGCCGAGGAAGCCAAAGAGCTCGCCTTTGCCCACTTCGAAGCTAACGTCGTTGACCGCAGTGAACGAGCCGAAGCGAATGGTGAGATGGTCGGCTGTAATTACGGCCGTCATTCGAGGCGCACCGTCGCCGACATTCCCGACTTGAGAATCTGCTGCGCATTGTCGACGTAGATCTTTACGCCAAAGACTTCGTGTTCGCGATCGCTTTTGGTCTGCACGTTGCGAGGGAGGAATTCCGCTTGCGATGCGATCTGGCCAACATGTCCTTCGAATGCGTGATTGCCGAAGCTATCGACGCGGACAGTTGCATGCTGGCCAACTCGCACGTGGGCGAGATCGGTTTCGGGCACATAGACCTTGACCCAGAGCTGCGAAGCCTCAAGCAGGGTGATCACGATGCGGCCCGCGGGGACAAGGTCGCCGGGGCGCACGCTGACCACTTCGACGACCGCGTCAGACGGCGCGGTCAGTTCCGCCTCGCGAAGGCGTGCATCGAGCTCCGCAACGCGGCCCTGCGCTTCGGCGAGCCTTCCGCGTGCCGCATTGATATCCTCTTTTCGGAAGCCTTTGCGGGCGAGAACCGCGGCGGCATCTGCCTGGTTGAATCTGGCTTCAGCGGCGTGGAGATCTTCAACGCGTGTCCCGGCCTGCAAAAGTGCGAGGTGTTGACGCGCGGATTCGGCGCGCTGCGCAGCGGAATCTCGCTTTTCCCGGGCGTCGTCAAATTGCTGGCGCGAGATGGTGTCGGTCGCGACTAGCTTCTGCATACGCTCAAAGAAGATCTCGGCGTTCTTTGCATCCGCGGAGGCGGCAGAGTAGTCAGCTTGCGCCTGGTCGATCTCCTGGCGACGAGGGCCATTTCGCGCCGATTCCAGCGCGGCTTGCTGCGCACGCGCTGTCGCTTCTGCCTGGACAATTTCCTCAGGACGATTGCCGCGCTGCATCTTGTCGAGATCGGCCTGCGCCTGCTCAAGTGATGCCGCGGCCTGCGCGCGCTGGGCTTTCAACTCATCGCATTCGAAGAGGACAAGCGTGGATCCGGCCTTGACTATCTGGCCTTCTTCGACTGGAACCGCAACGACGCGGCCGCCGATCTTCGATCCGATCTGGATCTCGCGCGTTTCCACCGTGCCGGAATAGTCGAAGCGCGCAAGATGGGCCTGCCATGCAAACACCAGCCAGATGGCAGCAATGACCACAGTCGCGATCACTCCAACGATGATGAGACGGCGCTTCATGCAATTCCTTCCCGCAGCTATACAAGCCGCGCACAACTTTGCCGGCGCGCGGCCATCAACAACCCTTGCGGCGAATCGAGGCAAAAGGTTTCAAGACATCTTCAGCATGGCACGGCATTTCAAGGCCGCTGTGAGCTGGCGCACAACGGTTCAAAAGGCATGGAAGGCCTGTATTATCAGAGGAGAAATGCACACCCGTATTTGCAGTTGCGCACTTGCATTGTTCTCTGGCATATCCACGCTATCGCTGATGGCCGGATGCAAATCGCTGCCCCCATCGAAACCTGAGTCGGAGTGGACACCCGAAGAAGCACGGGGCGCGGCAGTGTTTCACCAGGCCTGCGCGAAGTGCCACTATCCGACCACCACCCACGGTCTGCATGGGCCAGGTCTACAAGCCATCACAAAGGTCCAGTCCATGCCCTCTGGGGCGCCACCTACGGATGAGCGACTGACCGCGGTGATCCTGCACGGTCACGGAACCATGCCTGGCACCGCGCTCGATGACCAGCAGTTGCACGACCTGCTGGCTTATATGCACACCCTATGAGCGACGAGCGTAGCAACCAGATCGAATCGGCAAATCATTCTCAGCCCTCGACCCATTCAGTCGTAGAATCGAACACCGCACCATCGCCAAAGCGAGAACTGGTCCCGCTTCCGGGTCTCGTTGCCATCTCCTTCTATCTGCTGTTGCTCGCCGTCGTCATCATCATTGGTGTGGTCGGCGGCCATTACCCCGCACTCTTCCTACTGCTGCCAGTGTTTCTTTTCGCGGCATGCGGTGGACTGTTGATGCTGTTTCGATGGGCATGGGCCATGGCGTTGGCAGCCGTGCTCATGCTGGGCGGGTACAACGTGTGGATCTATGCGCACCTCCACATGCTTCCTGCGCTGATTCAGGGATTGCTCAACCTGGTCTTCTTCTTCTACCTCGTAAGAATTGAAGTTCGAGAAAAGCTGCGCTAGACGCCGCACTTTTAGTCCGCTCGAAGTGAAAGCAAAGACTGCGCTTACTCGATCACATTCTCATGGAATCCATGCGCGGCTGAATGGTAATCTCTTGCCCATGTCCCTAAGCAAATTGAACCTTGCCGCCTCTGTCTTTCTGATCCTTTCCACAACTCTTGCAGCACACGCAGCCGATGCACCGAAGAAGCGCGATATCAACCTTGACGATCTTGCAAAACTGCAGCGCGTTGGTGGCCCGATTGTCTCGCCAGACGGCGAGTGGGTGGTCTATTCGGTCAGCCAGGTCGACACTAAGGAAGACAAATCGCAATCGCACTTGTGGATGGTGAAGTGGGACGGGTCAGTCCATCTGCAGTTGACCTACGGCAAGGAGGGCGCGTCGGCACCGAAGTTCAGCCCTGACGGCCACTACATCAGTTTCATGTCGTCGCGTCCGGGAACCACCAAGGGCGACCAAGTGTGGGTGATGGACCGGCGCGGAGGCGAAGCCGAGCAGCTCACAAATATTACCGACCAGAACATCCAGGGATACGCATGGTCTCCGGATTCGAAGAAGCTACTGCTCTCCCTGCATCCCAAGGCCGAGCCTGATCCGGAAGAGGGCAAGCCTCCCGCGCCGCCCAAGCCGATTGTGATCGATCGCTACCACTTCAAGCAGGACATCCAGGGATACTTACGCAACGATGCGTACAACGCGCTGTACCTCTGGGATCTGACGACCAAAAAAGCGGAAAAGCTGACCAACAGCAAGAGCGTGAATGAGAACGGCGCGGAGTGGTCACCAGATGGAAATTGGGTTGCGTTTGAAAGCAACGCCGATCCTGATGCTGACCGCAGCAACAACTCCGACGTGTTTGTGGTCGAGGCAAAAGCAGGATCGACACCGAAAAAGCTGACGACGTGGACCGGCCCTGATGGCGGCCGCCTGGCGTGGTCGCCGGATTCGAAGTCGATCGCGTACACGCAGGGCGCGAAGCTGCAGTTGTTGGAGTACTCGCAGAACAAGCCCGCTGTGGTGACGCTGGATGGCAAAGTCAGCTATCCGGCGGCGAAGTTCGATCGTGGCGTGAGCCAGCCATTTTTTTCAGCGGATGGGCATCTGCGCTACCTCGTTGCGGACGATCGCAATCAATATCCCGCTGAGGTGGAGTTATCGGGTGACGGCGTCAAGCGCGAACTTGCGCAGCCGGGTGCGGTGATGGGGTGGGATCAGGAAGGCGGGCACACGGCTGTTCTGTACACCAACGACAGCTCGCCTGCTGAGATTTACGCGCTCGAGAACGGCGCACTACGCAAGCTGACGACGCACAACGATGCGCTGATGGCGGAGTTGAACCTGGTTCCCACGGAGGACCTTGAAGCGAAGGACAAGGAGGGCCTGGAGGTTCATGGGCTGCTAACTCGGCCGGCAGACTTCAAGTCGGGAACGCCGGTGCCGATGATCCTCTTCATTCATGGCGGCCCCAATGGTCAAGACGAGCACAGCTTCGACTTCATGCGCCAGTGGCTGGCCACCAAAGGCTACGCCGAACTGAACGTGAACTATCGCGGCAGTTCAGGCCGCGGACAGGACTACGCGAAAGCCATCGCCGCCGACTGGGGCCACTACGAGGTCGAAGATCTGCTGGCCTGCGTGGACAAGGCAATCGCGATGGGCGTAGCCGATCCGAATCGGCTGGCGGTGACGGGATGGAGCTACGGGGGCATCCTGACCGACTACACCGTCGCCAGCACCGATCGCTTCAAAGCAGGGATCAGCGGGGCGGGGGTGGCCGCGCCGATGTCTTTCTACGGCGTCGACCAGTACATCCTGCAATACGACAACGAACTGGGGCCGCCGTGGAAGAATCTGCAGCTCTACATCAAGATGAGCTACCCGTTCCTCGAGATCGACAAACGCGTGCATACCCCGATGCTCTTCATGGGAGGCACTTCCGACATGAATGTGCCATTGCTGGGAGGCGAGCAGATGTATGAAGCGCTTAAGTCGCTCGGCCGACCGACTGAACTCGTCGTCTACCCCGGCCAGTTCCACGGATTTACACGGCCAAGTTTCATCAAGGATCGCTACGAGCGCTGGCTGGGCTGGTGGGATAAATATCTGAAACCGGCTAATCCGGCTCCGACCGCCGCAACTCCCAACAAGCAGGCGGAATAAGAGCTCTGCCTAGAATTCCGCGGGAGCAGGGAAGCATCTCCTCCACGCCTCCGCGGACTTCTATTCCTCAAACGCAGCTTCGCGGCGCTTACTGGGCGGAAATTCGCCCTTTTTCCGCAGCAAGCCGACCAACGCGATGATGGTGGCAACAATCAATAAGAAAGCGCCAAGCAGCGTGAGCCCAATCGCGATGGGCACCCCAACGCCAGTTGTGGTGATGTCGATGTGAATCGAAGCGGCCGATAGCGGATAGGCAAGCGAGAGGCCTGTTGTTCCGTGGCAGAAATAGAAGATGATGAAGAGTCCTAGAGCCAAGCAAGCGACGGCTACGACCAGAACACCTTTCACACGAGCCTCCTCTTCGGCTGGAATTGTACCCCGGTTCCTAGGGAACTAACGGCATTGGATGCTTCCTCACAGGCAGAGAGTCTTCAGCCAACGGGTTGGTTTCATCGAAGCGAATAATCTTTCAATTGTCCCCGCCGTAGTCTGCAGTTCGGTATGCAGTCGACCGACCCGGCGCAGCAAAGCGGATCGCAGGCCCCGGCTACAATGGAAGAGATGGAACTGGTGCAGATTCAGCTCACGCGCAAGACGCCCGCTCCCAAGCCGGAGTGGCTCAAGGCTCGCGCCCCTGTGGGCGAAAACTACCACGACCTGAAGCGTCTTGCTCGTTCGCTTGGCCTGCACACCGTGTGCGAAAGCGCGCATTGCCCCAACATCGGCGAATGCTGGCATCACAAGACCGCCACCTTCATGATGCTGGGCAACCTGTGCACCCGCCGCTGCGGATTCTGCGCGGTCCCCAAGGGCCGCCCTGAGCCGATCGATATGGATGAACCACGCCGCGTAGCCGAGGCCGTGGCAATTCTGGGCCTCGAACACGCCGTCATCACCAGCGTGAATCGCGACGATGATCTTGTCGGCGGCGCCCGCATCTTCGCCATGGTCATTGACGAGATTAGAAAGCAAGCGCCCGGCTGCCGCGTCGAGGTGCTGATTCCGGACTTCCAGGGCAACCCCGAAGCCATCGGTATCGTCGTCAACGCCAAGCCTGAAGTCATGAACCACAACACCGAGACCGTCCCGCGACTCTATCGCGTTGTCCGTTCAGGCGCGCGTTATGAACGTTCCCTTGAACTTCTGCGTTATTCCAAAGAGTTGAATCCGGTGGGCGTCACGAAGTCTGGGGTCATGGTCGGCCTGGGCGAAGAGACACACGAACTCATCGAGGTCTTTCGCGATCTGGCTGACGTCGGCTGCGATATCCTCACCATCGGGCAATACCTGCGGCCATCTCGCGATCATTTGCCCATGGCGCGCTTGTACACGCCGAGAGAATTCGCCGAGTTGAAGATCGAAGCTCTCAAGATGGGCTTCCGCCACGTCGAGTCGGGTCCGCTGGTTCGTTCCAGCTATCACGCGCACGAGCAGGCAGCGTCGACCGGCTTGATTGCATTGCAGCCTTCGGCTTGAGATTCTCGCACATCATCAATGACTTGACGCTTGTGGCAATGCGCTGGCGTGATTTCAAATTGTCCTTCTAATGGAATAAGGAGACGACAGCATGTCGACTGACCGGCGTGGTTTTCTGAAACAAGCAAGCCTCATGGGTTCGATTGGTATGCTGTCCGGCAGTCCCGCTGCGCGGGCTTTCACAGCTAGCGGTGACTTCTCATACGTGAGCGAGGAAACGTTGCCCGTTCAGGCCGAGGAAGCTCCTGTACACCACATCAAATTTGCCGTCTGCGGGATGAGCCACGATCACATCTACGGCATGGTGGGCGCCATACAGCGCGGCGGCGGCGAACTGGTGGCGGCATGGGGCGGAGAAAAAGACAAACTCGCCGCCTTCACCAAGCGCTTCCCCAACGTGAAGATGGTCCAAACGCAGGACGAGATTCTGAATGATCCGTCCATCCAGCTTGTCCTCAGCTCGCAGGTCGCCAGTGAACGCGCACCACTCGGCGTGCGGGCTATGAAGCTTGGCAAGGACTTTCTCTCTGACAAGCCCGGCATAACAACGCTTGAACAGCTTGCCGAAGTACGCAAGACGATAGCTGAAACCAAACGCATCTACGCCATCATGTACAGCGAGCGGCTTGAAGTGAAAGCCGCGGTTTACGCGGGAACGCTAGTACAGCAGGGAGCCATCGGCAAGGTGATCCAGACCATCAACATTGCCCCTCACCAGATTTTCCAACATGGCGGCGTGGCTGGCGGCGGAACAGGCAGGCCCGACTGGTTCTGGAAGCCTGAACTCTACGGAGGAATTCTCTGCGATATCGGTTCGCACCAGGTAGATCAATTCCTCTTCTACACGGGATCAACCCAGGCTGAAGTGGTGGAATCGCAGATCGCCAACATCCGCCATCCTGACCATCCTGACTTCCAAGACTTCGGCGACATGGTGCTGCGCGGAAATCGCGGACTCGGTTATGTGCGCTTGGACTGGTTTACCCCAGATGGCCTCGGCACATGGGGCGATGGCCGTCTCTTCATCCTTGGGACGGATGGCTACATCGAAATCCGCAAATACACCGACGTCGCAGTCAAACCGCAGGGCAATAATCTGTTCATTGTCGACAGCAAGCAGGCCCGCTACATCGACTGCAACAACATACCGTTGCCGTTTGGCCCACAGTTCGTGGCGGATGTCGTCAACCGCACGCATACCGCCCAAGACCAGGTGCAATGCCTGCTCGCTGCGGAGCTCGTCATCAAGGCACAACTCGCCGCAAAACGGGTAACGCTCGAAGCATAGCGAGGCTCTTGGAGATCTCCGTATGCGACCCGAGCCCGACCGCCGGGTTGTAGAATAGCCGTTGGCAATTGGCATAGCGAGGAAATGACCATGGCATCGTTTATGGATGGTAATCCAGCACTTAAGGGACTCTCGGGCGACCTGAAGCGGCGCATGGATGCGGCCGTCGCAACCTTCCAGGCCAGCCTGGCTTCCACGCGCACCGGACGCGCCAGCGCGCACATGCTTGACCAGATCAAGGTGGACTATTACGGCACCATGACGCCCATCAACCAGATGGCCCAGGTCGGTGCCCCCGAACCGCAGAGCATTCTCATTCAGCCCTGGGATCCCTCGATCATCAAAGAGATCGAGAAGGCTATCCAGGCTTCCGATCTCGGGTTTAATCCCATCTCCGACGGCAAGGTGATTCGCGTACCCGTTCCGCCCATGACCGAAGAGCGCCGTCGTGATGTGGTCAAGCATCTCAACAAGGTTCTCGAAGAGCACCGCACCGCGATCCGCAATGTACGCCGGGATGGCAACGACGCATTGAAGAAGCTTGCGAAGGAAAAAAAGATCAGCGAAGACGATGAGAAGCGCGCCCTCGAAGAGGTCCAGAAGATGACCGACGAAGAGATTCGCCGCATGGAAGAACTCTCGCGCAAGAAGGAAGCTGAAGTCATGCAGGTCTGAGCAGTCGACTAAATCAAATGCAATATGACCGCAATGCCTACACAAACGGCGTTGCGGTCTTTGTTTGCATCCCTCACAACCCGTTCCGCATCGAGAATTGATGGCACACAATCTGCAAGACACCGTGGCTCTGCTTGAGCGCACGCCGGGCGCACTGGATGAGTTGTTGCGAGGACTTCCGGAGACGTGGACTCATCACAATGAAGGCGGCGAAACCTTCACGGTCGTCGATGTCGTCGGCCATCTCATCTACGCCGATCGCGTCGATTGGATGCCGCGTGCGCACATGATCCTTGAACATGGCGAAAACAAACCCTTTGATCCATTCGATCGCCGTGGGCATGTCGAAGAGTGCCGTGGCAAAAGTCTTCCTCGGCTTCTCGATGAGTTTCGGCGCGTTCGCGCGGGCTGCCTCGATGATCTGCGCGCCCTCAATCTACAGCCAGAGCAGCTTGAACTTCGAGGCCGCCATCCATCGCTCGGTGCCGTTACGCTTTCGAATCTGCTGGCTACTTGGGCTGCGCACGACCTGACCCACCTCCACCAGATCTCGCGCATCATGGCGCACCAATACCGGGATGAGGTCGGTCCCTTCGGAGCCTTTCTAGGCGTGTTGAAATGCAATGGGCACGGGGGATGAGCGAGTTCTAAGTCCAACAGCTCCGAGAACGAACTACGAACTTAGAATTCAAAACTGACGCGAAGAGCCTACTTCTTCGGCCGCTTGTAAAACGGAATCGGCACCTGCTTCGCCCTGACCGAATTGGCCCTGCACTGGACCAGCACATCGCTTCCGCTGTGGGCTACGCTCGCCGGAACCAGCGCCATTGCAATGTTCGTCTTGAGAAACGGTGCAGGCGAACCGGAAGTGACGACACCAATCTGCTTGCCCTCGAGATCGTGCACGGTATAGCCATCGCGACCTATGCCGCGCTCTACCATTTCGAGGCCGATAATCTTGCGCTTCGGTCCGCCGCTAGCCTTGTCAGCCAGCAGAGCATCGCGTCCGATGAACTCCTCCTTGTCGAGTTTGAGAAAACGATCAAGTCCCGCCTCAAGTGCGTTGATCTCTTCTGAAATCTCATGGCCATACAGGCTCATGCCCGCTTCGAGGCGTAGCGTATTCCGCGCCCCGAGTCCGCACGGCCGGATGCCGAACTCCGCGCCAGCCTCCATCAGGGCTTCCCACATCTTCACGGTGGTTGCTTCATCTGACGGTATGTACACTTCGAATCCGTCTTCGCCGCTGTAGCCGGTACGCGCAATCAGAACATTATGAATACCGGCAACCTGTCCAAACGTGAACCAGTAATTCTTGATCGCGCTCAGATCCACCTTTGTCAGCTTCTGCAGCGTCTCCAGTGCGCGGGGTCCCTGCAATGCAAGCTGCGAATAGTAACTCGAATAGTCGCTCACATGGATACCGGGCCGGCTGCCCACCTGCTGGCGGATCCACGCGTAATCCTTGTCCTTCGTCCCCGCGTTAACTACCAGCAGATAGTCGTTTTCGCCAAGCCGGTGCACCAGGATGTCGTCAACAAACGTTCCTTCCGGCGTGAGAAGTGCGGAGTAGTGCGCCTGTCCGTCCTTGAGCCGCGACGCATCGTTCATCGTGATGTGTTGCACGGCGTCCAGCGAGCCGGGCCCGCGAAACTGGATCTCGCCCATGTGGCTGACGTCAAAAAGCCCCACCCCGGTTCGCACGGCCATATGTTCGGCAATGAGCCCGCCGCCAGGACCGGGGTACTCGACGGGCATGTCCCAGCCGCCGAAGTCGACCATTTTGGCTTTCAGTGCGCGATGGGTGGCGTTGAGCGCTGTCTTTTTAAGTGCGGGAGCAACTGGTGCGGCAGGTGTGGACATGAATCGTGGTCCTTTCGACAAAATCTACCCTATCCACGATAGGCACCCCTCCTTCGCGGGTCAAACCGCCCGGTTCACGGCTTAAGATGATTTGTTCAGCCAATGGAAGGAGTCGCCTTGAATCCATTTCGTGGAATCCTCATGATCGTGGCCGCCGGATTCGCATTCTGGCGCGGCTGGCAAATTCATCATGGCCATTACGCGTGGATGGCTTACGGCTTGGGCGTTTTGGCATTGGGCCTCGCTGTGTGGCACTTTGTTCAAATCAGCCGTAACACTCCTGTGTGAAGGTAGATGGCAAGATATCGGTGTTAGCGGCTCAAACCCCCGTATAATTCCCGCCAACTACCTTTATGGACTATTTCCTGATTATTGTTCTGGGGATCGTTGTCCTTTCGGTCTGGAACAGCAGCCGCGACACCCGCGAACGCTTGCGTGAAGCGGTAGATCGCCTCGAACGCGAAATTGAATTTCTGCGCTCGCAGGTCGCCGCCCTGATTAGAGACAACGCGAAGCGCAACGAATCGCCCGCAACTCCAGTTGAGTCCTCCACCGCCCCTCAGGCGGCGCAGCAGCCCCCGCGTCAGGCTGAGCCAACACAAGCCACGCACAGTGTCGCGCCTCCCGTGGCAGCGTACAAGCCGGCAATCAAACCGGCAGAATCCACCCCGCCGCCTGCACCCGCTCCCAGTACGATTCCCGAACCTGCGACACCTCCAGTCGCAGCATCACAACCACCGCCCGCGCCGGCACCCGCGCCGAAGCCCGCTTCCGAAATTCAGCCTGCCACCCAACCCACTGCTGCGAAGGAACCCGCTTCGCCGATCCCACCCTCAAAACCGGCAGAACCAGCGAAGCAGCCCGCGCCGGCCTCTGCGCCACCCCTGCATGCTGCCGCAGCATTTCAAGCGGAGGCAGTTCAACAGGCAAACGCTGCCGCAGAAAAGAACGAACGCCAATTCTCACTCGAACAAACACTCGGCGCGAACTGGCTCAATAAAATCGGCATCGCCATCCTCGTCATCGGGCTGGCGTTTTTCCTCGCTTACAAACTGCAGACGTGGGGACCCGGCGGCAAAGTGCTCTGCGGATTCGCCGTAAGCTTTGCACTGCTGGGTGGCGGCGTCTGGCTCGAACGCAAACCAACCTACCGCATCTTCGCGCGCGGCGGCATCGGCGGAGGATGGGCCCTCGCCTACTTCACCACCTTCGCCATGTACCACCTGCAGGCTGCGCGCATCGTCGATTCGCTGCCCGTTGACCTGTTGTTGATGATGCTGGTCGCAGCCGGCATGGTTGGCCACTCCCTGCGCTATAAGTCGCAGACCGTTACCGCGCTGGCCTTCATGCTGGGCTTCGCCACACTGCTGACGAGCCACATCGAAGAGCCCACGCAGACCGTCGCCTTCTCCCTGGCAGCAAGCGCCATCCTTGCCATCGCGCTGGTCGTAGTCACGACCCTTCGTCACTGGGCAGTCCTCGAGTTGTGCGGATTGATCGCGGTCTACAGCAGCCACTTCGTCTGGCTTACCAGGGTTCTTCCCGATAACCACGGCGACTTCGCACAATTCTGGCCCTCGACTGCGTTGATCCTGCTTTACTGGCTGATTTTTCGACTGGCCTACATTCTCCGCACCCCGCTCGACAAGCGCGAAGAAAACCTGTCCAGCGTTTCGGCAATTCTTAACTCCGGCGGTGTGCTTGGGCTGCTCAAGTTTCAGTCGGCGCACCCGGAGTGGGCCTTCTGGGCATTGGTTGCGCTCGGCATCTTTGAGATGGCGCTTGCCTGGTGGGCGAAGGAGAAGCGTCGTCAGGCCTTCGTCGTGCTCTCCACCATCGCCGTCGTTCTGCTGGTCTCATCCGTGCCGTTCCGCTTCCATGGCGTGAGCTGGCCGGTGCTTTGGCTGGTGCAGGCGCAGGTGCTGGCCATCGCCGGTTTGCGGTTGGGTGAACCGATCTTTCGCCGCCTCGGCTTGCTTGTAGGTGTTATTACGGGCGGCGTCCTCGCCCTCCACGACGTCATGCCGCTCGCCATCGAGCGCGCAATGGCTGGCGACACCAGTCGCCATTGGTCATTGACCGCCGGACTCGCCCTCGCGGCGATTCTCTACTGGACCCATGCCGAAATCTACCCGCGACGCTGGCCTGAAATTGCAGCCAGCCCGCTGGAAAGCTTAGCTCTCAAGCTCTCAAGCTGGCTCGCACTCGGTGCAGCTGCAACTTGCTTGTGGGTCGTGCTGCCCGATGAGTGGCTCCCAGTAGGCTGGATCTCGCTGTTCCTGGTTCTCGTGTTCTTGGGCCACCGCTTCCGCGCCACCAATCCGCTGCTGGAGGGCGATGTTCTAGGGCTGGGCGCTGCGGGACTGCTGTTCTTCGATCACGTGTTGCCGTTGGCGTTTTTCCGATTAGGCAACGCCGATACCAGCCATCATGCGGTCGAGACCGTCGTGCTCTCGGTCGCGGCGCTTGCCTACTGGTTGCGCGGAGAGATTTTTCCGCGCACATTGCCGCCTCTTGATCCGGAAGGATCGCCGGCACAAACATTGCGTCGATGGTTTGCCTTTATCCTCCCCTGCACCAGTTGGCTTGGACTGGCCGCGGCCGCCGCTGCACTGTGGGTCTGCATGCCCGATCCCTGGTTGCCTCTGGGCTGGGTCGCGCTGTTTCTTGTTCTGGTTATTCTGGGCCATCGCTTCAATGCCACCATGCCGCCACTGGAAGGCGATGTGCTCGCTCTTGCCACTGCGGGCGTTCTTATCTTCCATCACGTTCTGCCGCTGGTCTTCTTCCGCTTCGAGAATGCCGACCCCAGCCGGCATGCCGTGTTTACAACCGTCCTGAGTCTCACCGCCCTGGCTTTCTGGTCCCGCGCCGAGTTGTTCCCGCGCTTCCTTCCAAAACTCACTGCAGTGCCCATCTGGGATCCAGCCGCTTGGGAAGCGGTGATGCTGCCTCTTGCCAGTTGCATTGGCACCGCCGCAGCAGCTACAGCCATATGGGTCGCGCTACCTTCCGCGTGGGTCGCAGTGGGATGGCTCGGGCTGGTACTCGCGCTCGGCCTTGCCGCAGATTGGGTCGCAAGCAAAGCGCTCCCGCTGCAGGCAGATGCGCTCGCGATCACTTCATTGGTTGGCCTCTTTGGTTGGGATTTGTGGCACAGCGACTGGAATCATCGCACTCCGCTCTTGATTGCTGTTGCCTTGCTGTATTGCGGCATGCGCCGTAAGACTGTTGCCGGCGAACGTAACTTTGTTCCCGCCGCGTACTCGTGGGCCTCGGCTGTCCTGCTTCTATTTTTGACTTTCGATATCCTCCACGATCCGTGGATCGCCCCCGTTCTTGTTGCGCTCTGCGTCGCGCTTTTTGAAATTGGTCGCTTCGTGAAGAAAGGCTTTCTGCGCTGGCAGGGATACATGCTGATCGCCGTCGCCTTCGCGGTATACCTTGACCACGATTTGCCTTATTCCATTTTTGGATTGTCGGGCCAACCAAATGCGCGACAATTTACCCTCGTTGGATCCACACTTCTCGAAGTCCTGATCCTGATCACCGGCGGCTACTTGCTGCTGGAGCGAACCCGGGATTTCACGCGCACCCCTAAAGCCGAGCACATCGTTGGTCTTCTCGCGGATGCTGCTGGAATCTTCTGCCTCGTAGTCTGGTTCGGCGTGCGTTTTCCGTTCTATGTACACGGAGGCGAGGGATGGATCACCGCCATCTGGGCCGCCATGGCAACCGCACTGATGGTACTGGCGTGGATCATGCGGCGTCGCACGTTCATGCTTCAAGCCATTGTCCTTGCCGTTGTGGCTGTCCTGCACGGTCTGCTCTTCGATCTGATTGGCGAATCCCATGGCGACTTCTGGCACGGAATTCTCTATCGCCTCTCGGTAGCTGCGCTGATCTTGATCGCCGCACTGCCCTTCGCGTTCAAACTCCGCGGCCGCGACTTCTGGACCGGCGCTTCAATCAAACTATCTGAACCTTTTATCGCAGCGCTCAGCAAACCGGAACAATGGTTCTTCTTCGCGCCCTTCGGCATGATGGTGGCGGCACTGGCCGTCAAACTCAGCTCCGGCCACATCACCATTGCGTGGAGCCTGCTCGGCCTCGGTACATTCTTGTTTGCTCTGGTGGTCGGCGAACGCAGCTTCCGACTCGCGGGGCTCGGCCTGTTGCTGGTGAGCGTGGCAAAGATTCTGCTGATGGATGTGTGGGCACTGGCGCCACCGGACCGCTACGTTACGCTGATCGTATTGGGAACCGCGCTGCTGTCTGTATCTTTTCTTTACACACGTTTCAGCGAGAAGATACGTAAATTCCTTTAGTTGCTGTTCTAATGACACGGCGCTCGGCTCTAGCTTGAGTTAGTCAATATAACGCGATAAGGATGCTAGGCTGGCGGCATGGAATTCTCCTACAGACTAACCGAAGCGGAGTACATCCGGGCGTCGAAGCTGGGGCGGAAAGTGTCGTCCCAATCTGTCTTCAAAATCGTTATGTTTTGGGTTTTCATCTTTGTCTGCCTCACCTTGCTCTGGGCGGTTGTTCAAAAAAGCAGGCAACATGCCGCCGATTTCGATCAGCAGCCAGCTATGGAAGCACAGGACGATGAACCAAAGAATCATCCGCAGCTCATGCCCGCTCTGCTTGAGAATGTTGGGCCGTTCATACTTCTGGGCGGCGTATGGATCTTTATCATTTTTTATTCGGTGCCCACGCGCCTGCGCCGCATCTATCGGAAAGATCCCTTCATGCAGGGGCAATTCACGGTCAACATCACGCCCGAGTCGATCTCGACCCAAAACACGGCAGGCACCTCATCGCAGACCGGATGGAATGTTTATAAAGACTGGCGCGAAAAAAACGGAGTCGTCGTTCTCGTTTTCCAGTCGGGTGCGTGTTTCGGCATGAGCCTTGCGGGCCTGTCTGAGCCTCAACGCGAAGAACTACGAGGCATCCTGGGTGTAGCGCTGCCCAAAAAAAGACGCACTACTTTTTCCCCGCCCGCCAAAAACTGCTGACCCCGAGATACAGAAAAATTACAATGATCACTGCCGAGGCTACAAACGACCGGTGATCTGGTCCATGCAGCCAACTGGCTCTTGTTCGCCACACAAATGGGCTGAACACCAGCACCGGCAGCAGGAAGAACACTCCCGTCACTTCCAGCCAGATCTTGCCGCCAACACTCCGGAACGGCTTGAAGAATCCACCCAGTCCGCGTGTCACGCCGCGCGCGGTTTGCCCGGCAACGCGCCCTCGCGTCCCGGCATTGGCCGGGACTGCCCCCGGCTGCGCCTGGCCACTCGCCGCATTGTTCTGCTGGCCTTCACCCATGATGGCCTGTCCCGCGAGGCGCCCCGCCACACGAACACCCACGCCCAGCACCCGGCCTATGGTTTGAGGTCTCACTCCGTTACCACCCCTGCAACAAAGGCCCGTTGCGGGGCCCCGGATATGATGGTAGCAGCGACGGTCCTCATGCAACCCGGTCTCGCATACCCAGCCGAAGCCAGTTGCCGGATCTCCGCTTGCCAAGTAAGGTAATAGAAATCAATCGCCGCTCCTGCGCATTCCTCAGCGCCGGCCGCTGCCGGAGGTAAACCAGTGACATCTCGCCTGCGCGAACTGATCCAGCAACTCGGAGAGGCAATCCACGAGTCCGTTATCGAGAGCGAGCAGATCGCCGGCGTCGTCCAGGACATCCGCAAGCACGGCTTCGATGTGCTCCTGATGCTTGAGGCCACCATCGGCCTGAACGAGGTCTCCAAGGAAACCGAGGAAGCCGATGCCGCAGCTGAAGCCGCCGGCGGCACCTTCACCAAAAACGATGTGAACTTCCTGCGCTCTCTGCGCATCTCCATCGAAGGCGAAGACAACGACGAACTGACTCAGGGCGAAGACGAACCCCAGGCAGGCTGATTGGTTCGAATCCCCGCGCTTGGTTGCGGCCCGTTCAACAGCGAGTTGTTCACCTAGCTCCGCCAGTGCAGTTCCACAGGCCCATCGAGCGGGTGTTTCCCCATTCCTTCCAGCCGCGCCTGCTTCAACGCGAAGTACCACTTCGCCGGCTTGTCTGCATCATCGATCAGCATCAGGCTGGGATTGTGTTTCAACCCCTCAGCCTGCTGAATCATCGTCTCCTGGTCCTGCCGCACAAATTTCGCGCCGAAGAATTTTGCGATAGGGGTCAGAAAGGGCACGTTGTAAAAAACATTCCACGCAGCGATCACGTCGATGCGGCACGTCGACGCAGTCACTGGAGTCACCGTCGTCAGTGAAGAGAACCACTTATCGCCGCAACGGATGATTTCCGTCCGCCGGTTTGGCAGCGTGAAGTCGATTGTCGTTTCCACCGGCTGCCCATAAACGCCGAGCAGCTTGTAAGGCGCCGAATTGCCACTGGGGGCATGCGCGCTCATGCGAAAGCCCTCCGGAATCGGCTCGAACTTCTTGGTCTTCTCGCGAATGCTGGCTCGCGAACGCCACCACCATGCCTGATGCACAAACGGTCCGTGCGCCGGATCCATCAGCCCGATGATTCCGTGGTCCACATTGCACGGCAGGTCTGCGGAGAGATGCGCCCTGCGAAAACGTGACCCAAATTTCGCAAGTTCCGGGACTGCGCGGGAAAGCTCGGCTGCCGAACGCTTTCCGGCGCCGGGACCGGGGATATAAACCCACGCATGCCCATCCCGCTCTTCACACGGAAATGCAGTCGCGTAAATGCGCGTCGCATCCAGATGGTCGTGGCTCGAAAGCGAAGGAATCAACTCGCATCGTCCGCTGCACGGTTCAAACTCCCAGCCATGGTACCGGCACGTCACGCGATTGCCATCGAACCAGCCCTCGCTCAGGGGAATCCCGCGGTGCGGACAGCTGTCGCGCATCGCAAAGAGCTTCCCGCTCTCTAACCTTCCGAGCACCAGAGGATAGTTGAGGAGCATCGCCGTCGCCAGCTTGCCCTTACGAAGAGTGTTGGTGCGCAGAGCCGGATACCAGTCGTCGTAGATAAGGGTCGCGCTCGGTCCCTGGATCGGCACTCCGGCTTCAGTTGTCGTGACCAGCGGCATGTGGGATCAAGATAACAGTTCAGTTAGGCGTGGCGCGCAGTTGCATCCCAGGACCGGACGGGCTGCCCGATCAATGTGGCAGATTCATCCGTTTAAGAAGGTCTTTATATCGACTGTCGGATCGGATACTGTCCAGGGTTGGGTCCACCATCATCCAGTTCGACTCCCAGCACTTCTGGTCAATGGCCGCACTGATTCGTGCAAATGCCAGATCTGGTTCTCCGAGGCGGATGTAATTGACCCCGATATCGTAAGGAACGCAGTGTTCATTCTGACGGGCTAGCAGGATCTTCATTCGTGCTTCCCAGTAGGCGTTCCACCCATCGCGTCTGTAGATTGCAAGCAGGCTGCTCGCTTTGGCAGCCGATGTTTCCATCTCAGCCTCGTATGCGTCAGACTCCACAGCCTCATCCCGCATTCCTTTCATCTCATAGATCCTGCTTGCCCATCCAGCCACGAAGCTTCGTTTGTCGGGCTCCATCTCCAAGGCTTGCTGCAGATGTACGAGCGCTTCATCATAGTGCCGTGCAAAAAAGAGCGTCGATCCAAGGTGCCGGTTGAGTATGAACGAAACCGGTTCGATCTCCAACGCTCTTCGCATGTGTTTAACGGCTTCTTCCGGACGGTTAACCGCGTCGAGGTAAACCGCAAAATTCAGTTCGGCGTCAGAGCTATTGGGACTCAGTGCAATTCCTCGCTTCAGATTCCCTTCTGCGTCCGACCAGTTCCATTCGAAGATGGCCTGCGTAAGGCCGAGTGCAGAATATCCTTCCCCGTTGTCGGGATCGAGTTCAATGGCCCGTCGTGCAGCCGCATCGCTCCTGGTCATCGCATCCTGCGGTCCGATGCTGCCGAAGACACCTTCGATCTGCACGGCGGAGGCAAGACCGGAGTATGCCTGGGACCATGAAGGATCGATGGAAGCGACCTGCTGAAAGTAGGCCGCGCTTTTGTCCGGTTCGCGCTTTTGGAGAAAATAGCGGCCTCGCAGGTAGGCATCATGCGCTTCGGGACTTAGAGTGTGGACGGTTCCCTGAGCGGCGACTGCGCTGTGAAGCCGGTGCGCGATAGCCTCCGCGGCCTCATTCGGCAGTGCGGCGACGTCGTTTGCGCTGCGGTCATAGCTTTCAGCCCAGAGGTGCGCGTCGGTGTCGGCGCGGATGAGCTGAAGGGTCATGTGCACCTGGCCGTTGGAGCGGGATACGGAACCCTCGAGGATGGCGTCGACGTTGAGGGCGCGAGCGATTTCGGGCAACGGACGGTGGGCAGCCTTGTACTGCATGGCAGACGTCCGGGAAACAATGCGCAGGGTCGATTCCTTGGCAAGCATGGTCGTCAACTCGTCGGTCATGCCGTCGGCGAAATACTCCTGATTCGGATCGCCCGAGAGATTGTCGAGAGGGATCACGGCCAGAGAAGTGATAGGTGGGTTCGCATCGCGATGCAGAAGCCCTGCAATCTGTCGCGGACCAATTCCCATCACGATAAACAGAACAGTAAGCGCGACAAAGCGGGCAACGATGGCAATTTGAACGGCGAGCGGTTTCTTCGGTAATTCCTGGGGAGGCGGTGGGGGAGCTTCGGGCGCAATGACTGGTTCTGAGGTCGAAGAGTCCACGGAAGAAGCCGCAGAAGACTCCGTGGCTGACTCTCCGATCGCTACGGTGGCAGCGACAAAGCGATAACCCATCCCCGTAACCGTCTGAATGAACTGCGGATCTACCGGGTCGTCGCGAAGGAGGTGACGCAGCTTGCGGATGGCGGTGTTGATGCCGTGTTCGGTATCGACAAAAACTTCGCTGGACCAGAGATGTTGAGCGATCTCAGCGCGAGTGACGAGCTGGCCCTGACGCGAGACGAGGAGGATGAGAAGCTCGAGCGGTTTGCGCTCCACACGCAAGGGGGCACCACCGCGCACGAGTTCGAAACGTCCGCAATCGAGGCGGAAGTCGCCGAATTCAAAGACAAGACCGGTCACAGCATGAGACACGGGGGCGGGCAGGCGATACCTCCTGCGGGGGAAGTATCAACCAGTGTGTCAGGAAACCACGCGATTTGAAAGGGGTTGGCGCTTTACCTAAACTTCACCTCCGACTTTACCTCCCCTTCATTGCTTGACCAGAGCTTGTCGCGGTTAGCTTCGGGTTCAGCCGGCATTCCCCGGCCGAGGAGAGATTCAAATGAAGTCAAGAAATTGCAGCTTGATGTCGGCAATGGTCGTCCTAGTTCTCGCGTGCGCGATGGTGCCTGGCGCCCTCGCACAGTGTGGTCTCAATAAGAAATACGTCAAACCCGCCGCCTGGCATCCCCAGATCGGTACGGCGCATTTCATGCACGCCGCCCTCTTCAATGACGACGATGACAATTCCCCGTCGATCGTCGGCATGTGGCACGTCATCTTCACCGCCCACACCGTAAAC